>CAYQMC010000065.1:0-15064 GCA_964418285.1 uncultured Chryseobacterium sp.
AACGCCGCTGAACAGCAAGCTTCCCTATGCCATTGTGAAGAACATCGGCGAAGCCTTCCTGCGGTCCTATCAGAAGGAGTACGGCCTGGACTACACGGTCTTCCGCTTTTTCAATACATACGGTCCCAAGCAAAGCCCGGATTTCGTGGTGTCCAAGTTCATCCAGGCCGCGCTCGCCGGTAAGGACATCACGCTCTACGGCGATGGGCTCCAGACCCGCACCTTCTGTTACATCGACGACAATACCGATGCCTGCCTCAATGCCTTTCGCGCCGGGGAAGTGGTGAACGATGTGGTCAATATCGGGTCGGAGCAGGAGGTCACGATCAGATCCCTGGCGGAGCTGATCATCGAGGTTGTGGGCAGTAGTTCGCGGATCGTACATCTGCCCCCTTTGGAGGAGGGTGATATGACCCGTCGCATGCCGGATGTCACCCGGATGAACAGCCTTCTTGGGCGTGCGCCGTTGCCCTTGCGCGAAGGCTTGGAGCGTATCCTGGCTGCTCGCTGATGTGCGGCCTCGCGGGCATATTCGGCACCGAAAGGCTCCCGGATCCGAAGGCCACCATGGTCCGCATGACCGAAGCCATGCTGCACCGTGGACCGGATGCCGGAGGTGTTTGGCAGGGTGGACCCGTGGTGCTTGGCCACCGCAGGCTGAGCATCATCGACCTGCAAAGTGCGTCGGACCAGCCCATGCATAGTGCCGATGGACGCTATACCCTGGTATTCAACGGAGAGATCTACAACTACCGCGAGTTGCGTTCCGCATTGGAAGGTGAGGGAAGGACCTTCCGGACCGGGTCCGACACCGAAGTGCTGTTGCAGGCATGCATCCAGTGGGGCCGATCAGCGTTTCCCCGCTTGCAGGGCATGTTCGCATTCGCGTTCTGGGATTCGTTGACGGAGGAGCTTCTGCTGGTGCGCGATCGCATGGGCATCAAACCGCTTTACATATACCGCGACGATCGCCACGTGGTATTCGCTTCCGAGATACGTGCCTTGCTCGCAAGTGGTCTCGTCCCCCGCCGATTGAACGAGCAGGCCTTGGTGGATCATCTGCGATACCAAACGGTACATGCCCCGGATACCTTGGTGCAGGGTGTGAGCATGCTACCGGCGGGCCATCTGCTTGCCGTTACCGACGAGGAGGTGGAGGAGCAACGGTGGTATTCCTTGGTGGACAACGTAAGCGAGGCGGCGCAGCACATGTCCTTGTCGGAGATCCATCGCGAAGTGTACGATCGTTTATCGCGTGCGGTTCAGCGACGCTTGGTGGCCGATGTGCCCTTTGGAGCCTTCCTTTCCGGAGGCATCGATTCCAGTGCCATCGTGGGGCTCATGAGCAGCATGAGCGATTCACCGGTACACACCTTTTCGGTGGTCTTCGATGAAGCGGAATTCAGCGAAGAGCACTTCGCCACACTGGTCTCCGAACGCTTCAATACGCGCCACACGCCGATCCGCCTGAACCCCACGGATATGCTGGCCATGCTGCCCGATGCGCTTGCGGCGATGGACCACCCCAGTGCCGATGGTCCCAACACCTTCGTGGTCTCCAAGGTCACCAAGCAAGCAGGCATCAGCATGGCCTTGAGCGGTCTGGGGGGCGATGAAGTCTTCGCGGGATACCCCGTGTTCCCGCGAACCTTGGCGTTGTGGCAGCGCCGATGGATCACCCAGTTCCCCAAGGCCATGCGTGGTGCTGCAGCCAGCCTCGTCGCCTTGGCACGGCCATCCATCGCGAGCGATAAGCTTGGTGAACTGCTTCGTCTTGGCACGTTCTCGGTGGACGATACCTACCCCATATCGCGCTTGACCATGCTCGACCGTGAACTGGTGCGCGTGTTGGATCGCAGCACCTTGCCACCGGACCGTGTGGGCGGGATCATGAAGGGGTTCATCCGTGATGATGGCGGCTACGCACTGCCATTTCTTTCACAGGTCTCCGTGGGAGAGCTTTCCACCTATCTGCAGAACGTGCTCTTGCGCGATACCGACCAGATGAGCATGGCCCACGCCTTGGAAGTCCGCGTACCCTTCCTGGACCATGAACTGATCGAATTCGTGCTGGGTGTGGACGACCGCCACAAGTACCCGCACATTCCCAAGCAGCTCCTGGTGGCATCCTTGGGCGACCTGCTTCCCCGTGAAGTGGTGGACCGCCCCAAGATGGGTTTCACGTTACCATGGGAGGTATGGATGCGTGGCGAACTACGCAGCTTTTGCGAAGAGCGCCTCACCGGCCTGGGCCGGCGCCCCATGTTCCGAAATGGTGCCATCGGCGCGTTATGGCAGCGTTTTCTGCAGGGTGATACGCGGATGAACTGGTCGCGCATCTGGACCTTGGTGGTGCTGGAGGATTGGCTGCACCGCCACGGCATCGAGAACTGAGCACCCGCTCGAAAGGACCGCAAAAGGAAAGGGGACCGAAGTCCCCTTTCAACACGTTCAGGAAATGAGCCCCGTTAGAACTTGGCGCGCGACTTACGTCCGACCCGCTTGGCTCCACGCACCCAGTTGTACCGCTGGCGGTAGAAGTTCGATTGTCCACGCAACACGTAGCTGTACGTGAGCGTCATGGTCAGGTAGCTGTCGTTGTGCGTAGGGTCGCCGCGCTTGTTGCCAGCTCTATAGTTCTCTTCCCCGGGAAGGGTTGGATCAAGGGCGAATGCTGAAGCGTGCTGGTTCGCAAGGTTCACTGCGTCACTGTTGGGAAGATCGGCAGGTCTGGCGTAAATGGTGCTGACATCGTCCAAGTAGTCGGAGAAGGTGGTCCGCCAGCCGAAGTCCCAGCCGAAACGGTGGCGACGTTTCTTGGTGATGTGGAAGCCCAAGCCAGCAGGAATGGAAAGACCGAACGCCGAATACGCCTCGAGTTCCGTTGTCAAGGGGCGTAGCTCAAAGAAATCCCCTTGTCTGTCCAACTGCCCCTTGGGGTTGCTGTAGAATACGGCCAGGCCGGCATAACCGAAAAGACGGAAGTCGGTGCGGTAGCTCCCGCGTCCACCGATATCGTTATCCTGGAAGATGGTGAACTCCGGTCGCACGTACCACTCGAACATATCGTTCCTGAAGTTCAGGTTCCGGCCCACGCGACCACGGTTCGTGCTCAAAGCGTCCGCACCTTGGATCCGCATGTACATCAAGCCGGTGTTCAGAGAGATGAGCCGGTTGACCTTGCGCCGCACGAAGCCACCCATTGCCCAGCGCGTCTGCCCCAGCTTCATGTCCAACACGAAATCGCGACGGGTCTGCTCTTTGCCACCCATTTCACCCAGGTAGTTGGAGCCGCCCAAATGAACGCCAACGTCCCATGCGTACTGGGCTTGGCTGAAGGACATACCACCCAGGAACAAGGTGATGCCAAGGGCCGAACGAAGAATACTGCGGTTCATGCTGTCGGGTACGTGGATCGTTACCAAAGCACAAACATAACAAAGTCCCGGTCAATGGGACCGGTTGGTGCTTGGCCCAGATATCAACACTTTGCACACTGGACTCCAAGATCCTTCCGGGTCCGGTAGTTTTGCGCCATGCAAAGTGGTAACCGCATCACGGCCTTGTTCGGTGTACGCTACCCCCTGGTCCAGGCCGGTATGATCTGGTGTTCGGGCTGGGAATTGGCCTCTGCCGTCACCAATGCAGGTGGACTGGGGATCATCGGTGCGGGCTCCATGTACCCCGATGTATTGCGCGATCACATCCGCAAATGCAAGATGGCCACCAAGGGCCCATTCGCTGTGAACGTACCAATGCTCTACCCCAGTATCGAGGAGCACATGGCCACGATCATCGAGGAAGAGGTACCTATCGTCTTCACCTCCGCGGGCAACCCGGCTGCGTGGACCGGCCGCCTGAAGGATGCCGGTAGGGTCGTGGTCCATGTGGTCAGTAGTGTGAAGTTCGCGCTGAAGGCGGAGAAGGCCGGTGTGGATGCCGTGGTGGCCGAAGGATTCGAGGCCGGAGGCCACAATGGGCGCGAAGAAACCACCACCTTGGTCCTGGTGCCCATGGTGCGCGATGCCCTGGGTATTCCCGTGATCGCCGCGGGTGGCATCGCCGACGGTCGTTCCATGCTGGCCGCCATGTGCCTGGGTGCCGATGGCGTGCAGGTGGGGAGCCGCTTCGTGTGCTCGGAGGAATCCTCGGCCCACGAAGCGTTCAAGGAGCGGGTGGTGGCGGCGGGTGAAGGAGAAACCCTGCTCACTCTGAAGGAACTGGCTCCCGTGCGCCTGCTCCAAAACAAGTTCTTCACCGATGTACAACAGGCTTACGCCCAAGGGGCTGGTATCGATGACCTGAGGGCCCTCTTGGGGAGGGCACGGGCCAAGCGGGGTATGTTCGAAGGCGATCTCGTCGAAGGCGAACTGGAGATCGGCCAGGTGAGCGGTCGAATCAGCGACATCCGTCCTGCCGCTCGTATCGTGGAGGATCTCATCCGCGAATACAACGAAGCCTTGTCCGCCATGCGGTCGGTATCCGCATTTGTATGATGTATTCCACCGAACGCGGCAACAATTGGGTCCAACGGCGCGTCTATACCGGTAATATGCGTTTGATCCCGTTCCTGTTGCAACGTCGATTTCTGCTCCTTGGACTCGCGCTGGCATGCACCTCGATGGCGGCGCAGGCGCAGGCCATGGATGCCCCCGATCTGCGCTGCGCCTCGGTGGATGTTGCTGGCGATGTCACCCTTACCTGGTTGCTTTCCGCGGATCCGGGTGGAACATTCGTGGAACACACCATCCACTCATCGACGGATATAGCCGGGCCATACGTTGTGGCAGGTGTGGTCACCGACCCGTTGCAGACCACGTTCCTGCATGTCGGAGCCGGCGCGGATGCGGGTGCGCGTTTCTATTACATCACCACCACATCGTCGGTTCCCCCGGTCACCTCCGCCCCGAGCGATACCGTGGCCACGCTCTTCCTCGAGGTGTTCCAAAGTACCCCTCTCGGAAGCGCAAACCTTGCTTGGAACGCACCTGCAACGGCCAGTACGGCCGATAACCAGTTCTCGATCTGGATGGAATACCCCATCGGCAACTGGAACCTGCTCGGCTTCGTTTCCAGCACCACGTTCGCGTATCAGCATGTCATCTCGATCTGCCAGGATTCGCTCACTTTCCGTGTGGGCCTGGCGGACGATACCGGATGCATATCGTTCAGCAACCGCGACGGGGATGTGTTCGAGGATGTCACCCCGCCTTCGCCACCGGAGATCATCTCCGTTAGTGTGGATAGTACGGACGGTCGACCTGTGATCGCCTGGGAGCCCAGTCCTGAAGGCGATACCGAGGGCTACATCATCGTGCTCGTCACTCCTGGTGGTGGGGTTATCATCGACACCATTTTTGGGCCGGACATCACCTCCTACACCTGGGTCCCCGGCACTCCGGACCTGGCACCGGAATCCTTTACGATAGCAGCCTTCGATACCTGCCGGGTGGGCGTTCCCCCCAGTCCCAACACCAGCGCCACAAGACCCCAGCATACCACCATGTATGCCACTACGGATTACGACCGATGCGCAGGGGAAGTGTCCCTACGCTGGACGCCCTATGTGGGCTGGCCGGTAGTCACTTACCAAGTGCTGGTCCAGGTGGATGGAGGCCCTTGGGCCGTTCTCCAGAACGTGGGCGGATCACAGCTGGGTTTGCTGCACGATGTGGAACCCGATCGCACGTACTGTTATATCGTGAAGGCCATGGCGCAGGGCGGCTCGCCATTCTCCTTGTCCAACAGGACCTGTCGTGCTTCCAGTTACCCGCCCTTGCCCATGTTCAATTACCTCCGTACGGTAACCGTTTCAGGGCCCGAGGAGATCACCGTGGTCGATAGCGTGGATGTTGCCGCTGCCGTGGGAAGCTATCGCGTGGAACGCTCTGCGGACGGGGCCCCCTTCGAGCTTGTGGCAGAACTTCCCGGCGGTGCGGGCCCGCTGATCACCTATGTCGATACGGATGTTTCGCCGGACCTGGTGGGCTACCGCTACCGCGTTGTCGTGCAGGACAGTTGTGGCAACGCATCCGTGGTCAGCAACATCGGTGGCAGTATCGTGCTGCGGGCTTCATCGAACCTGTACGGCGAGAACGAATTGGACTGGAATGGCTATGCCCAATGGGCGGGTGTCGTACAGGGGCACCTCGTGGAGCGAAGTGTGGACGACATGCCCTTCGTTGCCATCGGCACTGCGCCCGACCTTCCGTGGACCTTCGTTGACGACGTGCAGGACCTGGTGGGCACTACCGGGCGCGCCTGTTACCGGGTTTCGGCGCTCGAATCGGCGAACCCTTCCGGAGTGAACGCAACAGCGCGCAGCAACGTGGCCTGCACCGTGCAGGAGGAGTTGGTCTACATCCCCAACGCATTCATCGTGGGGGGAGCGAATCCGGTCTTCCAGCCAGTGCTCTCCTATGCCGATGTCAGCGAATACCAGCTTATCATCATCAACCGTTGGGGGCAGTCCATCTGGAATACCACCGACCCACTGGAGCCTTGGGACGGTATGGTGTCCGGTAGCTATGTGCCCATCGGGGTCTATGGATACTACTGCACCTTCAAGAACGGCGCGGGCCGCCGCTTCGAGAAGCGGGGTACTGTGACCATGCTTACGGCATTCGAATAGTACAGCGGATCGGGCCGTTGCCTACTTTTGTGCATGGAACGATCCACAACGGCTGCCCCTGTGCAGGCCACCTCCGCCAACGGCCACGCGTACCAGGATAGATTCCTCGGTGAAGGCCTGACCTACGATGACGTGCTTTTGGTACCCGCTTTCAGCGAGGTGCTTCCCCGCGATGTGGATGTCCGCTCGATGTTCTCACGGAACATCCAATTGAACGTGCCCATCGTTTCAGCGGCCATGGATACGGTAACGGGTGCCGATCTGGCCGTCGCGATCGCCCAGCAGGGAGGCATCGGGGTCATCCATAAGAACCAGACTGTGTTGGAACAGGCGGCCGAGGTGCGTCGGGTGAAGCGCTCTGAGAGCGGCATGATCCTGGACCCTGTGAAGTTGGACGAGAAGGCCTTGGTTGCCGATGCCTTGCGCCTCATGGCCGAACACCGGATCGGTGGTATTCCCGTGGTGGACGGGGAAAATGGCCTCGTGGGCATTGTCACCAACCGGGACCTCCGATTCGAAAAGAAGCCGGAGCGCCCCGTGGCCGAGGTGATGACCAGCGAGAACATCGTTACCGCCAAGCCCGATACCACGATGGCACAGGCCGCGGATATCCTGCAGGAGCACAAGATCGAGAAGCTGCCCGTGGTGGATTCCGAGGGTAAGCTTGTGGGGCTCATTACGTACAAGGACATCATCAAGCTGAAGCAACGCCCGAACGCCTGCAAGGACAAATTGGGCCGCTTGCGCGTGGCTGCTGCGATCGGGGTAACCCCCGACTCGTTGGAGCGTGCACGGGCCCTTCGCGAAGCCGGTGTGGACGCCTTGGTGATCGATACGGCCCATGGGCACAGCAAGGGTGTACTCGAAATGCTCCGCTTGGTGAAACAGGAGATCAAGGGTGTGGATGTGATCGTGGGTAATGTGGCCACTGCGGAAGCCACGAAGGCCCTGGTGGATGCAGGCGCCGATGCGATCAAAGTGGGTATCGGCCCGGGCAGCATCTGCACAACGCGGGTCATTGCAGGTGTTGGAGTGCCCCAATTCACCGCCGTGATGGATTGCGCCCGTGCTGCTGAAGGTTCGGGTGTACCGGTCATCGCTGATGGCGGCATCCGTTTCACCGGCGACATCGTGAAGGCCCTTGCCGCAGGCGCAGGTACCGTCATGGTGGGCAGCATGTTCGCTGGCGTTGAGGAAAGCCCTGGGGAGACCATCATCTATGAAGGACGCCGCTTCAAGGCATACCGGGGCATGGGGTCCATCGAGGCCATGCAGCAGGGCAGCAAGGACCGCTATTTCCAGGATGCCGAAAGCGATTCCCGCAAATTGGTGCCCGAAGGCATCAGTGGCAGGGTGCCTTACAAAGGAAAGTTGGGCGAGGTGGTCCACCAGTTGGTCGGCGGCCTGCGTGCAGGGATGGGTTACTGTGGCGCCGCGAACATGGAGGCGCTGACCCGGGCCCGCTTCATCAGGATCACCATGGCTGGTATGAAGGAAAGCCATCCGCACGATGTGTTCATCACGCGCGAGGCACCCAATTACAGCAACGGATAGCCTGTAGGAGCTAGTTGGCGATGTGCTTGCGCAGCCGTTCGATGAGGCCATCCGAAAGCGGCCGATCGATCTTGCGTGCGAACAGCATTCCGGAAGCGAGCATGGCATCCCAGTTCTCCAGGTCGAGCACATAGGGCTCGGCATTCTTCTTGCGCGACCAATCGATGTAGCGGAGGTTGTTGTTCTCCACCCGTTCGGCATAAGGAGAAGCCATGATCAACGTCTGCAATGCGATCTCGTCCGGGCAGTAGGTGAAGGCGAAACGGCGCAGGAATGCGGGTTTTCGGTCCACTTCGTTCAACACGTGGAGCAGCAGCTCGCGAGTCAGGCTCCACGACATCGATCCACCATACAGGGGTGGGAAGTCCGACGGGATCTTCCGTTGTATGCCCAGCCGTTGTTGCACATGCAGCAGGAAGTTGCGGGCGCGCTTGCCGCGAGGTGACCGTACATTGAACAGGTCGATGGGGTCATAGCACGCAAGCCGATCCAGCCCGCCATTGGGCCAATACGGCGTGGGGAGCGGGAAGTGGAGCAGGTACTCCCGACCTGCGTTCCGGCTGAAGAAGGCCTCGAATTCACGGGGAGGAACGATGATGCGGTCGGTGCCGGTGATCATATGCAAATAGGAGACATCGGGGTCCTTCAAGGCCTCGCGCACAAGAAGCAGGATGGCCTTTACGATCGCCATCCCACCCCAGTTCACCCGGTATCTGCGATCCACGAAGCGCACCATCGAACGGTCCTTGAGCAATGCCAGGTCGGCTTGCGTTACCTGCGCCTTGCGGTCCACGTGTACATAGGCCTGGCAGTGCGGACCGAATTGATCAAGCACATCCACAAGGTCGGGGATGTTGCCATGGGCAAGAACGATAAGAGCGTGATTCATGCGCGTTTCCGGCTGCAAATGCAATGGTACTGCGGAGAGGTCCATCTTCCATATCCCCGAGCGCTTTTCAAGGGTATTCATTCCAGTGGAGCCAGAGCCCGGTCGCCCGTGCCGCTGGAGGCCGCGTTCAAGTCCGATACAGAGCCGGCATGGGCCTTCATCCCCATCCATGCACCAGGTTGTTTTCGGACGGTGTATGCTTTGGATCTTTTAACGCGAAACGCTTCTTCCGGACGCAGGCTCCATGGGTTACATTTGCGACCCTTCACCCCGAATTGTTATGCAAAGCCCGATGGTACGTATGAAATGGTCGGCGATGATCCTGCTTTCAGGCCTCGTCCTTGGAGTGTCTGCACAGAACACTACCCCGGACCCGGTGTTGATGACCGTGGATGGTAATGCTGTCACGCGTGGCGAGTTCGAAGCCATCTACAAGAAGAACAACAAGGATGCTCCGGTAAGCAAGGATGCCCTGGACGAGTACCTCGAGTTGTTCATCAACTACAAGCTGAAGGTACGTGAGGCCGAAATGTTGGGGATGGATACCATCCAGAAGTTCCGCAACGAGCTGGAGGGCTACCGGAAGCAGCTGGCCCGCCCGTACCTGATCGACCGCGAGTTGAACGAGACCCTGATGCGCGAGGCCTACGAGCGCATGCAACAGGAGGTGCGTGCCAGCCACATCCTGGTGCAGGTCCAGCCGGACGCATCACCCGAGGACACACTTTCGGCCTGGAAACGGATCATCGCCTTGCGCGAACGTGTGGTGCAGGGCGAGGATTTCGCCACTGTGGCCAAGGGGGTCGGTGGTTCTGATGACCCCAGCGCCAGCAAGAACGGTGGGGACCTCGGCTATTTCAGCGCCCTTCAGATGGTATACCCGTTCGAGACGGCAGCCTACGGAACATCGGTGGGGGAGGTGAGCCGACCGGTACGTACCCGGTTCGGGTACCATATCATCAAGGTGGTCGACAAGCGTCCGGCACGTGGACAGATGAAGGCCGCGCATGTGATGTTGCGCAGTACTGAGCAGGACTCTCCACAGCAACAGGAAAGCGTGGAGAAACGCATCAATGAGATCCACACACGCCTTGTCGATGGAGAGATCACCTTCGCCGAGGCGGCCATGCGCTTCAGCGAGGACGAGAGCTCCAACACGAAAGGTGGCGAGCTGCCACAGTTCAGCACCGGCAAGATGATCGAGGAGTTCGAGGATGCCGCCTTCGGATTGGATAGCGACGGAGCCATCAGCGCGCCGGTACGTTCCCGCTATGGTTGGCACATCATTCAGCGACTGGAGTATACTCCGCCTCCCACCTTCGATGGCGCGAAGGCCGAACTGAAGTCGAAGATCGGACGCGACAGCCGTGCGGAGATCACGCGCAAAGCCTTTCTGGATAAGCTCAGGAAGGAATATGGCGTGGTCATCAATACCAAGAACCTGCAGCCCATAGTGAAACTCGTGGATACCACGATCTTCAAGAAAGGGACCGCCACCACCGACACGCTCATCCGCCGGAATCTTGTCGTTGGTCCGTATATGCAGGGTAAAGTGGCATATGAGCGTGAGTTGCTGGGTACCGTGAAGAATGGTCGTATGGTGAATGCCCGTAGTCGCGAACACGATGACATGGCACAGACCATGGATGATACCGTGGTCGTCCGGAATGTGATGCAGGGTTGGACCTACGACCGGAAGAAGGCGGGCAAACTCACGAAGCCACTGTTCAACATCAATGAAAGGGTCTTCACCCAGAAGGACTTCTTGGATCATTTGGAAAGCAAGCAGAAGCGCGAACGGGTGGTTCCGGTGGCGGTACATGTCGAAGCTCGATTCGACGAGTTCGTGGACGAGAGTTTGTTGGCCTATGAGGATGAGCACCTTGAGGAGAAATACGCCGAGTTCCGCATGTTGATGAAGGAATACCGGGATGGTATCCTGCTGTTCGAACTCACCGACCAGAACGTGTGGGGCCGCGCCGTGCGCGACACTGCGGGGCTGGAGGCTTTCCAAGAAGCGAATGCCACGGATTTCATGTGGGAGACACGCTATGAGGCGGATATCTACACCTGTGCGGACCGTTCCGTTGCCAAACAGGTGCGGACACTGCTTCGCAAAGGGATCCGTGGTGCGGATCTCGTGGACAAGGTGAACGAGAAGAACGCTCTCGCCCTTGAGGTCGATGCAGGGCTCTTCACCGCGGAACAGAAACCCTTCCTCAAGGAACTCGTCACGCCCGGGCTGAGCAAGGATATCACCGTGGATGATCGAGTCGTCATCGTGGATGTGAAGCGCATCCTTCCCAGTGCCCCCAAAGGGCTGGACGAAGCGCGTGGTGCCATCACCGCCGCCTACCAGGATAGTTTGGAGCGCGAGTGGGTTGGTGAACTGCGTGCGAAGTACACGGTGGTGGTGGACAAGGAGGTCCTTTACTCCATCAAGTGACATTCGGTTCACAGGCCACTCCAGCCTACCTGACCCTTTGCGTCGGGGTGGTGATGATGGCTGCTCTTGTGGCCTGCAACCCGGATGAGGATCCATCGGACCCCAAGGTCGCCCGAGCGTTCGACAACACGCTGTATTGGAGCGACCTGCGGAAAGTGGTCCCCATCGATGTAGGTCCTGAGGACAGCGCAGCGATCGCCAGTGCATTCATCAACAGTTGGATCAGGCAACAAGTGGTGCTTCGCAAGGCGGAAGAGAACCGGACCATGGCAGAGGAGGATATCGAGTTCAAGTTGCGGGACTACCGCAATTCCTTGTTGATCTATTCCTATGAGCAGGCCTTGGTGGATCAGAAGCTCGATACAGCGTTACTGCAGAGCGAGGTGATGGAATACTACGAGCGCAATAGGAACAACTTCGAGCTCCGGGACAACATCCTGCGTTTGCGGTGGTTCAAGGTGAGGGAGTCCGATAAACGACCCTTGAAACGACTGGAGGACCATTTCATCAGCGGCGACCCGCAACGCATGAGCGAGGTGGAGATCTGGCTTGCCCAGCGCAACGTGCCCATTGTGGACCGCAGCGACCGGTGGAGTACTTTCAGTGAGCTTCGGTCGGAGATCCCGGTATGGTCCACGCAGGCCGCTGAGGATCGACTGCGCGAAGGACGTGTCGTGCTGCGGGACCTTGAGGGTGCTTATTTCGTGGATATACTGGAACTTCGCCGAAAGGATAGTACTTCACCCTTGGATCTGGTGGAGCAGGATATCCGTTCGATCCTGATCAATCAACGCAAGCTCCGGCTGCTGGAAAGCATGCGGGAGGACGTACACCAAGATGCTCAAGCCCAAGGCCATGTGGAGGTATATTGAATCGGTCTTCTTGGTCCTGGCAATGTGCGCCACGGGGATCGTATCGGCTCAACCGGAAGGGCAGCTCATCGATCGGGTGGTCGCCGTGGTGGGCCGTGAGGCCATATTGCAATCTGAACTTGTGGCACGCACGGAACAGGCAAGGTCCAGCGGCGTCGACATCACCGATGCATTCATTTGCGGCGAACTCGAGGATCTGCTGTACGAAAAGTTGCTGGTCGAGCAAGGCAGACTGGACAGTGTAGTGGTGGACGAAGCACAGGTGACCGCGGAACTGGATCGCCGCATCCGGTATTTCGCTTCACAATTGGGAGGGGAGAAGGAATTGGAGCAGTTCTACGGCAAATCCACAGCTGAGATCAAAGCGGACTTCCGCGACCAGATCCATGATCAGCTCTTGGTCCAGAACATGCAGCAACGCATCAGTGGTGAGGTGCGACTGACCCCGCGCGATGTGCAGCAATTCTTTCAGCGCATCCCCCCGGACAGCATACCGTTCATCAACACCGAGGTCGAGTATGCCCAACTCCTGCGTGTACCCGAACCCAGCGATGAGGAGGAGCGGCGCGTGCGTCGCAGGATCGATGAGTATCGCGAACAGATCATCGAGGGTCAAAAGGATTTCTGCACCGTGGCGATCCTCTATTCCGAGGATCCGGGATCGGCCAAGGATTGCGGCCAGCTCGGCATGGTTCCCACAGGGGTCATGGTGCCCGAATTCGATGCCGTGGCCCTTAGCCTCAAGGAAGGCGAGATCTCGCAGGTCTTCAAGACCCAGTTCGGGTATCACTTCATGGAGTTGATCGAACGAAGAGGCGAACAGTACAATGCGCGACACATCTTGATGCGGCCTCAGGTCAGCAATGCCGATCTGCAGCGTGAACGGGAGTTCCTCGATAGTCTGTCTACGCTCATCAAAGTCGGTGGTAGGGATTTTGCATCGCTTGCCGGGAAATACACCGACTACGAGGAAAGCAAGGGTACCAATGGCCTTATGATCGAACCCAACAGCAACTCTGCGCGTTGGGACATGAGCAGCTTGGATCAGCAGGTGTTCTTCGTGCTGGACAAATTGGAACCTGGCCAGGTGAGCGAACCACAGTTGGTCGTGATGCCCGATGGGTCGAAGGCCTACCGTCTGTTGCAATTGATCCTACGCACACAGCCGCACAAAGCGAATCTGAAGGACGACTACCGACTCATCCAGCAAGCCGCGGAAGGCAAACTAAGGGCGGAGTCCATCGACGATTGGGTGAAGGAACGGTTACTGGGCACCTATGTGCGCTTGGCACCGGAGTTCACCACATGCACCTTTACCCACGACTGGCAGCGGTCCACCGTCTCGGAATGAACCGCTGCACCACCGAAGTGATAGCACCCCGAAGACCATGAGCATTCCAGCGAACGATGTTGAAGCAGTAGAACGTTTTGGTGAGCGCTACCGTGCACTGAAGTCCGAGATCGGGAAGGTCATCATCGGCCAAGAGCAGGTCGTGGACCATGTACTCCTTGGCATTTTCGCCAAGGGCCACTGCCTCCTGGTGGGAGTGCCTGGCCTTGCCAAGACCCTGTTGGTGAACACCGTGGCCCGCTCCCTCGGACTCACCTTCAACCGGATCCAGTTCACTCCGGATCTCATGCCCAGCGACATCATCGGTTCCGAGATACTGGACGAAGACCGGAAATTCCGCTTTGTTCGGGGACCCATCTTCGCCAACATCATCCTGGCCGATGAGATCAACCGCACACCGCCCAAGACCCAGGCCGCCTTATTGGAGGCCATGCAGGAAAAGGCAGTGACCGCTGCGGGCCAGACCCAGCGCCTCCCGGATCCTTTCTTCGTGCTGGCCACCCAGAACCCCATCGAGCAAGAGGGTACCTATCCATTGCCTGAGGCCCAGCTTGACCGCTTCATGTTCAATATCTGGGTGGATTATCCCACCTATGAAGAGGAACTTGCAGTGGTGAAGGCAACAACGGGGGACAAGCAGCCTCAGCTTTCCCCGGTCATGGAAGCGGAAGAGATCCTGTTCTATCAAGGCCTTGTGCGCCGCCTGCCCATACCGGACAATGTCATGGAGTATGCCGTGAAGCTGGCCACGCGCACACGTCCCGGAATGCCCGGAACACCCGAGGTGATCAACGAACACATCAGTTGGGGCGCAGGTCCACGCGCATCACAGTATCTGGTGCTCGGCGCCAAAGGGCATGCTTTGGCACACGGTCGTTTTTCCCCGGATATTGCGGATGTGCAAGCTGTGGCCCTGCCCATTCTACGCCACCGCCTCGTGCGCAATTACAAGGCCGAAGCCGAGGGGGTTACCGTGGACCACATCGTTTCGCGGATCTTGTAGGCCTTCCATTCCAGAGGGATCAATGGCAGCCGTGACCTGAGGCGATCTTGGTACATTTGGTACCCAAGGTCCTACGGGACAATTATCCCGCTCTGCAATGATCGCATCCATACGTTCCTGGGTACTACTTGTTTTGCTTGTCCCGGCATTGAAAGCCCAGGCGCAACTGCCTGCACTGGACATCACGAGCCGACCGTTCGGGAGCGATCAGTTGGAGGTGCTCATCCGTCCGGATTCCTATTTCGATGGACTCTTTTCCAGCATTGTCTTCACCGTGCGCTGGGATGATGCTTCCGGCGTATCCTTGGGCGACCCCCT
>CAYQMC010000066.1:0-10205 GCA_964418285.1 uncultured Chryseobacterium sp.
ATCAGCGTGTACTTCAGGCGCGCCTTGCCCCGGAAATCGTTCATGCTCCGATCCAGCTTGGCGTTCAGCAGGCGTTTCGCGACCGCGTTCGGATCGGTCGCCTCCGTACTCCGGTCGCGTCCGGCTACCTCGTCCGGCGAGACCGCCACTTCCGGCGCAGCTTCCACCTCCACCATTTCCATGGGCTCGGTGGTCACTTCGTGGGTCGGTTCCCGCGATGGGCTTTCGGTGCCGGCCCCGCTGTAGGTTCTTCCGCTGGAAGGTGTCTCGTAGGAGCGGCTGCGCTTATGGCTGTCCAAGCGATGGTCCTTCACCCAATGATCGCTCAGGTCCACGGGCGGTGGCGGCACTTTTCCGGGCTTGAAGCTGGTGAGCTCCGTGGCCATCACCGCAAAGGGCATCGGCTTGTCCTTCACCCCGAAGAACATCAGGTCCTTGAACACCTGCGAAGGCTTCGGCTCCATCCACCGCGCCATGTCGTGGATGGGGTTCGGTGTGGTCACGTCGGAGAACCAGTAGCGCGAGAAGTAGTATTCGGTGGTGGTGTGCAGCTCGCAGGAGCGGCCCAGGATCTTGCGTGTCGTGCCAGTGGGGGTGAAGGGGAGGTCCACGCCTTCACCGAACTCCACCAGACCCGCATCCTCCAACGTGGTGATCTCCACCTTCGGGATCACGTGGCTGTGCCCTGCGTTGCGCGAAACGATGGCCACATCGTGGTCCAGGTCCACCATGTAGGTCCATTTGCCTTTTTCGTGCGGCGCGTCCACGGTGAGGATGGCCCTGCGTTCATCGGCCCAATACGTGAAGAGGCCGAACTGGTCCTTGGTGCCGTCCTCATCGGTCCAACGCGATGCGGACCGCGCGGTGAGCGTGCCCACGAACCGATTGTCCGGTATGCCGCGGTCCACAGCGGGCGGTGTGAAGGCCAGCGGCAGACTGTCTTCCGGCAGGCGGTTCAAGCGTTCGCGCATCCACGGCGGCAGGCGACCGATCTGCGTGGCGTTCACCCACAGCAGGCGCTCCTCCGCCAGCACTGCACCGACCAGTTCCAGCTTCGGCATGGGCTGTTTGCCGGGCGTTACACGATGGAAGGTCACTTCGCCCTTCGTGGGGGTGTACTGTGGGCCGTCCCATGCTACGCGGATGGCGGGCCCGGTGCGCTTGTGGTTGAAGGCGCTGAGGTATTTCACTTCCCCTTCGCGCAACCATGGACCCCACACCCGCAGGTCGCTGAACAGCTTGGGATGCGCCGTGGTGCGCCAGTAACTGATGCTGCCACCGTTGGCATTGGTGCCCACGTATTCGATGCACACTTCATTCATCAATGTGTCGCGCTTTCCCGTAGCCGCCACACTGTCGCTGAGTAGTTCAAGGAAGTACCCTTGCTGCGGATGGTACAGGTCGCGCACCCGGCCATTGGTTCCGTTCCTGCCCGGGTAGAGCACGATCGATATGTTCGCCTGCAGGTCCACCAGGGTGGTCCGTACCGGCGTATTCATGCCCTGTACTTCCTGGATGATCATCCGCTGCTCATCGCCCCAATACAGCAAGCGCTTTCCTTCGGTGACCCGCATGATCCACGTGCCCACGAACGCGTTGGTGTGGACCGGCTTGCCCGTGGACTTCAGCGCGGTCTTCGGTGCCTCACCGGTGACGAGCTCGGCCATCCAGGTTGGAAGGTCGGTGGGATCGGTAAGGTGGTCGGGTTGGGCGCGGAGGAAAGACGCTTGGAAAAAAAGCAGGCCGAGAAATAGGGCGGAGCGCATGCTGCGGAGAAGGTGAAGGGTGCGCGCGGTTGGCAAGTATCGGGCCAGTGACGGGGACGCTTCGGATGGCGCGCATTCCATCATCTGTTCATCTGATCGATTCAGATCACCCCATCCCGCATCACCAGCTTCCGGTCCGCCATATCCGCCAACTCCTCGTTGTGTGTCACGATCACGAAGGTTTGGCCCAACTCGGCGCGTAGCTCGAAGAAGAGTTTGTGCAGTTCCTTGGCGTGGGCCGAATCGAGGTTGCCGCTAGGCTCATCGGCGAGCACCACACTGGGGTTGTTGAACAGTGCGCGGGCCACGGCCATGCGCTGCTGTTCGCCACCGCTGAGCTGGCTTGGCTTGTGGGTCTTGCGGGGCAATACGTTCAGGCGGGTAAGCAGCTCCTCCGCTCGCGGAGTGCACTCGGCCATGCTTCGTCCCGCGATCAATCCAGGCATCATCACGTTCTCCAAGGCGGTGAACTCCGGCAGCAAATGGTGGAACTGGAATACGAAGCCGATGTGGGTGTTGCGGAATGCGCTCAGCGCAGTGCTTCCCAATTTGGTCACATCCTGCCCGCCGATCATCAGCGTACCGCTGTCAGGGCGTTCGAGTGTGCCGATGATCTGCAGCAGTGTGGTCTTGCCCGCTCCGCTCGCGCCCACTATGCTCACGACCTCGCCATTGGCCACATGCAGGTCGACACCCTTCAGTACAGCAAGGTCTCCATAGCGCTTGTGGATGGCGGTTGCCTGGATCATGCTGCAAATGTGGCGATTCGCGTCGGCCGAACGGCACCGTTGATCGGATCAGCGTGTTATCGTCCAACGCGATATGCCGCTGATGGGCAGGGAGCAGGGCAAGGAGAGAAGACCGTCAGGGACGTCTGCCACCCCCACCGTCGCTCATCTTCCCGGCTTTGCAGGAACGCTTCATCGTGGCTTTCCCTATGCCAGGTGAGTTCCGTTACCCTTGAAGAAGAACGATGACGGATCCGAGGGGTGGGACCCCAGCGGTCATCCCATTATTCGGTCGGCAAGGGTCTGTTCATGCCGCGCACGTCGTCGGCCGCCGGACGTTCGAAGATCACGATGTTGAAGAAGGTGTGCACCGCGAAGAGGTGGTCGAATATGTCCGACATCACCCCTTCGTAGGCCACCCATTCCGTGGTCTTGGTGAAGCAATACACTTCCAAGGGCACCCCAAGTTCGTTGGAAGGCATCTGGCGTACCATACGCGTCATATGGGTATGGATACCGGGGTGCTGTGCCAGGTAGAGGTCGATGTACTTGCGGTATAAGCCGATATTGGTCATCCGGCGGCCATTCGCTGGCATGCTGCCATCCAGACCGCGCTCGTGATTGTAGGCCTTGATCTCGGCTGAGCGTTCCTCGATGAAGGGGGCAATGATCCTGATCTGCTTGAGCGCTTCGATCTCCGCATCGCTCAGGAAGCGGATGCTGTTCACCTTGATCAGGATGCTTCGCTTGATCCTCCGCCCGCCACTCTCCTGCATGCCACGCCAGTTCTGGAAAGAATCGGAGATGAGGGCATAGGTGGGAACAGTGGTGATGGTCCGGTCGAAATTCTCCACTTTCACCGTGGTGAGGTTGATCTCGGTAACATCGCCATCGGCACCGTACCGGGGTATGGTGATCCAGTCCCCTTGGCGCACCATATCGTTGGCGCTGATCTGGATGCTCGCCACAAAGCCCAGTATCGCATCCTTGAAGATCAGAAGCAGCACCGCCGATGCGGCACCCATGGCCGTTAGGAAGGCGACCACCGACTTGCCGGTGAGCAGCGAGAACAGGAGGAGGCCCGCGATGATGTACAGCACGATGGAAGCCACCTGCACATAGCTGTTCAGTGGCTTGTCGCGGAAGGCCGGCATATCGTTCAGGGTGTCGCGCCCTGCGATCAGCACCGCCCGAGCGATCCTGACGACCAGGATGATGAAGAAGACGTTGAACAGGCGCTGCGCTCCCTCGATGAGTTCGGGTGTTTCGCGCAGCACCAGCGGGATCAGGCGGTACCCGATGACCAGGGGAATGATGCGGGCCACATACCTCGGCACGCTCATATCCAGCAAGTGGTCGTCGAACTCGGTGACGGTACCCGTGGAGAATCGCTTCAGTGCCGCCGTAAGCGCGCGTGCCAACAGGATGGATAGCAGGGTGAGGAGGATTCCAAGTACCGCGGCGAAGACCACCAGTGCCAAAAGCCCTGCCATCTGTTCGGAGAGTCCTGCACGCTCAAGGAACAATTCAAACCCATCCTTCAACTTCGCCAGACCCCAGCTTCCCGTTCCGCTCATTTCGTTCCCTGCTCCTGCTTTTGTCAAGGTACAAAGGTAACCAGCTCGATCGGTGGGGCTTATCCACCGCGGGTCGCTTATGCGATGGGCCGCCACTCTGGTAGTCTGCGAAGCGGCATGTACATTCGCGCCGCATTCCTCGCCCACGGCGACCTTAGAACGATCAAGTCAACCTACCATGAACCTGCACGAATATCAAGGCAAGGCCATTCTTTCCAACTATGGTGTACGCGTCCAGCGCGGTCTGGTGGCGCACAATGCGGACGAGGCCGTGGACCAGGCAAAACGATTGAGCCAGGAGACCGGCACCAAATGGTGGGTGGTGAAAGCCCAGATCCACGCCGGTGGTCGTGGCAAAGGGGGCGGGGTGAAGCTCGCCAAGAACATCGACGAGGTGCGCGCCAAGAGCGAGGAGATCATCGGTATGATGCTCAAGACGCCCCAAACGCCACCGCAAGGAAAGAAGGTGAACAAGGTCTTGATCACCGAGGACATGTATTACCCCGGGGCCAGCGAGACCAAGGAGTTCTACATGAGCGTGCTGCTCGATCGCGGCAGCAGCCGCAACGTGATCGTATACAGCACCGAAGGTGGCATGGACATCGAGGAGGTGGCCGAACACGCCCCGGAGAAGATCCAGAAGGAATTCGTCGACCCACGCGTGGGCTTGCGTCCCTTCCAATGCAACAAGATCGCCACGAACCTGGGCCTCTCGGGCCCGGCCAAGAAGGACATGATGAAGTTCGTGGCCGCCCTGTACAAGGCCTACGAAGGATGCGACGCGGCCATGTTCGAGATCAACCCCGTGCTGAAGACCAGCGACGACAAGATCGCGGCCGTGGACGCCAAGGTGCGTTTGGACGGCAATGCCCTGTACCGGCATCCCGACTACGTGGAGATGCGCGACAAGACCGAGGAGGATCCCATCGAAGTGGAAGCCGGCGAGGCCGGACTCAACTACGTGAAGCTGGACGGTAACGTGGGCTGCATGGTGAACGGGGCCGGCCTGGCCATGGCCACCATGGACATCATCAAACTCAGTGGTGGCGAACCCGCCAACTTCCTCGACGTGGGAGGTACCGCTGATGCAGCGCGCGTGGAGAAGGCATTCCGGATCATCCTGAAGGACCCCACCGTGAAGGCGATCCTGGTGAACATCTTCGGTGGTATCGTGCGCTGCGATCGGGTGGCGCAGGGTGTCGTGGATGCCTACAAGAACATTGGTGACATCCAGGTGCCGATCATCGTGCGTCTACAAGGCACCAACGCGGTGGAAGCGAAGGAACTGATCGATAAGAGCGGCTTGAAGGTGCTGAGCGCTGTGGCCTTGCAAGAGGCTGCGGACCGCGTGAAGGAGGTGTTGAAATGATCGCAGATCATTGCAACACCTCATTGTAGCGTCGACCCATTGGGTCGACCAACATGGTCGATAGTACTCACCTGAACGCCCTGGGCTAGTGCTTCGGGCGTTCGTCATTTCAGATCGCAGTATTGATGCGAATGGACTTGGATGGACGCCCAGTCCATCGGGTCCATTTGCGTCCTTTCAAGGTCGTATACGCAGCTGTGGGAAGCTCACCCCACCAAACGCCGAATGATCTCCCGCACCGGCTCCACGGCCTTGCTATGCTGGATGCTCGGCCCCGCTACCCACACGGTCTTGTAGGTCACCTGCTGCGCCGCCACCTCAGTGGCCTTCATGCCGATGTAGAAGCGGAACATCTTCACCCACTTCTTCAGGCGTTTGTTCTTGTTCAGCATGCGCTCGATCCACGGGGAGCGCAGGCCCACCTTCTGTACGTACGGCGTGTTGATCACCGTACACGGCGTGCCGCTGATGCGCTCCGTGAGTACGATGTCCTTCGCGTCATACTCCACGCAAGCCTGCTTGTAGTCCTCGGTGATTGGGGCTTCCACCGAGGCGATGAAGGGACTGCCCACCGACACGCCCTCCGCACCATAGGCCAGCATCTCGTCCATCTCCGCCTTGGTGCCCACGCCGCCCGCGCTGATCACCGGGATGCTACAGTTGGCACGCAGGAGTTCGATTAGGTCCTTGGGCGATAGGGCGCCACGGTGTCCGCCCGCCTCGTTGTTCACGGCGATCACGGCATCCGAGCCCAGGGCCTCCACCTTCTGCGCAAAGCGCAGGTCCGTGACATCACAGAATACCTTGATACCCACCTTGTGCGCCGCGTTGATCGTGGCCTCCGGGCTGCCCAGCGAGGTGATGATGAAGTCGCAGCCCTCTTCGCACAAGACCTTCAGTTGGTCCATCGCCTTCGGGTTGCTCTTGTTCACGATCAGGTTGAAGCCGTAGGACCCCTTGGCACACGCCGCCTTGGCCGCCTTCAGCTCGCGGCAGGCGCCGCGCAACTCCTCCAATGAGCGGTAGTTCAGCGCCGGTATGCAACCCGCCACGCCGCAGCGCATGCCTTCGGTCACCATGGCCACGTTGCTCACCAGGAACATCGGGGCCATGATCAGGGGATGCTCCAACTCGAGCATGTCGGTAAGGCGGGTGCGCATGGCGTAAAGATCGGGGAAGAACAGGGTGTAAGCTTCCCCAAAGTTCGGCCACTCATTCCTGGAGGTGAAGCCATCCTTGGCCCCCGCAGGGTAGGAAAGTGCCGGGCCGATGATACGGCAGGCGCGTGTTCCCTATAGGCGGTGGTCATTCGTAGTTGAACGCTGTTGCGCGGCACAGCGCGCAATGGCGGTCAACGTTGGGTATACGAAGATCTTCGTTTATCGCCGCAAGTATCATGACAGGCAGATCTTCGTGCTATTCGTCGACCAGGGGTGGGTTTGCCAAGGTTTTGACGGGAAAGTTGTCGGCAGGTGGGAGAGCCTGAGGTTGTTGGTGGGCTATGGCTTCAATACGCACAGGTGAATTGAGCCGGTACAGCGAATATAGAGCCCAACATAGCATCTTCGCCATCGATGAACATCCTCCTCCTCCACGGCGCCCTCGGCACCCGTGAACAACTGGGCATACTGCGGGAAGTGTTGCCGGGTATACGCACGCGCACCATCGAGTTCCGTGGCCACGGCGAGCATGCCATACCGGATGAAGGCCTGTCCATGGAGGTCTTCCTACGGGATATCCGTGATGCCATGCAGGAAGCGGGCTGGAGCGAGGCCCACCTTTTCGGATACAGCATGGGAGGCTACGCGGCGCTGCTCTATGCGAGCCGATACCCGGACAAGGTGAAGTCGGTGGTGACCCTGGGCTCCAAGCTGAAGTGGGACCGCGAAGGCCTGGAGCGCGAGCTGCGCCTGCTGGACCCGCAGAAGATGAAGGAAAAGGTGCCGCAGTTCGCCATGGACCTGCTTGTACAGCATGGCCCCGATCGCTGGGAGGACCTGGTGCGCGCCACAGCGTCGATGATCACCGGCCTGCACGAGAAGCCGCCCTTGACGAAGGACGAGATGGAGAAGATCACCTGCCCGGTGATGTTAGGCGTGGGTGACAAGGACCGAACGGCGGTACCGGAGCACACCCTGGAAGCTGCGCGCTGCATGCCGCATGGATCCACCCTGGTACTGCCGAACACCCAACATCCCTTCGATGCGGTGGACATCAACGTCCTCCTGCCTCACCTGCGTTCGTTCTGGGGGCTGGAAGTGGAGGAGTGATCACTTGCCCCACGACCGCACAACAAGGTAGTAGCGACGGTGCTCAGCGCCCACTTGCACCTGGTCCGTTCGCAGCAGGCCAAGGGCAGCGGGCTTCCGGCGGTTCCTCAGGGCGCGCCTCACCTCCACGGCAAGTTGCTTGTCGGGCACCTCGAAGGTCTCGCCCATGCTGTACGTTCCCAGCCGAACGGTATCGCCGGGGGCCAGGGTGTGCTCGCTGTCCTTCAAGGCCGGGGAGGGCCTTAGGGCCTTCACCTTGGCCTTGCCGGCTTGGCGCGTGGCGTTCACCAGGAACACCTCATTGGTGAACATCTTCTGGCAGTGGGCCGCGTTGGGCTGGGGCGTTTCGAAGAGGGTATGCGGGCTGATCAGGTCTTCGTGGCGCTGTTCCCGGAAGCCCGTGCGGTTCCCTGCCTCATCGTAGGTGGCGGTGCTGCGGTACCACTGGATCCCGGCGTCCGGTGCGTCGCTCACCTCCACCTTGCTGATGCCACCGTTCGGGTGGTAGCTGAAGTGTGCGCTGGCATGGCCACCCACGCGCCGGGTGTGGTAGCTGAAGATCTCCTTGCCCGTCGGGTCGTAAGCCATGGAGCGGCCAAAACGGTCGTCCTTGTCCCGCCATTCGGTGGTGCTGATGGTCCCGCTCGTGAAGTAGTGCAACACCACCAGGCCACTGTCCGTGTCCACTTCGGTGCGGCCGATCTGGGCGGAAAGCGAAAGGGCCGTAAGACCCACCAACAGTGTCATGGTGGTACGCATGACCGGGGCAAAGCCAAAGATCAGGCCAAGGCTTCGCATCTTCGCACTCCCTGCTCGCTCCACTTCGGGCAGGTCTTTTCAGCACATGGCCAACAAGAAGATCAAGAAGTTGCTCGTCGCCAACCGTGGCGAGATCGCTCTGCGCGTGATGCGCTCCGCCCGGGAAATGGGCATCAGCACCGTGGCTGTCTATTCCGAAGCCGACCGCAACGCGCCCTTTGTGCGCTTCGCCGATGAGGCGGTGTGCATCGGGCCGGCACCGAGCAAGGAGAGCTACCTGGTCTTCGAGAAGATCATCAAGGTATGTACCGACCTCAAGGTGGATGCGGTGCACCCGGGCTACGGCTTCCTGAGCGAGAATGGTGACTTTGCCAAGGCGCTGGAGAAAGCAGGTGTCACCTTCGTGGGACCTTCGTCCCATGCCATGAAGGTGATGGGCGATAAGCTTGCTGCCAAGGAAGCGGTGAAGAACCACGGTGTACCCCTCGTACCCGGTACCGAAGGCGCGGTGAGCGGATTGGAAGAGGCCATGGCCGTGGCCAGGACCATCACCTTCCCGATCCTGATCAAGGCCGCGGCCGGTGGTGGCGGCAAGGGCATGCGGATCGTGGAACAGGAGAGCGAACTCAAGGAGGGCCTGGAACGCGCCATCAGCGAAGCGCAGAATGCTTTCGGCGATGGCAGCGTGTTCATCGAGAAGTACGTGACCGGTCCACGGCACATCGAAGTGCAGGTCATGGCCGATACCCACGGCAACACCTGCTACCTGTTCGAGCGGGAGTGCAGTATCCAGCGCCGTCACCAGAAGGTGGTGGAGGAGGCCCCCAGTGCCGTGCTCACGCCCGAGCTCCGCAAGCGCATGGGCGAGGCGGCGGTGGCCGTGGCCAGGAGTGTCGACTACGCAGGGGCAGGCACCGTGGAGTTCCTGCTGGATGCCAGCATGGAGTTCTACTTCATGGAGATGAACACCCGCCTGCAGGTGGAGCATCCCGTCACGGAAATGATCACCGGGCTTGATCTGGTGAAGCTGCAGATCCGCGTGGCGGAAGGGGAGGAGCTGCCCTTCACACAGGACGACTTGAAGATCAACGGCCACGCTATCGAGGTGCGGGTGTATGCCGAGGACCCCGCCAACGATTTCCTGCCCGATATCGGAACCCTCACCACTTACCGTCCGCCCCAAGGCTTGGGCGTTCGTGTGGACGATGGCTTCGAGGAAGGCATGACCATCCCGATCCATTACGACCCCATGATCGCCAAGTTGATCACCTACGGAGCCACCCGCGAAGAGGCGATCGAACGCATGGAGCGCGCCATAGACGACTATGCGATCAGCGGAGTGGAGACCACCCTGGGCTTCTGCCGCTATGTGATGGGGCACGAGAGCTTCCGCAGCGGGAAGTACGACACCCATTTCGTTCGGGACCACTTCACGGCCGACTCACTTGCAGGGACCGATCTGGATGAAGCCACGGCAGCAGCTTTGGTGGCAGCGGCCATGGAGCAGGACCGCATGCCGGTGCGGGCAATTCCGGTTGGAGCTTCCTCAGGGCCGAGCGCTTGGAAACTGGCGAGGCGTTGACCACGTACACGCGGAATATCGGCATGCTATTCGCGTTGGATCCTTGACGCGTGGTACGTTGGAGCGAATGGTGGAACGGATCGGAATACTGGTGATACTGGCCCTCATGGCGTGGGCCGTGCCTGCGTATGGCCAAGAATCCTACCCGGGGCAT
>CAYQMC010000066.1:10215-14848 GCA_964418285.1 uncultured Chryseobacterium sp.
GCATGTGCTGAAGGCCAAGGTGGTGGATGGGGATACGGTCGCTACCGTGCAACTGCGTGAAGCACAGGTGTTGACCCGTTGGACGGCCCGCGATCATAGGGAGGCGAAGCGCTATGATCGCCTCACACGCAACGTTGTCAAGGTCTATCCCTATGCGCGACTCACTGGGCAACTGCTCAAGGAATACGAGCATGACCTGGCCCGCATCGAACGGGAGACAGACCAGGACCTCTACATCAAGCTGGCCGAAGCCGAACTGCGTGCGGAGTTCGAAGCGGAAGTGAAGGACCTGACCATAAGCCAAGGGCAGGTACTGGTGAAATTGATCGATCGCGAAACCGGCAAGACCTCCTTCGATCTGGTGAAGGACCTGCGCGGTGGTTTCCAAGCCTTCGCGTGGCAAGGGCTTGCCCGTCTTTTCGGCCAGAACCTCAAGAGCAGGTACGACCCCCAAGGTGATGACCTGCTCGTGGAGGTGATCGTGGCGCGCATCGAACGCGGCGAACTGCCACTGTTGGCGATGAAACCGCGTACCGCGAAGGCACAGGCACGCCTCGAGAAACGCAAGGCACGCTTGTACCGCAAGTACGGCTTGGATCCCGCACAAGCGGTCGATACCTCCCTCTTGCGTTGATCGGCAGGGTCTTACCCCACAGTTGGAAGTGGACCATGGGGAGCCTATCTTTCCCAAACACTCCACGATACAGCCCATGAGACACATACCATTGCTGGCCTTGTCGGCCATCCTGTTGATTTCCGGTTGCAAAAAGGACAAGGAAGAGCACATGCCTGATCCCGATGGAGGGGGCAATGGTGGCGAGGTGGCCTGCAACAGCAGCTACCTGCCCATTGTGATGTGCCATGGATTGTTGGCATCCGGTGATACCTATGCCAAGCAGGCCCAGCGATTCGCGCAGAACGGCCAGTGCAACGATAGGATCTTCGTGATGGACCGGAACACACTTGGCGCGGGCGATGCTGTGCCGGACCTGGATGCGTTCATCGACAACGTGCTCCAGAGCACCGGCGCTGCACAAGTGGAGCTTGTGGGCCACAGTGCCGGTGGAGGTCTGGGTTACGACTACCTCTCCGATGGTACGCGTGCGGCGAAGGTGGCCCACTACGTGCACATCGGAAGCAGCGTACAGCCGGGTCCTGCCGGCCCCAACGGTGAAGTGCCGACCATGAACATCTGGTCAGCATACGATGCCATCGCTGACGGTGGCGATATCCCTGGCGCGCAAAATGTGGAATTGCCTGGGCAGGACCACTACCAGGTGGCCACCAGTGAGGAGGCCTTCACGGCCATGTACACCTTCTTCCGGGGCATGCCGCCTGCCAACACCACCGTCGTTCCGGATGGGCGTCGCACCGTGCAAGGCCGTGCCCTCAGCCTCGGCGAGAATGTTCCCTTGGCTGGTGCAAGGGTCAATGTATACCCCTTGGATGCCGCCACGGGTTTTCGGACATCCCAACAACCTTCACACGATTTCATCACTGATGCCGATGGATTCTGGGGCAACTTCACGGCCGAAGAAGGCCGGTACTACGAGTTCGAGGTTGTTCCGCAGACGGGACGAAAGCTGCACTACTACAGAGAGCCATTCATAGCCACCGACCGCTTGGTGTATCTGCGCTCCTTGCCAGCTGCGGGTTCCATCGCAGGCTTATTGCTCGGCTCCCTGCCATCCGATGATGCCCAATCCGTGGTCACCATCTTCACTGCCAACCAAGCAGTGATCAATGGCCGGGACGACCTCCGCTCCAATGGACTCGAATTGTCGACGCCGGAATTCGCTTCCGAGGACAACACCACCATCGCGTTCTTCCTCTACGATGGCAATGGGGATGGGCAGACCAATGGTAACGCGGTGGGCCTATTCGGGAATTTTCCCTTCCTCAGTGGCATCGACGTGTTCTTTCAAGCGGCACAAGAGGAGAGCATAGAACTCACTTTCGCTGGTCGGACCATGCGTGTACGCAACTGGCCCTCAGCGACCGAAGGCATCACCATCGCAGTGTTCGATTAGCACCACCCGGGCTGTGTGCGCCGCTGGAGGGGGTTACCCTTCAGCGGCGTTTTCGTTCCGGGGGGCACGGGGCAACTCGAGTTGCAGTACATGATCATCCATGATGAATCCTTGGCCGATGTCGATCTGCTCGTCGCGGATCACCCGGAAGCCTTGCCGCTTATAGAAATCCAAGGCCTTGTTGAAGCGGTTCACGTTCAGTTCCAAGTGCGAATTTCCTGCCGACATGGCCTTGCGTACAACGGCATCGAGCATAGCCGCTCCGATGCCGTGGCCCTGCTTTCCAGGCAGCACATAGAGCTTGTGCAATCGGGTGGTGCCAGGAAGGTCGGTCAGCGCGGAATAGGATGCGAACCCGAGGGCTTCGCCTGCCATGTGCGCGAGCAGGAAGTAATGCCCATGCAGGGTCATTTGATCATGCAAGGCCTTTTCGGTATACATCAGGTCCAGCATGTACCGCAGCTGCGCAGTGCTCAGGATATCCGCGTAGGCAACAGGCCACGTCGAAAGAGCGATGTTGCGGATCAGGTGAATGTCCGCTACTTGTGCCGAAGTGATGACCACAGCTTGGTGCATGTCCGAAAGGCACTACGGCGCTAGTCCCTGAAGGGTGACCATGTGCCTGGTCGGGCCATCTCCGCAGGGATGAAGAGCGCGTTGCACCGCCGAAGCACCGGGCGCTTGGTGGGCCATTCGTGCACTTGGTCGTACAGTCCGAAGAGTTCATGCCCAAGGTCGGCCAGTCGTGCGGTCATATCGGCCAGAGGCACCAACAGGGTATTCCCTGGATTCATGCCCAGTTCCACGTCGATGACCCCGATCCGCCCTGACTTGAAGAGTTCCACAGCGCCGTCGATCACGGCCATTTCATGGCCCACGGTATCGATCTTCAGGTGGTCCACTCGGTCGATCCCAGCCCGTTCGAAAAGCTCATACAACGTGATCACTTCGACCATTTCGCTCCTGAGTTTGCCGTCGCGCAGGGTGGGATGTGCTGCATTCAGCGACCCCATGTCCGAACTGCTCCCATCGGCCGGGAGGTGGATCTCCAGCCTTTCATGCGCGGCGCCGATGGCGACTTGGTGCAAGTACGTCCGCTCATGCCCACCAACCCGGTCACGCATGATCGCGAAAGTGCTCGAGACAGGCTCGCAACAATGGATACCGGCTTCAGGCCAAACCTTGCGGAATACTTCAGTGGTCTGCCCAACATGGGCACCGACATCCACGATGGTGCGCACCGCCCTCCCGGGAAAGACCATGTCCAGGTCAGTGAAGCGGTCGTTCCCGAAGGGAAGTCGGCGCATAACACGAAACCCCGTGCTCTTCTCGATCAATGACCGGATGAACTCCTTCATGACCACGAATGCCTTACGCTAGCGGGCAAAGGCCGGTGAGACCATAAGTTCCTTGCTGCCCGGGGTGTAGGCGTAGAAGCCCTCGCCGCTCTTAGCCCCCAATTTACCGGCAGCCACCATTTGGACCAGCAATGGGCATGGAGCATACTTGGGGTTCCCCAGCCCTTCATGCAGTACGCGAAGTATCGCAAGGCAGGTGTCGAGCCCGATGAAATCGGCCAACTGCAAGGGGCCCATCGGGTGGGCCATGCCTAGTTTCATGATGGTGTCTATCTCGGCCACGCCGCCCACGCCTTGGAACAAGGTCTCGATGGATTCGTTGATCATGGGCATCAGGATCCGGTTGGCCACGAAACCAGCGTAGTCGTTCACGGTCACCGGCACCTTACCGATCGCCGTGCTCAGGTCTACAATGGTCTTGGTCACTGCATCGCTGGTATCGTACCCACGGATCACCTCCACGAGCTTCATCACGGGTACCGGGTTCATGAAGTGCATGCCGATGACCTGTGCTGGACGCTTCGTGACCGCAGCGATGCGCGTGATGCTGATGGACGATGTGTTGGTGGCTAGGATGCATTCCGCGGGAGCGTTGCTGTCCAGGTCGCGGAAGATCTTCAACTTCAGGTCCACGTTCTCTGTGGCGGCTTCCACCACAAGCCCGGCAGAGGCGACACCGGCGGCCATGTCGGTGGAGGTGGAGATGTTGCTCAGTGCGGCCGCCTTGGCGTCCTCGCTAAGATGGCCTTTCGCCACTTGGCGGTCCAGGTTCTTGCCAATGGTGGCCAAGGCCTTGTCGAGACTGGTCTGTGCAATGTCGATAAGGGTCACGGAATGTCCGCTTTGCGCGAAGACGTGTGCGATACCGTTGCCCATCTGGCCGGCACCGATGACGGAGATGTTCATGTGTGGAAATAGGATTTTGGGTCAGCAATGTAGGGGCGGAACGTGATCCGACCCTACTTGCCGTCGCCCTTCAGGATGATGAGCACCGTGTAGGCCAGGATCTTCAGGTCCACGGCCAGGCTCATGTTCTCGATGTAGAGGATGTCGTACTTCAACCGGCGCACCATCTGCTCCACATTCTCGGCATACCCGAATTTCACCTGTCCCCAGCTGGTGATGCCGGGACGAACCTTGTGCAGGTGCCGGTAATGCGGAGCTACTTCGGTGATCGCGTCAATGAAGAACTGGCGCTCCGGACGGGGGCCCACCAAGCTCATGTCGCCCTTCAGAACATTCCAG
>CAYQMC010000067.1:0-14816 GCA_964418285.1 uncultured Chryseobacterium sp.
TGGTAAGCACCAGCTCATAAGGCTGGTAATCGAAAAGCGGATAGTCGCTTACCCGCACCTCGTGGTAGAACACGTTGGGGTGATCGCGCAAGCGCACCGGGCGATCATAGGTGATGAAGTGTACGACATGGCCCTTCTCCGCCAAGGCCATCCCCAGTTCGGTGGCTACTACACCGCTTCCACCGAAGGTGGGGTAACAAACGATCCCGATCCGCATGGCTGCCTTTCGATCCATATACCGCAGAACACGCGGCGCTTGCAAAGGTGCACAACACGCTTGGTACTGGGACCAAAAGGGAAAGCCGGATGTACCTTCGGGTCCATCCGGCTTTCCAAGCCTAGGTGGCTGAATACGCAGCCTTAGCTGGGCATGCCGTACTTGGCCATCCACTCGCGGAACTCTCCCGCGGACTTGAGGGAGCTCTCGCGCACGTCCGTCCAGGTCATGTCGTCGGCATCGCTGATCTGCTTGATGGTCCGGTCCAAACGCTCAAGGCCTTGGGCCAGTTCGGAAGCGCGCTGGCTGTCGGCCTTGCGTTCATCTGCGGAACGGGTGCCATCCTTGAGGCGGGCCCGAACCTGGTCCAACTCAGCCACCAAGGTCGCACGAAGACCATTCAGGTTCTCCACAGTACCGGTGCGCTCTTCCACGGGGGTGGCGTAAACACGGGTCCATGGGTCGGAGTCGTCCATTGCTGCACCGGTATTGTCTCCTCCTTGCGACATGCCATCGGCGCCGTCGTGTGACATACCATCGGAGTGATCGTGCCCTTCATGTCCGGCATCGGAAGCGGAAGCATCGGAAGCAGTGCCATCAGCGTTCGTTCCTTCGTTATTGACGGCATCGCCCGTAGTGTCCGCCTCTCCACCATTGCAACCGGAGCAGCCCACACCCAATGAGGCTACAAGAACGAATGCAAGGGATGGGAGCAGAATGCGTTTGAAGAGTGATGGCTTGTTCATGGTATCGTTGATGTTTGGTGAAAGTGCCGAAAGATAGCGATCAAGACCTTTCACCCCGGCTCTGCAAGATCGAAGCAGTCGCAGCCCAACGCATCGTCCACGAAGTGTTTCAGGAGACCCATTTCGCCCTTCGAGCGACGCTTGCCTTCTTGCGCCAACAGCCACAAAACGAGTGCAAGGAAAGGTGTGGGAAGCGCCATCCACCAGCCCCATGCGAAGGTGCCGACCACCTGTTGCGAGGCGCCCATTGAAATGCCCAACAAGGCGACGACGACAAGGAACATATGACCGCCCACGAAAAGCATCCATACCGTGGGCATCGGGCCGATCTGGCAGCGCACGATCGACATGGGCTTCTGCCCAGGCAATTGCTCCAGTTCAACATCGAGGTCCATCTGCGGTGTCCAGGAGCGTTGAGCTCCAGGAGGGAATTGCAGGGAAAGGTGATGGCCCGTACCACCAAGGCGCAAGCGGCTCGGGTTGTTCTCCCGGACGCGGTCCTGGATGCGTTGCTTGATAACCTCAGGTGTCAAGGGGCTCCGGAAGCGGAACCGCGGACGGAATTCGAGTTCGCTCATGCGCCTGAAGTTGCCACCGATCCTGCGACCCTGATCTGACGGAAGTCATTTGCCTGCCATCCCAATGACATGCCCCTACCTTTGTGCCCTACTTCTAAGCACATGACCACGTCCCTGACCACCATCTTCCTTTCCATTGGACTGTTGGCATTGGCCTTCGCCGGCATCGCGGTGAAAATTTGGGCCAAGAAAGGTGGCGAGTTCGCCGGCACCTGTGCCAGCAACAACCCCTTGGTGCAGGAACAAGGTGCCTCGTGCGGGCTTTGTGGTGCACGCCCGGAAGAGAAGTGCAAGCGGGACGATGCCACCAACTTGGTGTAGACGATGGTAGCGACGGGCGGTTCCCGTGGCGGTGGCAGGGACCATGTCGAGGATGCGGTGATCGGACCTTCGGACCTGGATGGCCCTCTTGTGCAGGAGTTCGTCCGATGCACGTTCGCGGACTGTGACCTCAAGCAGGTGGACCTCGCAGGCAAGGTCTTCGTTGAATGCACCTTCAGGAGCTGCGACCTGAGCTTGGCCGAAACCACCAAGACCTCCTGGCGCGGCGTCCGGTTCGAACATTGCAAGTTGCTCGGCCTTCGCTTCGATCGATGCCACACCTTCCTGCTCGAACTGGCCTTCGAGTCATCTATCCTGGACCTCGCTTCATTTCACGGACTTCGGCTCAAGAACACCGTGTTCAGCAACTGCCGGCTGCGCGAAACGGACCTTTCCGGCGCCGATCTTTCCGGTGCCTCTTTTACGGGCTGCGACCTCGGCGGAGCCGTCTTCGACAGTACCGGGCTGGAAGGCGCGGACCTACGCAATGCCCAACACTATTCCATCGATCCGGCGAAGAACAGGATCCGCAAGGCGCGGTTCTCCAAGGATGGACTGGAAGGGTTGCTGCACGGCAGCGGCATCATCATTTCGGACTGACCGGCCGGGCATCCAGCACGGGCCATCCGGGTGTGCTCCACACGGCATAGCCTCCCTGGCCATCGTCGATGACGAGGTAGGCTTCCACCTCGCGGTGCTGCGACAACCACGCCTTGCCATCTTCGGGGCCCATCACCATCAACGCTGTTCCCAGCGCATCCGCAGTTGCACAATCATCGGCGATCACACTGGCGCTCAACAAGGCATTCATTGCCGGTCGGCCAGTGCGAGGGTCTATCGTATGCCCGTAGCGCTTTCCGTCCACCTCGATGAATTTGCGGTAATTGCCGCTCGTGGCCAAGCTGCGATCCACCAATGGCACCACGACCTGCTCCACGTGTTCATTGCCATCCAAGGGCTTGTCGATCTGTATGGACCATGCTGCTCCGCGGTCGTTCACACCCCGCGCCCGGACCTCGCCGCCGACCTCCACCATGTAGTCCACGATGCCATGGGCTTCGAGCAACTGCGCCAGTACATCCACGGTATAGCCTTGCGCGATCCCGTTGGGGTCGAACATGACCTCCGGGAACGACTTGCGGTAGGTGATCACCGGCGGAAACACAGGACGCTCGCGCCAGTCCTCATCCATGGCCAGTAGGTCCATGCCAACAAAGCGCCGGATGCTGTCGACCGCAAGCGTATCCAATACAGCCCTACCCTCCTGCCCCAAGCCCCAGGCCCTCACCAAGGGCAGCACGGTGGGGTCGAAGGCACCTTCCGTCCCGCTCCAGAGTTGCTCGGAGCGGGACACCATGATACGGAAGTGGATATCCTCACTTGTGAAGGCCTCACCTGCATTGTTGAATGCTTCCACGGTACTTCCCTCCACCCAAAGGCTGAGGCTTCGGTCGATGGCCTTCAGCGTGCTGTCCACGGGCACACTGAGGTCGCGTTGTTCTGCATCGCGGTATTTGATGGTGAAGGTGCTACCTTGTGCCTTGCCCTCCAGGATGACCAAGTCGCTCTTCCGTTCGCCGCAGCCGACCGCCAAAAGAGCGATCGCCGCTGAAAGCAGAAAACCCCGCACAAGGCGGGGCTTTCCAATTTGGGATCCTCCGATCATCTGATCTTGGTCCTGTCGGTCTATCCTCCGAAGTCGTCGAAGCTGACGTTCTCCTTGGGTACGCCCCAATCGTCCACCATCTTCAGCACGGCAGCGTTCATCAAGGGGGGGCCACAGAAGTAGAACTCGATGTCCTCCGGCGCTTCGTGTTTCTTGAGATACTGGTCGATCACTGCTTGGTGCACAAAACCGGTGAAGCCGTCACCCTCGGTATCGTTGATGTCCTTCTTGGGTTTCCAGTTGTCCTCCGGAAGGGGCTCGCTGAGCACCACGAAGAACTTGAAGTTGGGGAACTCCTTCTCGATGTTCTTGAAGTGGTCCAGGTAGAAGAGTTCGCGCTTGCTGCGGCCACCGTACCAATAGGTCACCTTTCGACCGGTCTTCAGGGTGTGGAAGAGGTGGAAGAGGTGTGAACGCATGGGGGCCATGCCAGCACCACCACCGATGTAGAGCATCTCGGCTTCGGTGGGCTTGATGAAGAACTCGCCGTATGGACCGCTTATCGTCACTTTGTCGCCTGGTTTGCGGCTGAAGACGTAGCTGGAACAGATGCCGGGATTCACGTCCATCCAACCGTTCTTGGCCCTGTCCCAAGGCGGCGTGGCAATGCGGATGTTGAGCATCACGATGTTGCCCTCCGCCGGGTGGTTGGCCATGGAGTAAGCCCGGAAGATGGGCTCCGGGTTCACCATTTTCAAGGGCCAAAGGTTGAACTTGTCCCACTCGGCCTTGAAATCGTTGGGGTCGCGACCCAATGCCACCAGTTCCGGGTGGGCCGTGATGTCCATGTCCTTGAAATCCACCTCGCAGGGCGGCACGTCGATCTGGATATACCCACCGGCCTCGAATTCCAGATGTTCGCCTTCGGGCAGCTTCACCACGAATTCCTTGATGAAGCTCGCCACGTTGTAGTTGGAAACGACCTCACACTCCCACTTCTTGATGCCGAAGATCTCCTCGGGCACCTTGATCACCATGTCGTTCTTCACCTTGACCTGGCAACCCAGACGCCAGTTATCGGCTATGTCCTTACGGCTGAAATAGGGCGCTTCCGTGGGAAGGATCTCTCCGCCACCTTCCAAGACCTGGCACTTGCACATGGCACAGGTTCCACCACCTCCACAGGCGCTGGGCAGGAATATCTTGGCTTCACTGAGGGTGCTCAGCAAGGTGCTGCCCGCCTCCACTTCGATGTTCTTTTCGCCGTTGATGGAAAGCTTCACCAACCCACTCGGGCTGAGTTTCGCTTTGGCAAAGAGCAGCAGGCCGACAAGAATGAGCGTAACGACAAGAAAAACCGCTACGGTAGCAAGGATCGTTGTTCCCATGATCAGATCTTGATTCCCATGAAGGCCATGAAGGCCATGCCCATGAGGCCGGTGATGATGAAGGTGATGCCCAGACCGCGCAAGGGAGCGGGAATGTCGCTGTAGCGCAGTTTCTCGCGGATGGCGGCGATGGCCACAATGGCCAGGAACCAGCCCACTCCGCTGCCCAAGGCAAAGCTCGTGGCCTCCGCGATGTTGCTATACTGGCGCTCCTGCATGAAGAGTGCACCACCCAGGATCGAGCAGTTCACGGCGATGAGCGGCAGGAAGATGCCCAACGCTCCATACAACGCCGGTGCGAACTTCTCCACAACCATCTCGACCAACTGGACGATCGAGGCAACCACCGCGATGAACATGATGAAGGCCAGGAAGCTGAGGTCGACCCCAGCGAGGTCGGGGCTGACCCATGCGAGGGCGCCCTCCTTCAGCACATAGTTCTCGAGCAGGTAGTTCACCGGCACGGTAACACCGAGAACGAAGATCACTGCAGCACCGAGACCCACACCGGTCTTCACGGTCTTGCTTACGGCCAGGTATGAGCACATACCCAGGAAGTAGGCGAAGATCATGTTCTCGATGAAGATCGCCTTGACGAAGATGTTTACGAGGTTCATGCTGCTCGTGCTTAGGCTTGTTCGATGAGCTTCGTGTTGCGCGATCGCTGCACCCAGATGATGATGCCCACGATGACCAGGGCCATTGGTGGAAGGATCATCATATTGTTGTTCATGTATCCGAAGGCATACAAACCGGTCTTCTCGGCGGCATCGCCCAACAGCGGGATGCCGAAGAGGCTGCCGGAACCGAAGATCTCACGGAAGAATGCCACCACCACCAGGATCCAGGCATAACCCATCGCGTTACCGAAGGCATCCAGTGCACTCGGACCCGGCTTATTGCCCATGGCGTAGGCCTCGAATCGACCCATGATGATGCAGTTGGTGATGATAAGCCCAACATAGACACCCACCTGCTTGGCCACGTCGTAAACGAATGCCTTCAGCACGTTGTCCACAATGATCACCAGGCCTGCGACCACCACCAACTGCACGATGATCCGGATCCGGGAAGGGATCATGTTGCGCAGGAGGGAGATGATCACATTGCCCGCGAGCATCACGGCCATCACGCTCGCGCTCATGACCAAGGCATTCTCCAACTTGACCGTGATGGCCAAGGCCGAGCAGATGCCCAGGACCTGCACGGTGATGGGGTTGTTGTCATTCAGCGGATCGGTGATCAGCGCCCGGTTCTTCTTGCTGAAAAGGCCGTCCTGAGGTTTTGCCGCTGATGCCGCGGCTGTGGTGGTGCTCATTGCTCCTCCGTTTGAATGTGTTCGACGAGTTCGGCGATGGGCATGGCCTGCGACGAATTGGCCGCTGTCCGCGTCTCCGAACGCAGGTATGTATCGTACACGGCGAGGGTGCGTTCCAGCATTTCATGCACGCCATCGCTGGTGATGGTTCCGCCACTGATGCCGTCCACACCATGCGGATCGGTGGTCTGTGTACCGCCTTTGTAGACCTTTATGCTGGTAAACTTGCCGCTCTCGTCCACGAAGGTCTTACCAGGAAACTGCTTCGTGAAAATGGGGGTGGATATCTCCGCGCCAAGACCTGGGGTCTCCCCTTGGTGATCGAACGTACTGCCCACCACGGTCCGGCCATCATCAGCTACTGCCACATAACCCCAGATCGGCCCCCAGAGGCCGGTACCTACCATGGGAAGGATATAAAGCGGCTTACCATCCTTTTCGGCAACGTACAAGGGGTACTTCATCTCGTCAGCGGTGATCACACGCGCCTTCTCATCCTTGTACTGCTTGCGCACGTCGAGCGCGAAGGCATCCCCCTCGGTAAGCACGCCTTGCGCGTCCACCATCCGGGTGTCCTTGATCAGTTCCTCGTAGCGTGCAGGCGCTTCGTCCCGGGCCACCTTCACGTTCATGGCCGAAAGGATGTTCTGCATTTTCTCCCTGCGCACGTTCTCGTTCTGGAACGGTTTGAGGCTGGTGTAGGTAAGTGCCAAAAGAGTGCCCACCACCACCACCATGATGATGGCGAAGGTGAAGGTGAACGAATTGCTGTTCTTGTCGATTGCCATGGGTCCTTGCGGTTAGGCGGTTTGGAGCACAGCGGCGCGTTTCAGGCGACGGTTGATGTTGGCCTGCACAACATAATGGTCGATCAGCGGAGCCATCACATTCATGAACAGGATGGCGAGCATCATGCCTTCCGGGTAAGCAGGGTTGACCACGCGGATCAAAATGGCCAACAGACCGATAAGGAAGCCATAGATCCATTTGCCGGTATTGGTCTGGGTGGCGGTCACAGGGTCCGTCGCCATGAAGACGAGTCCAAAGAAGAAACTGCCGAGCATCAGTTGATGCAGGACAGGGATGCTCATGAAATACTTCACGGTACTGTCATCCGGAAGACCGGGGGAAACCCAGTTGAAGATGGCCGCCATGGTGGCTCCACCAAGAAGCACGCTGAGCATGATGCGCCAACTGCCCACGCCGGTCATGAGCAGTATCGCCGCACCGATCAAGCAGGCCAGGGCACTGGTCTCGCCAATGCTACCCGCCTCGAAACCGAGGAAACTGTCCATCATGGAAACAACACCAGCACTGTTGCCAGCAGCAGCGTGCCCCATGCTGGTAGCACCGCTGAAGCCATCCACCACGGTCTGTCCATCGGTACTCACCCATACCTTGTCGCCGCTCATCCATGTGGGATACGCGAAAAACAGGAAGGCTCGGGCAGTAAGGGCCACGTTCAGGATGTTCATTCCGGTACCACCGAAGACCTCCTTGCCGATCACCACCGCAAAGGCAGTACCCACGGCCACCATCCATAAGGGGACATCAACAGGCATGACCAAGGGGATCAGCATGCCGCTGACCAGGAAACCTTCCTGGATCGGATGGCCTTTGATGGAGCAGAACAGGAATTCGATGCCGAGTCCGACCCCGTAGCTCACCACCACGATAGGTAGCACCTTGATGGCGCCGAACAGGAACTTGTCCCAAAATCCTTCGCCCAGTGCCATGAACTCCCCGATGGATAGATAATGCTGGTGCCCCACGTTCCACATACCGAAGAGCAGGCAGGGGATCATGGCCGTGATCACCAGGCTCATGGTGCGCTTCAGGTCGATGCCGTCACGTATGTGGGCTCCCGAGGTGGTGGAATGCCCCGGCGTGAACAGGAAGGTCTCGAACCCATCGAAGACCCAATGCAGCTTCTCCAACTTGCCACCCTTCGAGAAGGTGGGCTTTGCGCTCTCTACAAGATTACGTAGTGCCTTCACGGTGTCGACGGCTTAGGTTGTTTCCTTCTTCAGGGCATCGAGGCCTTGGCGCACGATACTTTGGGAGTTGATCTTACTGGTGCATACGAACTCGCACAACGCGAAGTCCTCGGGGGCTACTTCGTAAAGCCCCAACTTCTCCATTTGTTCGATGTCGTTGGCCAGAATGGACTTCAACAGATGCACAGGATAGATGTCGAAGGGGAACACCTGTTCGTACTGTCCGCTCATTACGAAGGCACGCTCCTCTCCATTCTGGCTGGAGTCCATGACGAACTTCTTGCCGGGCATCAGCCAGGCGGGGAAACTGCGGCTGGCACTGAACTTATCGAAGCCAGGACTGGCCCATCCTTCGGTGATGAAGAACTTCGGCTCATCGCCCTCGGGTATCAAGGTCAGCTGGGTATGGTAGTAGCCCAATGTACCCTCAGCGCCTACTCGATCCCCGGTAAGCACGTTCCCGCTGATGATGCGCACCCCTTCGCCTGGCACACCGATGATATCCTTCACCGGAGCTCCGATGATGCTACGGTAATACTTGGGTTGCTTGGCTTCACTCCCGGTAACCGCCACGACCCGCGATGCGTCCAGCTTCCCGGTGCGGAACAGGCGCCCGATCATGAGCACATCCTGAACGCCACAGGTCCACACCACCTCGCCCTTGTTGATGGGGCTGATATGGTGGATCTGTACACCCACATTCCCTGCAGGATGAGGGCCGCTCACCGTGTGCCGCACAACCCCTTTGGCATCGAGGAACTCGCGGGCTTTGGTGTTGCCTCCCACCACAAGGTTCACCTTACCCGAGGTGAGCTTGGCAAGAGCATCGAGACCCGCTTGCAGGTCCTCACCCTGGTTGCGGACCACGAAGTCCTGGTCCGGGGCCAAGGGGTTGGTATCGAAGCAGGAGATGAAGATGTGCTTGGGCGTTTGCGCAGGATCGGCAACAACATCGAATGGGCGCTGGCGCAAGGCGGCCCATACCCCGCTGGCGAGCAACTTCTGGATGACCGTCTCGCGGTTCATGCCCGAGGCATCGCCTGCACCGAAATCCTCGCACTGCTGCTGGCTATCGGCCAACACACGGACCTCAAGGACCTTGCGCTTTTCACCGCGTACAACATCCACCACCTCGCCGCTCACCGGGCTGGTGAACAGGATACGGTCGTTGTACTTGTCGGCAAAAAGTGCCGTTCCAGCCTTCACCTGATCGCCGGGCTTCACCAGCACTTTGGGGACAAGGCCATGGAAGTCGGTCGGTTTGATCGCGACGACCTTCGCGGGATCGGTTTGAACAAGGACCTTCTCCGCTTCGCCTGCGAGGCGGATATCGAGGCCCTTTCTGATCCGAATGCTCTTGGACATGGGTGCTTTTGGAGTACCTGCCGACGCAGGCGCGGCAAAAGTAGTGTTCTACGCGGATCGGCGACATTTGTCACCAATGGGAAAAATGATGGTCTTGGACCTGGAACATGACCACAGCTCTTATCGACCGTGATATGCGGACCTTGGTCCGTTCATTGCGACTCTCTTCAGTCCCGCGCAACCCACCCCATGCCCGCACGCACCATGCTTCTGCTTGTACCGCTTACCATAGCCGCGTGCGCCAACCTGGCCACCGTGGAACGCAGCACCAGCGACGATTACTGGAGCACAAGTGATCTGCGGTACGAGGACCGCACCTACAAACCCTCGCTGCGCACGGTGCAATTGTTCAAGGAAGGTTTCGAACTGGCACCGCCAGTGATCGAGCTAGGCAGCCCTGATGGGCTCATACTCCGCTTCGACGACTTCAGCCCCGATCCCGAATACTTCTCCTACACCCTGGTGCATTGCAATGCCCGTTGGGAACCGAGCGACCTGTTGCCTGGGCAGTACCTCACCGGAGCCCTCAGCGATATCATGCCCCCGGCCAGGCAGAGCTTCAACACACTGCAGCCCTTTCTCCAGTACGAGGTGCGTATACCGAACGACATCGTACGCATCAGCATGAGCGGCAATTATCTGTTGAAAGTGTATCGTGACAGCGACGAGAACGACCTGGTCCTTACGCGTCGGTTCATGGTATACGAGCAGAAAGTCCAGTTGGAAGCCTCGGTGAAGGCCAGCCGGCAGGTGGACATGCGTGATGTGGCCCAACATGTGGACCTGACAGTACGACACCCCGGACTGCCGGTACAGGATCCCTTCAGCGAGATCCATGTGGCCATGCTGCAGAACATGCGCTGGGACGACTTGCGCCAGGGCTTTACACCACGCTTCATGCGGGGAACAGAGCTTGTCTACGACTTCCCTGAGCAAGGCTTGTTCATGGGTGGAAACGAGTTCCGCAATTTCGACCTGAAGGACCTGCGCTTCACCACGCAGCAGGTGGCGCATATCGAGCAAGGTGTGGGCGAGACCGTGTACCACGCCCACCTCTTGCCGGAAGCAAAACGGAACATCAGGGTGCACATCGAACAGCCGGACCTGAACGGACGCTTCTTCGTACGCAATGATTTCTTCGACGGTGACCCGCTGGGTGCCGATTATGTGGTGGTGCATTTCACCCTGCCCATGTCCGCTCCCCTGGGACAGGCGGTCTACGTGCTTGGGGCCTTCACCGACTGGCGCTGTACCCCGGAGAACCGGATGACCTGGAATGCCGAACGCAAAGCGTACACGGCAGAACTCCTTTTGAAGCAGGGGTTCTACGACTATGCGTATGCTACCCTGCCAAGTGGCTCCAACACCGGTGACATCACCACCATCGAAGGCAGCCATTTCCAGACCGAGAACGACTACCTCGTCATGGTCTACTTCACGGACCGTATGCTACGCTGCGACCGGCTTGTCGGCGTACGCTTCCTGAACAGCAGGCGAGGCTGACAGGACCATCCTGAGGGGCCTATCAGCGGACATGCCCCGCGACCTCGGGCACCCACCCAAGGCGCAGGCATCCAACTTCATTCCCGGCTCCTAAGGGTGCTGGACATCCTCTTGCGGAGTAACCCGAGTTCAGCTTTTGCCGATAGGGGTCTGCCTGGCCCGCGGTCATTGAAGGTGCCGATGCCAGCCCTACTTTCCGCTGCATGATCCGTTCCAATGGCGATAGCCTTGCGAGGATCCCGGAATTACCGCCATGGCATGGAAGGAACCAACATGTCGGTGAAGTAATTTCATCGGCATGGACAGGCCCAAGAAAAAAGCCACCTCAGCAGGTCTTGTACCACTAGGATGGCAGGAGTCCATCCTGGTCTCCATGGAGCAGGGTGCTGGCATGCCTGCCTTGGTCGCTGTGGAATGGCACGATGGTGCAGGGGAACTCCACCACGCCGACCTGTGTACCGGCCCCGACGACCTTTGGTGCCTCGCGACGGGCCCAACGGCCGCCCCAAAGTGATGGGTCCTGAATGGCAGGGCTGGTCTGTTATTCCTTTACCACGCGCACGCGGCGGCCTATCCGTGTGAGGTGTATCAGGTAGACCCCTGTGGGCAATGCACTAAGATCGAGTTCCGCTCCGGCTCGAAGCGTACCTCCTCCGACCAACAGACCACGTGCATCCATCAACAAATAGGGCTCCGTGCCGGACAAGGGCGGATCCAGGCGGAGCCGATCGCCCGTGGGATTGGGCACGGCGCGCAAAGGCACGGACCGCATACCCTCTTCCATGCCACTCGTAAGGCAGGTATAGTCGAACAGGGTAATGGTGTTGTTGCCGCTGTTCGGTATGCAAACGCGCTGGTTCGTCTGGTCGAAGTCGATATCGGCCGGGTTGCTTAGCCCAGGTACACCCAGGTCCTCACCGGCCTGGGCGAAGGTTGGCGCGAAGCGGGTGATGCGCGCCGGACTCCAGGAAGCGATCAGGAAATTCCCATCACAGTCGATGGTGACCCCATCGATGCTTCCAACGCCCGAGTTGTTGACCAGCACCGTTTCTGCACCCGTATTCCGATCATAGGCTTTGATGGGTGCATTGCTCCCCCAGAAGACCACGACCAAGCGATCACCTGTCCCATCCCAAACGATGCCATTGGGCTGCCCACCGGTGTTCGGCACCAAGGTGCTGTGCGTATCGCCGATGGGGTCCACCTTGATCACGCGGCGTGGGTTGCTACTGAAGTCCGTGACGTACAGGAACGCACCATCGGTGGTGATCCCGTTGGGGAAGGTGGCACCCAGAGCGCGCTGGTAGACCTGTTGTCCGTTGGTCAGGCTGAACCCGCGAACCCCGTTGCCGGCACAGGCATACAGCACATCACCCATGATCTCCAGGCCGTACGGAGCATTGGGCAGCACTGCGCTGAAGTCGCTGACCGTACCATCCTGGGCCCGCACCTTGATGATGCGCGTTTGCGTATTGCTGACGAAGTACCGATCGCCGATGGGATCATACTCCACGCTCTCGGGTCCATTGTATTGGGCCGCCAGGGAAAGGGTGGTGCAGTAGGTCGCGGCGACAACCGTCATCCGTAGGCTTCTCAGGTGTATGCTGGACATGGCGGCCAAGGTACCGGGGCGTCTTTGCCACGGATCTGCAATTCCCGATGCTTCACACACAACCAATAGTGGATAACGGTCGTTATCCTTGCACTTGGTCCCGCACATGTGAACGGGGCGCACACAATGGGAACAGCAGTGACCCACGGCATCCTCGTCAGTGTAAAGGCCACTTTCGTGCCTGCGCACAGTGACCCTCGTGCATCCCATTTCTTGTTCAGCTATCAAGTGGTGATCGAGAATACCGGTCGTGACACGGTGAAGTTGCTTCGTCGCCAGTGGACCATCAGTGACAGTTTGGCTCCGCAACGTGAAGTCGAGGGGCCAGGTGTGGTGGGCGAAACACCGGTCCTTGGCCCGGGCGAGCGATTCAGCTACAGCAGTGCATGCGATCTGCGAAGCGGTATTGGAAGGATGCATGGGACCTACCTGATGGAACGCTTGGTTGATGGTCAGCGGTTCAGGATCTCCATCCCAGCCTTCATGCTGCTGTATCCCTACGCTTCCAATTGACCGCTAGCGTCGGCGCTCATCCAGGTCGATACGGACCAGCATCCCGATCGTAGCGTTAGCTTTGGCTGATCATGGTAGCCACCAGCGGACAGCACAAGATCTTCACACGCCACGGAACAGCGATGAGGCTGTTCGCGTTGTTCGTCGGGTTTTGGATGATCATGCTTCCACAGATGCTGAACGCCCGGGTCATGTCCACACCCGACGAGTACGGAAACGCACAGGCACCGGTGAACGAGGAGGAGATCAAACACGTGGACCTGTTCGAGCTTGTGGTGAGCGGCAAGGCCCCTCACCAGATGCTCGACCGATCGTCCTGGACGAAGTGTTGCAAGGACTGTCCGGTATTGGCCCCACGCGGGGACGTCCCGCATCCGCCACCTTGGTAGGCGGTGCGTTAGTGGCCCGCGGCCTTGATCGTCCGCGAACGTGATCCGAGGCATTGCACCTTGGAGCGGAACATACACCGGTACTCCCTTATTGATGAAGAACGTATCCCTGTTCAGTACTTGGAAGCGGGACCTTCCCGCTTCGATCGTTGTATTCCTTGTAGCACTGCCCCTTTGCCTGGGCATTGCCATCGCCTCGGGAGCCCCGCCCGTAGCGGGCCTCATCGCCGGGGTCATCGGGGGCATCATCACTGGTGCTGCCAGCGGATCGCCCTTGGGTGTCAGTGGCCCGGCTGCAGGCCTGACGGCCGTTGTGGCCATGGGCATCGTGGAACTGGGCAGCTTCGAGGCCTTGCTGGCGGCCACCGCTGTGGCGGGGCTCATACAAATAGGACTCGGCTTCGCCCGGGCAGGGATCATAGCCTACTACTTCCCAAGCAGCGTGATCAAAGGCATGCTGGCCGGCATCGGCATCATCATCATCTTGAAACAGATTCCGCATGCGTTGGGTGATGACAAGGATTACATGGGCGATGAGAGCTTCGACCAACCGGACAAGCTGAACACCTTCCAAGAGCTATGGTACGCTTTGCAGAACCCGAGCATCGGGGTCATGATCATCGCTGCAGCCTGCCTGTTGCTCATGGTTCTTTGGGAACGCCCCTTCGTACAGCGCAGCAGCTGGCTCAAATACATCCCCGGCCCCCTTTTGGCCGTTGTGCTGGGCATATTGATGGCGCTGGGCTTCGAGAATGTCCCGACCCTGTCCATCGGATCGGCGCACTTCGTCCAGCTGCCCGATCCCATGGAAGGCTCCAGCTATGCCCTACCCTCCTTCGATGCCATCGGGAGCGGTGCGTTCTGGCGCATCGCTTTCACTTTGGCGATCGTGGCGAGCATCGAAACGCTGCTCTGCGTGGAGGCCACGGACAAGCTGGACCCGCGTAAACGCATCACTCCTGCGAACCGCGAGTTGTTCGCGCAAGGCGCTGGAAACATCTTGAGCGGGCTTCTTGGTGGCCTTCCTGTTACGCAGGTTATCGTACGCAGCTCGGCCAACGTGCAGAGCGGCGGCGATACCAAGCTCTCCACCATGCTGCATGGCCTGTGGATCCTGATCTCGGTGTTCGCCATTGCCGGCCTCTTACGCATGATACCCCTGGCCAGTCTCGCCGCCATCCTGCTTCTGGTAGGCTACAAACTCGCCAAGCCCTCGCTCTTCGCGGCCACCGACGCCCCGGAGCCGACTCCCCTCTCCGCCCG
>CAYQMC010000068.1:0-14679 GCA_964418285.1 uncultured Chryseobacterium sp.
TTGATGAGTTCCGCCAGGGCCATGGCCACTTTCTTGGCAGGGGTGATGCGGTCCTCGCCGTAGAGGATCATGCTGTGGCTGATGTCGATCATGAGCACCGTGGCGCATGCGCTTTGGTGTTCGGTCTCGATCACTTCCAGATCGCCCTCGTTCATTTGCAACTCATCGATACCGCGCTGCTGGGCGTTGCGTATGCTGTCGCTCATGGCCACCTGCTCTATGGCGTCGCCGTAGCGGTAAGCCCTGCGTTCGCTGGTGGGTTCATCGCCCTGCCCGCTCTTGCGGATGGCATGCCCACCCATGTCGCTCTTCTTCAACTTTCCGAAGACCTGCTCCAGCGCACGTTCGCGGATGAGCTTCTCGGCCTTGCCGGTAAGCGCGGTCTTGCCGCCCTTGGTGGGTTTATCACCGATGATGCCGTGCTTCCGCAGGTCGGCCTTGAAGTCCTCCAGGGTGTAGTCCTTGCTGAACAGGCCGTGCTCCTTGTCCACTTCCTTCATCCAATCCAAGGCCTCCTCCACATCGCCGCTGGTGTGGGTAAGCAACTCCAGGAACAAGGGCAGCAGCTTTTCGAAGGGCGAGCGATCGTCCTGGGGGGCTATGTATTTACTGAAACGGTCGCCGAGCATGGTGGTGAAGGTAACGCCGGGGAAAGGGGATCGTTCGGGGGGGTAGAAGCGCGAATAACGGAATATGGAGGTCTGCCCCCGACATGGCGCTGGCACGGTGGGACCCGGAGGTGCTTCGATGCGGGAGCGGTGTTGAACTTGTTGGCTCCCGATGGGGGCGCACCGTTCGTGCGGATGGGTGCTGCGGCCCCCTTGAATAGGAACGCCCCTGCCGGAAGGTCCGACAGGGGCGTTCAACGAAGACGATAAGCAGCTTACTGCACCACCAGGCGCTGGCTGCCCAGCACGCTGCTCTCGCCCACCAGGCGGATGTGGTACACGCCGGGCGCCAAGCCACTGGCATCGAAAGCAGCCGGCACTTCGGTGGTGTTGCGCTGCACGATCGGCAACTGCTGAACAGTGCGACCTGTGGCATCGATGAGTTCGATGCTGCGGGTGCCATGTTCCGCGCTGCCGAAGCTGAGGTTCACAGGACCAACGGCGGGATTCGGATAAGCGGTGAAGCGCACATCATCGAAGCTGATGTCCCCGACGGATACATTGCCGTCACCGTACATCCAGGCTGCATCGCGGGTCACCGCGGGAGCACCGTTGTTGATGATCGCGCTATCCACATTGAGGCGCAGCACGGGGTGGCGCACATCGGCACTGAAGAAGTAGTAGGTCTCGGAGATGCGCTGGATGTTGACCACCGGAGAGGCATCGTTGATGACGCGGCGCACTTTCACACGGAGAATGTCGTCCAGGGCCACCTCGGGCAGTTCCAAGGTGCCATAGGCATCGGCATTGCCGTTGACCGTGCCGGTGCGTTGCACGTTGAAGCCTTGCACGACGTAGCTGGCGTTGACCGCATCGGTCCAGGTGGTGCCGAAGGTGCAGGGGTACTTCAGCTCCAGCAGGGGGTCGGTGTAGACTACGAAGCCCAGTCCGCTCTTGTCCGCGAGGATCGTGAGGCCCTCGGCATCGCCTTGCCAGAAGAGGGTGTCGCTACCTCCATCCGTGGACAGAAGGTTCACACCGGCCACCTGGGCGGAACTGCTGCTGACCGATGGGTCCAGATAGCTGATGTTGCGGTTGCCGGTTCCCACGAGCGACCATTGACCGAAAAGCTGGTCGGCCCCAGCGTCGCCAGGAAAATCCCAAACCGTGGAGGAGGATACCGCGTAGTCGCTTCCGGCCATCGGGATATTGTTACCGGCGTTCAAGGTGGGCTGGGCCAACAAGGCCGTGGAGGCCAGAAGGGCCAGGGAAAGACAAGAGTAACGGTGTTTCATGGTGCAGGTCGATTACGGGATATGGGTTCCAGTGCTGCAAGGTAAGACAGGCCTTTGCATGGGAACGCTGCCTGGGAGGTAAGCCGGGCGGTGCTTGCCGGACCGATGTGCCACAGAGTCACGCTCAAGATCGCTCCCTGCTTCGGTCCACCCCTCCCGCTCCCCACGCATCGATCCGTTATCGAACGGGGCACCCAAATGGCCAAACCCAGAGACGCGCCGTGCGGAAAAGAATACCACGCATCGAACCCGCATGCACATCAACGCTGGATCGCTTCTCTTTGCAGCTCCCAAGCACGACCATGAAATTCAGCGTAAGCGAGATAAGCGACCTGGTGCGGCACCGGCGTACCATCTACCCCAAGGACTACACCGACCGGGTGGTACACCGCGAGTTGGTGGAACGGATCCTGGGCAATGGTACCTGGGCACCCACCCATGGCATGACCCAGCCTTGGCGCTTCACGGTGTACAGTGGTGCAGCACGCGAAGAGCTCAGTAACTTCCTTGGCGACGTATACACCCGCAGCACCCCCCCGGAGAAGTTCCTGCAGCGCAAGTTCGACAACCTTACCCAGCGCCCCCTGCAAAGCAGCGTAGTGATCGCCCTGGGAATGGCGCGCGACCCCAAGGGCAAGATCAGCGAACGCGACGAGCTGCTGGCCGTGGCCTGTGCCGTGCAGAATATGCACCTGACGTGCACCGCCTATGGCCTGGGTGCTTTTTGGGCCACCGGCGGCCCCATGACCGGCCCTGCCATGCGCGACTTCATCGGCTTGGGAGAACAGGACCAGGCCTTGGGCCTTTTCTACATCGGCTACCCCGCCGTGGAATGGCCCAAGGGATACCGGAAACCCTTGGACCAGTGCGTGACCTGGAAGAGTGGCGAATAAAGCATCGTGATCTTCGGATCGGCCCCACCCGCCCCCCAGCCTGATCGCCACACCAGAAAATGGCTCTCCTCAACCTCACCAACTTCGATGACCACCCTACGGACTCCGCGTGGCTGGTCTTCCGGTTCGGCGACCGGGACATGGGCAGGGAATTCATGGAAGGGCTTGATGCTGCAGGCATACCCTACGAGACGAACGAGGAGGACGACGGCATGCGGCTTATCGGTGTGAAACAGCGGCACCGCGAATCGGCCATCCGCATCAACTACGGTGTGCTGGGCAGGCATCGCGCGCCTTTCATCAGCGATGGCCGCCTCCGCTGGGCGCTTATCGCGTTCACCCTAGGGCTGGTGCTGCTGGCCATACTGGGGGCAATGCAGAAGTGAGGGGGCATCCGTCGCAATTGTGCGGAGCTTGGTGGCTTCGTTGGGCACTTTCGCGGACGGCCGATATCTTCACCGCGCTTCGGACCGTAGACCCGTTCATGCGGCTGGAATGGAGCACCTGCCTGCAAGCACCATGAACAGCCCGGCGCCGAACCTCCTGCTGTTGCCCACCCTGCTATCGGCCCTGTTGCTGGGAGCTACTTCCCAGGCGCAGGACTCCTTCGACCCGGACAGCACTCCCGATACGCTGAGCGCACTGGTGGTGTATGGCGATGAGAAGCTGCTGGAAGTGGAGGAGATGCTCAGCGATTCGGACCTGGAAGAGCTGCTGGATTCGCTGTGTACCCTGGAACCCGCTCTGCTGGACCTGAACCGCGACCTCCGCCTGTTCCAGCGCATCCGCAGCATGGACGAAGCAGCCATGGTGGTCCTGATCGACTCCCTCTTCGACCTGGAAACGGTGCCCTATGCCCTGATCAACGAGATCAACCTGTACGCCAGCGAGATGCCCTCGCAGTCCTCCGTGGACGATGCCTTGTACGTTGGTTGGTACTGCGACTCGCACCTGCCGGGCAGCCACATCTACGGCGACTGGCGGACGGAAAGCCCGAATGCCTATGGCCCGGAGTTGGCGGCACAAGACAGCGTACTGCTGATCAAGCTGGTGGAGGATGAACTGCATTGCGGCTTCGGTATGCCGGTGCCCGGAGTGCTCACCTCGCGCTTCGGGTGGCGCAATGGCCGGGCGCACAATGGCATAGACCTGGATCTGCGCACAGGCGAATCGGTGCGCAGCCTGTTCCCTGGTGTCGTGCGCTACGCAGGCAGCTACGGAAGCTATGGGCGTATCGTGGTGGTGCGCCACTGGAACGGGCTGGAAAGCTATTACGCCCACCTGCACCGCACTAAGGTCGCCGTGGGCCAGGAGGTGGAGGCCGGCCAGATACTGGGCTTGGGCGGCAATACCGGGCGTAGTACGGGGCCGCACCTGCACCTGGAGGTCCGTTTCAAGGGCATCCCCATCGACCCATCCCGCTTCATCGACCTTTCCCTGGGTCAGCTGAGCTGCCACACACTGGTGCTGCGCAAAACGCGTTGGAGCTATGCTGCCTACCCGCTCGGCACACAATTCCACACCGTGCAGAAAGGTGAGCATCTTTACGCCATCGCGGAACGCTATGGAACAAGCATCAAGGCCCTTTGCGAACTGAACGGCATATCGCGACGCTCCACCCTGCGTGTAGGGCAGCAGCTGATGGTAAGCGCCGAGCCCGCTGGGCTCTAAGCGCCTTGCTCCTGCTGGCTTCCACGCTGTGTCATGCCCAGAAGGGCCTTACCACCTTCGGCATGCAGGTGAAACCGGTGGTGCCCTTCTCCTTCTTCGACCCCCTTACGGTTGCCGAACGGCCCAACGTGCGTGGCTCTGTGGAACTTACCGGGGGCTATGCATTCGGCATGAGCGTGCGTGTGGGACTCACCAACACCCTTTCCCTGGAAACGGGGATCGGGCAGATCCGCCGGAACTACCGCTTCGGGGTGGAGAACGATACCAGTGGATACAGCGGTTTCGATCGTGTACGACATACGGGGTACGAGATCCCGCTCAATATCCTGGCCTTCATCCGACTGGGCGAACGCACGTGGATGAACGCTGCCATCGGCTTCAGCCTGGACATGTACCCCAGTGATGTGCAGCGCGACCTTGAACAGGGGCGCATCTACATTTTCCGCCGCAACTGGGCCCAGTTCGGTGTGTTGGGCAACATGGGTGTGGAATACCGCACCGAGGGATCGGGCAGCTTCTACCTCGGGGCCTCCTTCCACAGGCCTTTCAACGACATGGCCGTGGCGGAATTGACCTACTACGGGCCCAACTTCTTCCCCTACACCTTGTCCACCATCCTGGATGGCAGTTACCTGACCGTGGACCTACGCTACTACTTCCACGAAGAGCCGGAGTTGAGGAGGAAGAAGCGGAAGAATTGACGATCCTATTGCTTCAGGACCCGATGTGAGCTGCGTCCCTGGGCATTCTCCACAACAAGCAGGTAAGGGGCTTCGGGCAGGTAGCTCAAGTCCGCATAGACGCGGCCATCGCGGTGCATCGGACCGTTGTGGAGGACCATCACTTCGCGACCCAACACATCGGTAAGACGCACAGAAACCGAGGCGTCACCACTACCAGCCACGCTGATGGCCACCAGACCCGATGTGGGGTTGGGGAAAACCTCCACGATGGATGGGCCGGCCACGTCGGGCACGCTCGTGCTTAGGCCCAATACCCTGAAGCGCCACCAGCCCTGCGGGGCGGTGATGGGGCGCACCTGCTGCTTGCCACTGTTGGCCGTACCTTCAATGAAGTAGTACACGAACGTACCTTCCGGCTGGGCCGGTATGGAGGCCTGCCAGTTGCCATTGCCCACATCGCTCATATCCACGGCAGCATATCCTTGCACGGTGTCGGTGGTCCAGTGCAGGCGTGCCGAGGCAATGCCGCTGCGGTGGCGCAGGTATCCTTGCACCACATAGGGCTGCACCGTCTCGTAGGTATCACGCAGGCGTTGGTGGCGGATCAGCAAGGGATCTTCCACGCCGATCGTCTTGGTGATGCAGTGGATGGCACCGCTGGCACTGATGATGTTGGCGGAGTTGTTGTCGCAATCGATGCCCACCACGCGGTAGCCGGGCATGGCCTCCCGCCAGATGCGCAATCCAGTGGTGTCCCATTGCTCGCGGTAGGTTGGCACCAGCACCAGTTCATTGATGAAGATGGCATTGGCGAAGGTGCGGTAGCTGGCGCTTGGCGGGTAGGAACCTCCGGTACTTGGCACCATGGGGATACGCACCAGTTCATAGGGCGTATCGAACACCGAGGTGAAGGAGGTGGTAACAACGTCCATATTCTGCTCCAAGGTCGGCCCATCGCTTACACCCACCGGGAATTCTCCCACAAGCAAGGTCTCCTCATCCAGCAGTTTCATGTGCATATCGATGTGGCTGATCCCATCGAAGGGCAACTCGGTCATCTTGATGTAGGTGTCGATGCCCATGAACTGCTGCATGAGGGCATCCACCTCGGCCGGACTTTTACTGGTCTGGTTGAACTCGCCCTGGGGGCCGTTCTCACGGTCGACAAGGAGCGATGAGAAGGCGGTGCCGAAGCCATCGGCCATGAAGTTGCCGCCCGTGTGCACCAGATCATTGGGCGACTGGGTGGTGCTGTATACGGGTATGTCCTTGAGTGCACCGATCACGTTGCTCAGCTCATCGTCGGCGGGACGTGGGCGGTTGTAGATCCAGTCAAGCAAGTACAGGGAATCAACCTCGTTGCGGTAGATCACTTCCGGGCCATAATCGCGGATCCAGATGCTGTTGGTGGGCGCTACCTCAAGTACTACGTTGTCCAGATCGGGCAACGCAGGCCCACCCTCGTTGTCGCTGAGCAGGTAACTGCTAACGCTGGCCGGAGAACTGGAACCGGTACTGGAGCAGAACACGATCACTTCGCACTCCTGTTTGGCGTTCGCCACGATCTGCTTCAGGATGGGCGGATAGCTGCGCCAAGCCACTACCAAGCTCTGCACCTCTTCCCACTCGGCCATGGTGCGTACCGGAAAATCGGGTGGTGTGGTGATGCCCCGTGCGGCGCCCGCACGCGAATCCCGGTAGGCCGGAATAAGCTCCAGTTCATGCGGTGCAAGGCCTTGGGGAAGGTCCACTTCATCCTGGGCGGAGGAGGGAAGGAACAACAAGGAAGACAGGGCGAGGGGAAGAAGACGGGTGTACATGGTGTTGCAGGTGGCTGCAAGGTAGGATGCCCAGGGAGTTTGGCGAAACTTAAGGTACGCACCAAGCAGGCATTCCTGCGCGATCACCAGACCTGGTTCCAGGTCACGTCGTGATCCTTTCGATGCCGGCGGTCGTTACTTCGCTGTCATGGATTGGTTCGACAACCTGAAACAACGGCTCTTTGGTGAAGTGGTGCAGCGGACCGGCCAATTGCACCATGCGCCCTTGGTGCGCGATCCGGGTTTCGAGACGCGGCACGCACAATGGATGGCCTTCGGGGAAGCCCGCGGCCAACTCGGTGAGTTGCGTGACATGCTGGACCAGGAACTGAAGCGTGGTGACACGGCAAGGCTGCACCTGTTCCGCGATGCCAAGGCGACGGGGATGCAACTGCAACGCCCCCCCCACTGGCCTGTGGACAGCCTTCACCACCTGTTGGACGCCTTCCGCCAGCAGGTGCTGGACATGGGCTACAGGGTCCAGATGAGCGATCTGCGCATCAGCGTTCAGGGCGAGCACCGTGAACGCCACTACCTGAAACCCGATATGCACGGCAGCGGCACACCGCTGGACCAGCGCTACGGGAACATCCTCCTTGAAGCTTGGGGGGCGGAACGGTCGGCGAGCCACTTGAAGGTACTGGCCACCGTCTACAGCGACCGGCTCTATTCGCCCGCTCTTTCGGGCACGGAACTGCTATCCTCGCTGACAACGGGCCGTGGCCTGCCCTTGAGCTGACGCCTGAGGTTCAGCACCTCGCGCACGTAATGGAACACCTGCCTTCCATTGCAGTACCCGTTCTTCATGCCCGGCTGGAGGTAGTATCGCGGCTTTGCAAGGAGCAACGCTGCACGCTCCACATTATGCTCCCAGCGGTCGGGATCCAGGTCCAAGCGATCGGCCAAGCGCTGCGCATCAACGATATGCCCGGGACCGGCGTTGTACGAGGCCAGTACGAATCGGAGGCGCTGCTCACGGTCCGGAATGGCACGCAGCCAGAACGTGTCCAGCTTGTTCAGGTACCGGGTGGCCGCGGCGATGTGTTGCTCCATGGGGTCGCCAGGCCGCAGGCCTAACCGTTCACCGGTGCGCGGCATGATCTGCATGATGCCCTGCGCTCCTTTGCGGGAGGTCACGGTGCTATCGAAGCGTGATTCCTTGTAGGCCATCGCGGCCAACAGCTCCCAATCCCAAGGCATATGGACCGCATGGGCGCGGAAGAGATGATCGAAGGGCGAAATGCTGTCGCTATCCACGGGGATGGTCTTGCGTGTACGCAAGGGGCCGGACTTGGACAGGGAAACGGTATATGCCTTCACCAGCATGCTGCGCGCATGCACCTCCTTGGGATCCTCCAGCCAGGCATCCAGGCGTTGCTTCAGCCGGGGTGCATTCCGACGTAGCACAAAGCACAACGGCACTTCCTGACCCAGCGGTCCGCTGAACTCCAGAACGGGGAATCGCCCCGCCTCGTAGCTGGCTCGCGCATCGGTGACCACCGTGGCACCATGCCTGCCCAAGAGCACTTCCATCAGCAGGTCCTCCGGGGTGATCCCGGCATCCACGTGGGTGGGCATGGGCGAAGCAGCGGGCCGGTGCCAGGCATAATCCGAAGCGGCGAAGGGTGACCACAGGCTCACCTCGGCCGTATCCATCTTTTGTTCCACAACTGCTTTACCCTTCACATGCTCCACCTGCGGATCGGCACGCAGGGTGGCCAGCAGCGGGTACACGCTGCGGTAGGGCTTGGACCAGGCCACCCAAGCACTGCGGTCCTTGCGAGGTGTGGCTTGCGCTGCAATGATGTCCCCTACACCACGTTGCAAGGCCAAGAGCATGCTGTCAGGATGGTCCATGGGAATGGCCAGCAAAGGCACGTTCAAGCCGCGCGCGAAACGGACCAGCAGGTCGTATTCCAAGCCCGAAACCGCCTTCGGACGCGTCTCGTAGCTCAATGGATCCTCCAGGACCAGCACACGCAGCGTATCGGCCAACACGGCATCCAGATCGCGCTGCACCAAGGGTCGCTCCCACGGCAGGCGGACCTCTTCAGCCGTGATCAGGCCCGTGCGCGCGGCCGCGATGGCCAGCACCAGCAGTAGGGAACCGTAGGCCCCGAAGAGGAAATGTTGCACGTACCTCATGGCAGATCCTGCAAGGCTGTACGCAATTCGGGCAGGAAGCGTTCGAATTCGCTCCGATACAGGGCCTCGTGTTCCAATAGGACCTTTTCGGCGCCACGCATGACGTGGCCCTCCGGCACACGCCCGGCCAAGCCGTTCAATGCCCGCCCAAGCCCTTCGATCTGGGCGTAGGAGTTCAGCCAATCCCCCTGCACCATGTGGGGCAACATACCCAGGGTGCGTTCGGGCAGCAGGGCTTGGTGCTGGTGTAGCAGGGCGTACATGCGCCGAGCATAATCCGGCAGCGGATCAGGATGCCAACGGTGCCAGTCGCTGGCCAACAGGTGGTCGTAGAACAGGTCCATGACCACTCCGGCGTATCGCCCGGCATGGGTGCGCAGGCGCTCGCGGCCTGCGCGCTGCAGGGGGTGGCTATCCGTGAAATGATCGATGGCCCGATGAAGCCGGATGCCCTGCTCCAACCCTCCGGGGAATCTGCTCAGATCGCGACCCTTCACGGCATCGGCCATGAAGTTGCCAACGATGACCAAGGGCTCGCTGCCCGACAGGTAGAGGTGACCAAGGAAATTCATCGCGGCAAGGCCGGACCAAGGTACGGGCGGCCATCCGTCCGTACTTCGCCGGAAGCCGCTCATGTGATCGAAGGAGCGCTGCGACGGCCATCCGGTATCTTGGCCGGGGAACAACGGAACGGATGCCCCCCCTTGTGCGAAGTACACCCAGCAGACGCGCCACCCGTGTACTGTACTGGACCACCCAAGTGGTCAGCTGGCTGCTGTTCGTGGGCTTGTTCGTGCTTTGGAACTACTTCAACGGCACGCTCTCTGCCGACGGACTCAAGGTGATGGCCCTGGTATTCGCCACCGGAGTGGGCATCAGCCACCTCTACCGCTTCTTCATCCTGCGCTTCCATTGGCTGGAGCACGACATCGGACATGCCTTGCCACGCCTTTCCTTGGGAGCCTTGGTGTTGGGCGTAGTGGCCTTCCTGCTGGAAGGAGTGGTACACGACCTGTTCTTCACGCGTTTCGCCCCGCTGCTCCAACGCCCCGCATTGGAGCTCTTCGGCAGGGTGCTCAACTGGACCCTTCTGCTCCTGCTCTGGGGCATGGCCTACTTCGGTTACGCCCTTTTCATCCGCAGCCGGCGCGAAGAGATCCGAAACCTGCGCCTGGAAACCGCCAACCGCGAGAACCAGTTGGGCAACCTGCGGGCACAGATGAACCCACACTTCATGTTCAACGCGCTGAACGGCATTCGCGCCTTGATCGACGAGGACCCCCAGCAGGCCAAGCGCGCCATCACCCAGTTGAGCGCCATATTGCGCAATGCCATGGCCACTGTGAAACGCAAGGTGGTACCCCTCGGCGAGGAACTCGACGTGGTCAAGGCCTACCTGGCCTTGGAGGCCATGCGCTATGAGGAACGCCTGCAAGTGAGCTTCGCCGTTGACGAAGGCTTGGAACGGCAGCCTGTGCCACCCATGCTGCTCCAGACCCTGGTGGAGAATGCCGTACGCCATGGTGTGGCGAACATCCCCGAAGGAGGCCAAGTGCGGATCGGAGCACGCATGGAGGGCAGGGACATGGTGCTCTTCGTCCATAACTCGGGGCACTATGTACCGGGCCTGGTGAACGGCACCGGCATAGGCCTCCGCAACACGCGTAAACGCTTGGAGATGATCTATGGATCCAAGGCACACATGGACATCGCGAACCGGAACGATATGGTAGTGACCGAAGTGTTCCTGCCCCTTGACCCACTGGCCGTCGATCGATCGGATCGAGCGAAACGCCCCATTAATTCCACACGTGAATGAAAGTCCTGATCATAGACGATGAGCGCCTTGCGCGCAAGGAACTGGCGACCCTGCTGGGCCGCTACGACAACATCGAGATCGTTGGTGAAGCGACCAATGCCGATGAGGCCGAAGCAATGATCGCCGAAAAACGGCCCGACCTGATCTTCCTGGACATCAATATGCCGGGGCGCAGTGGTTTCGACCTGCTGGAGAACCTGGAACAAGCACCCCAGGTCGTGTTCGTGACCGCCTACGACGAGCATGCCTTGAAGGCTTTCGAGGTGAATGCCCTGGACTACCTGCTCAAACCCATCGACCCGGAACGCCTGGAAGCCGCCGTGAACAAGCTGCAGGCAGCCAATGCGGAGGACGGTGTGATGCGGCGCGAGATCTTGCGCGAAGAGGACCAGGTGTTCCTGAAGGACGGGGAGAAATGCTGGTTCGTCACCCTGAAGGACGTGCGTTACTTCGAAAGTGAGGGCAACTATGTGCGTGTGCGTTTCAACGATCACAAGCCGTTGGTACTTCGCTCCCTGAACAAGTTGGAGGAAAAGCTGGACCCCTTGGTCTTTTTCCGGACCAACCGCAAGCACATCGTCAACCTTCGCTGGATCGAGAGTGTGGAACCCTGGTTCAGCGGCGGCTTGATGATGAAGCTGAAGTCCGGCGAAAGTCTCGAAGTTTCGCGACGACAGACAACACGGTTCAAGGAACTGCTGAGCTTATGACCATGCAGTGCGCGGCCATGCACGGCATCCTTGCAACCCTGTTCGCACCACGACCAGCAATAGAAGGAATGACCTGCGCGCTGCACCTGCTCTGATACCTTTGCGCCAACGGCAACAGATGCCGTTCGACGCACCACCCCATGCCCAAGAACATCGCTCTTCTCCTGATCGTATGGAACATCGTGCTATCGGCCCTTTTGGCCTGGAACCTGCTGCCCAGGGAACCCGATGCCATCGATCCCTCCACCTCGGCGCGAACCGAGGAGGTGGTAGTGCAGCCCTACGTGCGCGACAGTACCAGCATACCCGAGGGACGCATCGCCTACTTCTACATGGACAGTGTTCAACAGCGCTTCGAACTGGTGAAAGAGCAGGGAGACCGCTATCGCGCTGAAGGATTGAAGTTGGAGAGCAACCTGCAGAACGAGATGAACAAGGCCCAGAACCGGTATCAGCAGTTGATGGCCAAGGATCATACCTACAGCACCAAGGCAGAATTGCAGGCCGATGAAGCGGAGTTGCAGGGACTGATGGCCAAGATCCAGGAGATGCAGGCGAACAGCGAACAGCGCTTGGCCAATCTGGAGGTGGAGATGTTGTCGAGGATCTCCGACGACATCATGGAATTCTTGAAGGAGTTCAATGAAACAGCCGGCTTCGACTACATCTTCAGCGTGCAAAGCGGAGGGCAGATCTGGGTCGGCAATCCCGAACTCAACATATCCGATGCCGTGATCAGTGGGCTGAACCAGCGCCACCGCGACCGCAAGGACAGCCCGAAGCCCTGAGCATGGATCCACTGGCAAGCAAGAAGCAGGAGAACATCGCGGGCTACGTGATCAGCATGTGGCATCTGGAGGACCTATTGCGTGCCCACAAATTCGACACCGCCGCCATCGAAACGCACTTGGTGGAGCCCATGGATGCCGACCCGGACGCGCGTGACACCATGCTGGCCTGGTATACCGGACTCGCCCAGCGAATGCAACAGCAAGGCATCACGGAACGAGGGCACCTGAACGAGGTGGAGGAAGTGATCATGGAACTGGAGTTCCTGCACCGCAGCCTGGTGGACCTGCTGAACGATGAGGAGTACGACGCGCTCTTCGCCAAGGCGGAGCCCGGCATCAAGTCCTTGCAGCAAGCGGCCGGTGAGGATGCAGACGGCCCCATCACCACCTGCTTCACGGCGATCTACGGTGTTATGGTGCTGCGGGCCAGGCAGCAGGAGATCAGCGCAGCGACCAGCGAAGCGGAAGGCCACATGCGCCGTTTGCTGGAGCACTTGAGCAAACACTACCGGCAGATGCGCAAGCTGCCCGGTGTATCCATGAATTGAAGGGCGCGTTATGGTACACCCTTTGTCACGGTGCACCGCCATGTTCATCCGCACCACGCTCCTCCTATCCTTGCTACTGCTTGGCGGTGGCGCGGCCGCACAGGACGGCACGCAACAGGGTGGAGCCCGGGTGGAGATCCTGAACGCCGATGAGTGGTCCTTCGATGAGCGCATCGCACCCGGTGCGCAGCGGCTGCGCGGCAATGTGCGCTTCAAACATGCCGATGCGCTCATGTTCTGCGACAGCGCCTACCTCTATTCCGACCAGCGCCTCGACGCATTCGGGCAGGTGCGCATCCAGCAAGGGGATACCTTGGAAATGACCGGACAACGCTTGCGGTACAAGGGCAACGAGCGGACAGCGCGACTTGAAGGCGACGTGATATTACGCAACCCGGACATGGAACTCACATCACCCTCCCTGGACTATGACCTGCGCGCCAAGACCGGCATCTACGCCGAGGGTGGACGCATCGAAAGCTGTACGGACGAGAACGTGCTTACAAGCCGCAATGGCACCTACTACTCGGAAACGCGCACCTTCATCTTCAGCCGGAACGTCCGGCTTGAACATCCGGAACGCATCATCACCACCGATACCATGCACTACGGCACGGCAACCGGTATCGCATCCTTCTTCGGACCCACGCGGATCCGACAGTTGGCCGACAGCAGCGAGTTGAACACCACTAAGGGCACCTATGATACGCGGTTGGAGAAGGCCCGCTTCACGCGGCGTTCCAGCATCCTGGCACAAGGCAGGCTCCTCGAGGGCGACACCCTTTACTACGATCGCCCAAGCGGCCTGGGGCGTGCTTGGGGCAATGTGAGCATGACCGACACATCCGGGGAATTGATCGTACATGGCAAACACGGCAGCTACAATGACCGCACGGACCGCTCCATGATCACGGGTCGTGCGGAACTCATCATGCTCATGGACGGCGACTCGCTCTTCCTCCACGGAGATACGCTTTTCACCAGGCCCGATGTGCGCACCGACAGTGCAGGGTCCACCAGTACCCACCGCAGGATCATAGCCCGACGCAATGTGCGCTTCTTCAAGAGCGACATGCAGGGCGTATGCGACACCTTGGTCTACAGCGATGCGGACAGCCTGCTGCACATGTTCCACCGGCCGGCGTTGTGGAGCGGCAACGACCAGATCACTGGAGAGCACATCCGCATCACCATGCGCGATGGCGGGCCGCACAGATTGGATGTGATGCGCGAAGCCTTCCTGATGTCCAAGGCGGACAGCACGAACTTCGACCAGGTGACGGGAAACAATATGGTGGGCTACTTCGCGGATGGCATACTCAAGCGGATACTGGCGGAAGGCAATGCGCGTACCGTGTATTTCGCCCGGGAAACGAAGGATGGAGAAAGATCACTGATGGGGGTGAACAGGGCGGATTGCAGCCGCATCGCCGTGGGTCTGGCCGATGGACAGGTGAGCACGGTGACCTTCATGGACCGGCCGGATGCTGTGCTGTATCCGATGGACAAGGTCCCCCAGGAAGAGCTCCGCATGAAAGGTGCCGATTGGCGGATCAACGAACGACCGAAGGACCGCGCAGGGATATTCACCGAGTAGCGGGTTGCCACGGTCCCAGGCTTTCGGGATGCTGGTGTGATCTGGAAATGCCTGAACGTGGGGAGGTGGGAAATGGATCCCAGCACTGCTTGTTGCCAG
>CAYQMC010000069.1:0-8152 GCA_964418285.1 uncultured Chryseobacterium sp.
TTCAGCAGTTCGATGGGCAGGTCGAAGTAATCGCACACCACCTTTTGGATGTAGTCGATCGACACCTCGCGCGCCGTGTTCTTCACGAACTTGTCGATCATCTGCTTCGCCAGGTCCAACGTTACCGCCTTCTTGTTCAGCGAACTTTGTGCGATGAGGCTGATCATGGCGCCCTCAAGCTCCCGGATGTTCGTGGTGATGCTGTAGGCCAGGTATTCCACCACCTCCTTGGGCAGGTCGATGCCCTCGGCGTACATCTTCTTCTCCAGGATGGCGATACGCGTCTCTAGACCGGGGGTTTGCAGGTCGGCGCTTAGCCCCCATTTGAAGCGGGAGAGCAGGCGCTGTTCCATCCCGGCCATCTCCACCGGTGCCTTGTCGCTGGTGATCACCAACTGTTTGCCGCTCTGGTGAAGGTGGTTGAACACGTGGAAGAACACATCCTGCGTCTTCTCCTTTCCAGCCAGGAATTGCACATCATCGATGATGAGCACATCCATCATCTGGTAGAATTGGGTGAAGTCGCCAACGGTGTTGTTCTTCACCGCTTCGATGAACTGTTGGGTGAACTTCTCCGCAGGAACGTACAGGATGGTCTTGTCCGGATGGTTCTTCTTGATCTCTATGCCGATGGCATGTACCAAGTGCGTCTTGCCGAGGCCGACCCCACCATAAACGAGCAACGGATTGAAGGCCGTGCCACCGGGCTTCTGGGCCACGGCATAACCTGCACTGCGCGCCAATCGGTTGCAGTCCCCTTCGATGAAATTGTCGAAGGCATAATTGGGGTTGAGGTGACTTTCGACCTTGATCTTACGCAGGCCGGGAATGATGAAGGGATTCTTGATCGGGCTGTTGGCAACGTCGATCGGCAGGTTCACGGCAGGGTTGCGGACATCACGAGCGTTGCTCGTTGGCACCTTGACCGAATAGGGGTTGGCGTTCTGGAAACCGTTCTCCATGATGATGGAGTACTCCAAGCGCCCTTCGTTGCCCAGCTCCTTGCGGATGATCTTCTTCAGCAGTCCGATGTAATGTTCCTCCAGCCATTCATAGAAGAATTGCGAGGGGACCTGGATGGTAAGCACACTGTCCTGCAACTTCAAAGCCTTGATCGGTTCGAACCAAGTCTTGAAACTCTGCTGGTTTACGTTGTCCTTGATAACTTCCAGGCACCGCTCCCAGGTCTTCTCGTGGTCCTTCTTCATGGATGGGTCAGCGAGTTTGTGGGTTGGTCCTTGGTGGTGGGCGTTGCGATCGAAGCCTCATGCGTGATACATGATGTGCTCCATCTAACGGGTGGCAAATATGTACCGAAGAAAGTGAACAAAAAAATGAAAGGGGTACTTGATGGTGTCGAAAAATTTACTTCAAGGTAACGATCTTGGGTGAAGCGCGAAAGCCTTATCCTACGCGGCTTTGGGGCGATCGGTGCGAAACCAGCCGGAGCTCGCTGCTCGCCCAAGCTCGATGATCGGTTGGTGGATAAGTCATTGAACATGGACAAAGTGCCATCAAGCAACTTGCTTGTTACCAGCGACCCTTCGAAGATAGGTCCATCGCTGTGCGTTCCGCAATGGCAGATGCACTTCTTTTGGCGTATATAGGACAAGAATTCCAGGCGATGTACACCCACGACACCTCCTTCCGAGTGCGCTATGGCGAGACCGATCAAATGGGCTTCGTGTACTACGGCGACTATGCCGAGTACTTCGAAGTGGGGCGCGTGGAGGCTTTGCGAAGCCTGGGTTTTCCTTACCGACGGCTGGAGGAGGAAGGGGTGATGTTGCCCGTGCACGACATGCATGTGCGCTACCATCGACCTGCGCATTACGATGACCTCATCACCGTGCGTACAACCATCGAAGCCTTGCCGAATGTGCGTATCATCTTCCGGTATGAACTGCACGATGAGGCGGGCGAATTGTTGACGGAAGCGTCGACAACACTGGTGTTCGTTGATAGTTCCACCATGCGACCATGCCGTGCTCCGCAGCATCTGGTCGACGCACTCGCGCCTTATTTCTCCTGATCGTTGCGCTCGGCTAGGATGCCTTGGGTGCTCCATGCATGCAGCAGATCATCCACCACGCTGCGGGGCAATGCAGCGCGTAGGGTCACCACGTCAGTGAAATCGCTGTGTAGCACTTCCCCCTCGTGGGCATGCAAGGTGTTCCGTATCGCTTCGAGTTGGGCATAGCCGCACGTTATGCGCACGAGTTCGCGCACGATGCGTTCCATCACGGGTACATCGGCCAATGCTTGCTGAGCGGCTTCTCCGTATGCCTGGATCAGCCCGGCCTTGCCCAGTAGTGTTCCTCCGAAGTAGCGGACCACGATCACTCCGCAGTAGGTAAGATCAAGTGCTTGGATCCGGTTGAGGATCGGCTTCCCAGCAGTGCCGGCGGGTTCGCCAGCATCGTTGGCGCGGTGCCGTTCGCCTGCATCGCCCAGCACCCACGCATAGCAGAAGTGCCGCGCGCCATGGTGCTCCTTCATGAATTCCTGCATGCGTTGTTTGAATGCTTCCTCTTCGGCCATGGGGAATGCGATGCCGATGAAGCGGCTGGCCTTTTCGCGCAGCTGACCGCTCCCTTCGCCTGTCAGCGTGCGGTAGCGGTCCGTATTCATGGCTGCACGTTCAGGATAAGCACCAACGCGAGCACGGCACACCCGATGCCCACGTACTGAATGGCACGCGGCCGTTCCTTGAAGAGCGCGATGCTCGCGGCGGTGCCGAACAGGATCACAACGATGTTCACCAAGGGATATACGCTGCTGCTGGGCATGTCACTGTAGGTCAAGGTCTGCACCACGAAGTAGAGTGCTGCGTAGTTCATGATGCCCAGGATGGTCCCACCGATCCATACCCCGGGGCCAGCAAAAGCCCCACGCTCGCGCTTGATCAGCAACCAAGCGGTACCGAGTATTCCGGCAACGGCAAAGAGCAGTGTGGGGAACACAGCTTCGGTCGCTTCGGTGAGGTGCATGCGCTGGACCCAATTGATGGTGATGTCGATCACAGCGTTGCCAACGAAGAGCGTTGCGGGCAACAACCACTCCCCCCTGGCTGCTCCAGTGGTGCGCACCCAGGATGCCAATGCCACACCCACCAGTGCCAATGTGATCCCCGACCAACCGATGACACCCGGTCGATCACCATAGAGGTACACGGCGAACAGTACCGTGAGCACCAGGCTCATCTTGCTCGCTACGGTGGTCGCTGCCACGCCGGCGCGTTGCGCGGAAAGGCCGGTGAGGTAGAAGATGGTGATGAAGAGGAAGCCCAAGATCGCGCTCGGTAGGGCCAGTGGGGTCAGGTCGCCGGCCTGCCACGGTGGTGCCACCAGTATGCCACAGATGCAGGCCACATAGTAGTTGACCACGATCGCTGGGAACAGCGGGATGCGGCGCAACTCGAAGACCTTGAAGAGCAGGAAGAGGACCGCCATGAAGAAGGCGGCGGCGGTCACCAGGGCCATGTGGGTGGGGGGGTGGATCCGCGAATTGCTGGTGACGCGGGGTTGATGTGCAGTGCGATGCGGTCCGCATCCGACGCGAAGGTGCGCAGCGCTGCGGTGGTCGTTTCCGGAGCCGCAGTGCCTTGCCCGAAGCAGGGCGTACCGTGGATCACGCGTGCTTCGTCCCACGAATCGGCGCGCAGGAAATGCCCCAGTAGTTCGGCCCCACCTTCCACGAATACGGAACGTATACCTTGCCGGTCCAACTCTGCGAGGACTTGTTCCAAGGGGTCGGCTTCCACATCAAGGATGACCTGTTCCGCAACGATTTTCGGTCGTTCCTCGCCCGTGAATAGCAGGGTTGGACCGCTTCCGTCATAGACCTTGGATCCCTCGGGTGTAATGGCTGCTCGGTCCAACACCACGCGCAAGGGTTGGGGTCCTTCCACATGCCTCACGCTCAACGCGGGATCGTCGTTCAGCACGGTACGGCTGCCCACCAGGATGGCTTGTTCTTCACTGCGCCAATGGTGTACGAGCACATCGGTTGCAGCCGTGCTGATGCGCTGAACGCCCCGTGCACCGCGGGGGTGTCGGTCCAGGAATCCATCGGCCGAACGTGCCCACTTCAGGATGATATAGGGCCGCTTATGTTCCACGGAGGTGAGGAAACGACGGTTCGTCCAACGCGCTTCGGCTTCGTCCATGCCCACGCTGACCTCGATCCCGGCGGAACGCAGTGCAGCTATTCCTCGCCCTGCCACTTCAGGAAAGGGGTCCTCATGGGCTATTACTACTGTCTTGATGCCACGCGCGATCACCAGATCCGCGCAAGGAGGTGTCTTTCCGTGGTGGCTGCAGGGTTCAAGCGTTACGTACAACACGGCATCATCGGGGATCGAAGCATCGCCGAAGGCACGCAGGCATTCCACTTCGGCGTGCGGTCCGCCACACCGCCGGTGCCAGCCTTCTGCCAGGATCCGTTCGCCTTGTATGAGCACCGCGCCCACCATGGGATTTGGTGCCACATTGCCGGCGCCGAGGCGGGCCAGTTGAAGGGCGCGTTGCATGGGCGTGTGCGGGGTCGACATCGGTGGCAAAGTTGGCGAACGGATCTTGGGCGGCGCGCGCTTCCGGGCGGCTACTTTTGCGCCATGCGCACAGCGGATAATCGGGTACGAACGCTGGTCGGTCTATATGGAACGAGCCTGGCCGGGCAATACAGCTCCGGTGAGGTGAAGGCCATCGTGCGAGCCGTGTTCGACCATGCCCTCGGTTGGGATGCGTCCCAACTGGAATTGCGTCTTGATGAGGCCCTGAGCGAAAGCGAGCTGATCAAGGTCTATGCCCCTATGGAGCGCCTGCGGGCAGGTGAACCCTTGCAGTATGTGCTGGGGCGGGTGCACTTCCACGGGCTCGAACTGGAAGTAGGTCCTGGTGTATTGATCCCCCGCCCAGAGACCGAAGAGTTGGTGCAGAACATCATCGAGGAGGGTAGTGTGCCGGCCCGCATTTTGGACATCGGTACAGGCAGTGGCTGCATCGCCTTGGCACTGAAGCGTGCTTTCCCGAGTGCTACCGTCATCGCCATCGATAGTTCCGAAGAAGCGCTGACGATCGCGCAGCGTAACGCATTGCGCAACGACCTCGATGTGGAATGGATACAAGCGGACGTATTGAGTGCATCCTTTGCTCTGCCACCGGCCGATCTTATTGTCAGTAATCCGCCCTATGTGCCACGTAATGAGGAAGCATCGCTCAGTCCACAGGTACGCGAATTCGAGCCACATCGGGCACTTTTCGTGGACGACCGTGACCCGTTGTTGTTCTTCCATGTAATCGCGAAGCTGGCTGTCAAAGCACTACCTGCTGGTGGTCGCCTTTTCTTCGAAGGGCATTACATCCACGCACCAGCGGTGGAGGAATTGCTCTGGAGCATGGATTACCGAGAGGTATCCATAGAGAGCGACCTTAGCGGCAATCCGCGTTTCATCCGCGCCGAACGATGATGGAAAAGGAAAAGGCCGCGCGTCGCATCCAGCAGCTCAGCACCGAGTTGGAGCAACACAACCACCGCTACTACGTGCTGGCCGCACCGGTCATCAGCGATCAGCAGTTCGACTTCCTGTTGAAGGAACTGGAGCAGCTGGAAGCGCAGTACCCCGATCTCGCGGATCCCAATAGTCCCACACAACGGGTGGGCGGGGATATCACGAAGAACTTTCCCACCGTTGCGCACCGATATCCCATGCTCTCGTTGAGCAATTCCTACAGCAGGGAAGAAGTCGCCGAATTCGTGGCACGCGTGGGGAAGGAGATCGGCGATACCACGTACGTGATGGAGCTGAAGTACGACGGCGTGGCCATCAGCCTTACCTACGAAGGGGGGCGCCTGGTGCGTGGTGTTACGCGAGGCGATGGCGAAAAGGGCGAGGAGATCACGGGAAACATCCGCACGGTGCGTGCCATTCCCCTGACACTGCATGGCTCGGGATGGCCTGCGGTCTTCGAGGCACGCGGTGAAGTGCTTTTCACGCGCGAGCGTTTCAACGCCTTGAACGCACAGCGGATCGAAGCCGGGGAGGAGGCATACGCCAATCCGCGTAACACCGCTGCAGGCACCCTGAAACTGCAGGATCCGAAAGAGGTGGCTCGACGGGGATTGACGAACTTCATCTATGGCGTGCAGGGTGATCGACTCCCGACACGCAGCCACTTTGCCAATATCCGGAATGCGGGGGAATGGGGCTTCCGGACGCCCGACCCGGCGCGTCGCTTCATCGCTACGGCCACCGACCTCGACGGTATCATGGAGTTCATCGACCATTGGGACACGCACCGCCATGGCTTGGAGATCGACATCGATGGTGTGGTGATCAAAGTGGATGGCCTGGATATCCAGGATGAACTAGGCCTTACCGCCAAGAGCCCACGCTGGGCCATTGCCTACAAGTTCGCCGCCGAACAAGCCGTTACGCGATTGAACGAGGTGGTCTATCAGGTGGGCAGGACCGGCGCCATCACCCCGGTGGCGGAGTTGGAACCCGTGCTCCTGGCGGGCACCACGGTCAAACGCGCCAGTCTGCACAACGCCGACCAGATCGCCAAGTTGGGTCTGCACATCGGCGATATGGTGCAAGTGGAGAAAGGCGGCGAGATCATCCCTAAGATCGTGGGTGTTGTCCTGGATGAACGTCCGGGTGATGCGCGGCCCGTTGTCTTCCCGGAGCGCTGTCCGGAGTGCCACACCACGCTGATCCGCTTGGAAGGGGAGGCGCAGCACTACTGCCCCAACGAACACCGGTGTCCGCCCCAGATCACGCGTCGCATCGAACACTTCGTAGGTCGCAAGGCCATGGACATCGAAGGTCTTGGAGGAGAGACCGTTGAACTGCTGTTCCGCACCGGCCTTATCCGCGACGTGGCGGACCTATACGACCTGCGGAAGGAGCAGCTCCTGGCTTTGGGGAAGGGCTGGGGCGAAAAAAGTGCCCAGCTTGTGGTGGATGGTGTGGCTGCCAGTCGTACCGTACCCTTTGAGCGTGTGCTCTTTGCGATCGGCATCCGGCACGTGGGAGAAACGGTCGCCAAGAAGCTCGCACGCTCCGTTGGCAGCATGGACAAGCTGGCCACCATGACCCAGGAAGAGCTGACCGCGATCGATGTGGTGGGCCCGGTGATCGCTGAGAGCATCGTGGATTTCTTCGCGGTGGAAGGGAACCGGGACATTCTGGAACGCTTGCGCGGACAGGGCCTGCGCATGGAGTTGGACCCTTCCGAAATAGTGTCCGTCGGCGACCGCCTGAAAGGCTTGTCATTCGTGGTGTCAGGGGTTTTCCGCAATTTCAGCCGCGATGCCATCAAGGCGGCCATAGAAATGAACGGCGGAAAAGTGAGCGGATCGATCTCCAGCAAGACGAGCTTTGTGGTGGCAGGAGCAGATATGGGCCCTGCGAAACGTACCAAGGCCGATCAGCTGGGCGTGCGGGTGATCGACGAGGATGAATTCATACGGATGATCGAAGGATGAAGCTGTTGGACCGTATCAAGGAATGGTTGGGCGTACGGCGCCTGCTGCGCGATCTATCCGCGGACCGCAAGCCCATTGCCCGCAACATCGGGCTTTCCCGCAAGGTCGCCATCGTGTATGTGGTGGAGGACGAAGCCGCCCACAACCAGGTGCGCAACTACGTGAAGCGCTTGAAAGAGGAACTCGGCCTGAGCAACATAATGGCACTGGGCTACAGCGACGAGAAGGCCCTGCCACACTACCTGCACGCCAAGCTCAACTTCGACGCCATATGCCAGAAGGACCTGAACTGGTACCGGATCCCACAGGGTAACACCGTGGCCAACTTCATGGCCGAGGAGTACGAGATCATCATCGACCTCACTCTCCAGGACCGCCTGCCCATCCAGTACATCATGGCCAAGAGTCGTTCCCGCTTCAAGGTGGGGCGCTACAGTGAGAGCAATAAGAAGATCCTGGACATGATGATCGATATGGCCGGATCGCAAAGCCTTCCGCAGCTCATCCAGCAGGTGCACCACTACCTGATGATGGTGAACGCGAAACCAGAACCCTCTCTCAATTAGACCGTCTCAAGCGGTAGCACACATGGATGATCGTTTCCGCGGCCTCGGTGTCGCTCTTGTCACCCCCTTCCGTTCCAATGGTCTGATCGACTTTG
>CAYQMC010000069.1:8162-14655 GCA_964418285.1 uncultured Chryseobacterium sp.
CTCATCGATCATCAGATCACCGGTGGTGTGGACTACGTTGTATCCATGGGTACCACTGGTGAGAGCGTCACGCTTTCAAGGGCCGAGAAGCACGAACTCCTTGCGCAGACCATCGGTTTCGTGCGCAACCGTGTGCCCGTGGTATTGGGTTGCGGCGGCAGCAACACGGCCGAGGTCATCGAGTCGCTGAACAGTTTCGAGATGGACGGTGTGGACGCCATCCTCAGCGTGAGCCCGTACTACAACAAGCCTACGCAGGAGGGCATCTATCAGCACTACAAGTCCATCGCTCAAGCCAGCCTGCGGCCCATCATACTTTACAACGTGCCCGGGCGAACCGGCAGCAACATGGCCGCCGAGACCACGCTGCGCCTGGCTCGCGATTTCAAGAACATCATCGCCATCAAGGAGGCCAGCGCCAACCTGGACCAGATGGGGCGCATCCTGAAACACCGCCCCAAGGACTTCATGCTCATCAGCGGCGACGATGCGCTCACGCTGCCGATCATCGCCCTTGGCGGCGAAGGAGTGATCAGCGTGGTGGGCAATGCGCTGCCGAAAGAGTTCAGTACCATGGTCCATGCTGCGCTGAAAGGAGACCTCGCGACCGCGCGACGCGAACACTTGCGCCTTATCGAAGTGATCGATCTGCTCTTCGCCGAGGGCAATCCTGGTGGCATCAAGTACGTGCTGAATGTGCTCGGCATCTGCGGTGATGCCATGCGCTTGCCGCTGGTGAATATCAGCGAAGCCACGGCTGGCAGGCTATACAAGGCGCTGGCGGATGCGGAGGTGGTGAAGTTGTGAGCTGCGATGTGGCCGAAAATCCGCCATGACGTGGCGAATTTCCGGCCACATTATCCGCTTAAGGGATCACAGGTAGCGGAAATACCCCAGTTGCAGTCCCGCGCTCCAAAGCCGTTCACTGATCGGCCCATCCTGGAGTTCGAGGACACCGAAGCGAAATGTGGGTTCCATGCGAAGTGCTCCACTTTCTCCCATTGCATAGGACAACCCTGTGCTGATCATGGGGAAGAAGTTCAACGCATGGTAGTCATCCTGTTCGACCACGTTGCGCTCACCATTCCATACCGTCACGGAGTGTGCTTTGAGTAGGAAGCTCACTGAAGCTCCCACACTACTGATCGATCGGAGGCGACCTTTTCCGAGCGTGAGTGTCGCTAGCACGGGCACATTGAGGTAATGGAACTCCTGGCTAATGGATCCAAGCATATCCTCCGTATTGTAGATGAAGCCCCTGCGCGGCTCGATCTGGTCGCCGAAATTCAACTGTGAGAGGTCCCATGACCAGCCGTGCAACGCATAGCCTATACCGCCTTCCATAGCCCATTGCTCGGAAAGCGCATACCCTGCCACTAGGGAGGCTGTGTAGCCCAGCCGCGGTGTGTGCAACGTATTCAGGGCCTCAATGATCACTTCGCTTGATGGGTTGCGGTCCACCAATTCGAGTGTGCGGTAGGCAAGGTCCGGTGATGTTTGGATGCCAATGAAGAAGCGCTGCTCTTGCCCGTGGGTGTATAGGGCGGTCAGCACGCATGCGGCGAGGGAGAATAGGCGTGGCATCAGGTATTGTTCCAACGAAGATATCGGAGAGAACGTACCCTATGCGCGCATTACTCTTACCACATCGTACTCAACGGCACAGCGTGGATGTCCTCGTTGTCGCTCAGGTTCTCGGTAGGTTCTATCGTATTCGTCTGCATACCTTGCCAGCCACTCCCATGGACTTCCTTGCCCTCGACTTCGAGACCGCCACCACCCAGCCGGACAGCCCCTGCGAACTGGGCATTGCCGTGGTGCGTGGGGGCGTGGTGCGTGAGGTGCGGAACTGGCTCATCAAGCCGCCACAGTGGCCGTACTTCAGTCCGTACAACATCGCGGTGCATGGCATCACGCCCCAAGATGTGGCTGGTGCACCGCGGTGGCAGCAGATCTGGGACGAGGTGGCAGAGCTGTTGCACGATCAGGTCGTAGTGGCCCACAATGCGGCCTTCGACATGACCGTGTTGCGCAGCACGCTGGCCAGCCATGGCCTGCCGCATCCCACGTTCGCATATTTCTGTAGCGTCAGCATGTCCCGCAAGGTGTGGCCAGGACGCAGCTCCTATGGCCTAAGACCAATGTGCGACATGCATGGCATCCAGTTCAAGCACCACCGGGCTGGGAACGATGCGGAGGCCACCGCTGAGTTGGTGCTCCGTGCCACGGATGAGCGGCCGTCCTTCGACATCACGCAGTTCCTGATCGATTCCAAGGTGAAGATCGGGGCATTCTACCCTGAAGGACACCGCACACCGAGCGGCAAGGTGGTTGCAGCGGTGCGGTAGTTATTCCGCTCCCTAGGCGGTCGGGTCAGTCCTCCAAGGCCACGTACATCTTTTTGATGCGCATCAAGGGTCCGGGGCAATGCACCCCATGGCAGTTGGCGCAACTCTGTACCAAGGCGTTGTAGGCTTTGGTGCGCTGCTTCTTCGGGGCCTTGTACAACTCCTCCAACTTCTTCACGTAGTCCGCACTGAAAGTGGGATAGGTGATGGGGTCGATGTGCATGCCTTCCGTTGGCGTGGCAGTCAGCAGACGGCTTACATCCGGCTCTGGTGGCAGCTTGCCGTCGCGCTTCAGGGCCGCTTTCACACTGTCCGCATGGGCTGCCATCGAGCGCATCATCAAGGCCAGTTCGCTTGCATCGTCCTGCGTGGCAACGGTAGGTGCTGCAACGGGTTCGGGCCGTTGGGCCAGGCAGGCCACTACGGTGATCAGCAGTAGGAGAACGGGAAAGATGCGACGCGTGTTCATGGTACAAAGAAAGGCCGAGCGCTGAACTGCCACAATGTCCGCAGGTTGCACGAGGCCCGGGATCTGCCAACTTCGAACCATGCAACAGCCATCCATGCAGGTGTTGGAGGACCCTGATGTGCCGCGCAAACGCATTGGGCGCTCAGCGATCCTGCCGGCGCTCACGGTCCTTGTTCTTTGGCTGGTGTATCTCCTGGACAAAGGCCTTGGGTTGGAACTGTATCGCTGGGGGGTGTTGCCGCGCACTCTGGCTGGTCTTCCCGGCATCATCTTCTCACCCTTCATCCACGGCGATCTGGAGCACGTGTTCAACAACACGGTTCCGGTGTTCCTCTTGGGCTGGAGCCTCATCTATTTCTACCCCCGCAAGGCCGGCAATGTGGTGCTGGTCTCCTGGCTCGTCAGCGGTATCTGGGTGTGGATAAGCGCTCGGGGCAACTACCACATCGGTGCCAGTGGCGTGGTCTATGGACTGGCGGCGTTCCTGTTCTTCAGCGGTGTGCTTCGAAAACAGCGTACGCTCATGGCGCTCTCCCTGCTTGTTGTATTCCTCTATGGCAGCATGGTCTGGGGCATCTTCCCCATCGTTCCCCGCATCAGTTGGGAGAGCCACCTCTGGGGTGGTGTGGCCGGCACGTTCATGGCCTTCCTATACCGCCACGTTCAGCCCGCCGTTCAGGATCCGCCTCCTCCAGTGTACGAAGAGGATGATGAGGATGTGGAGGATGAGGAGGGTGGACCATACCCCACCACTCCATTTCTACCCTCAAGCGCTGTCGAGACTTTGCGCATCGTATACCACCTGGATAACGATGACGAAACGAACGATGGCGAACAGTCCTTGCACCCCCGGGCCGGCAAGGACGGCGAGCCTTTCGATCCCGATCGTACGTCGGGAACGTGGACCAGGTGAGATGTCCCACTGGACCTGATGTCCATCAGCATGAGGTAGCTTGCTTCCAAGTTGCTTTGTGGTATTCATGGATGAGCGTGTTTTCCATCATCTGACCAGAGAGGAGACCATTGCCCGCTTCCAAGTTGAAGTAGGAGGTCTGTCTGGATCAGAGGTCGTCAAGCGGCTCGAGAGGCACGGCCCCAACACGATCCCCGAGGCCGGCAAGCGCCATTGGCTCTTCCTCCTGCTCAACCAGTTCAAGAGCCTGCTGGTGGGCATTCTGGCCATCGCCGCGTTCATCTCCTGGCTCACCGACCACACGGCGGACATGTGGGTGATCATCGTGATCATCCTCATCAACGCGCTCATCGGTTTCGTGCAGGAATACCGCGCCGAGAAGGCGGTGGAAGCACTTCGCGACATGCTGGCCCCTACTGCGAAGGTGCGGCGCGATGGACAGCTGCGCAGTATCCCCGCCAGCGAAGTGGTCCCCGGCGACATCATCGTGTTGGAGGAGGGAGACCAGATACCGGCAGATGCCCGGCTGTTGGAGGCGAAGGACCTGCGTTGCGTGGAAGCAGCGCTCACCGGCGAATCGGTGCCGGTGGGGAAGCGTACCGATGCCCTGCCGAAGGAGACCGGCATGGCCGACCGCAAGAACATGCTGTGGAAGAGCACGCATGTGGCGGGAGGTAGCGCGGTGGCCGTGGTCACCGCCACCGGGCTGGCCACACAGATCGGCAAGATCGCGGGCTCACTTACCGACATCAGGGAGGTGAAGAGCCACTTCCGCGAGAAGACCGACAAGCTGGCCCGGCAGATGGCGATCATCGCCATCCTCAGTGCATCGGCCTTGTTCGCCATGGGCTACTTCTTCCAGAGCATGGCCGTGGACGAACTGCTGCTGGTGTCCATCGCCGCACTGGTGTCCGCCATTCCCGAAGGATTACCAGCTGTGCTCACCATCGTGTTGGCCGTGGGCGCACACCGCATGGCCAAGCGCAAGGCCATCATACGCGAGTTCACCGCCACGGAAACACTGGGCTCTGTCAGTGTGATCCTCACCGACAAGACCGGGACCCTCACCCAGAACGTGCTTTCCGTGGAACGCGTGGCCCTGCCCGTGGGGCCCGAACGCCGTGTGACCGGCAGCGGCTGGTCCCCCATCGGCAATGTGATGGAAGGCGACGAGGTGCTCGAAGGGCAAGAGCTATCCGACATGGACCCGCTACTGCGTGTGGCCGCGCTGTGCAACAATGCGCAGGTGCAGCACGACAAGGCCAGGGACTCCTATGTGCTGGTAGGCGATCCCACGGAAGGCGCGCTGCTTGTGCTGGCACGCAAGGCCGATGGCAGTGACCGCCAGCAGGGCTGGGAGCGCCTGGACGACCTGCCCTTCAATAGCGACCTGAAGCTGCGCGCTACGCTGGTGCAGCGAGAGGGAAAGCGTCAGCTGCTGGTGGTGGGCGCTCCGGAAAAAGTGCTCGCTCTCTGCGAGAAGGCCTGGAACGGGAAGGAGGCGGTGCCGATGGACGATGCCAGTCGCGCCAAGGTGCATCAGCGTATCGAGGACTGGAGCGGCCAGGCCTACCGCGTCATTGCCCTGGCCTTCCGCGACGTGGAGGAAGGCACCATCGACAAGGAACGGATCACCGGTCTCACCATGGCGGGCCTCACCGGCATGATCGATCCGCCGCGCGAGGACGTACCCGCCGCAGTGCAGGCCTGCCACCATGCTGGCATCCGGGTCATCATGGCCACCGGCGACCACATCAACACCGCCGTCGCCATCGGCCGCGCCATCGACATCATCCGGCCCGATGTGAAGCCGGGTACCACCCTCGCCCTCAACGAGCAGCAGCTCGAGAAGCTCGATGCCGCTGAATTCGACCGGGCGGTCCGGGAAGTGAACGTCTTCGCTCGCCTCACGCCCGCCATGAAGCTGCGTATCGCCGAACGCCTGCAGCACATGGGTGAACTGGTGGCCATGACCGGTGACGGCGTGAACGATGCGCCCGCCCTGAAGAAAGCCGATGTGGGCGTTGCCATGGGCATCATGGGCACGGACGTGGCGCGCGGATCGGCGCAGGTGGTGCTGGCCGATGACAACTTCAGCAGCATCGTGCATGCGGTGGAGGAGGGGCGCATCGTCTTCACCAATGCCCGGCAGACCAGCTTCTATCTGCTCACTACCAACTTCGCCGAGATCACCGCGCTCCTCAGCACCGTGGCCATGGGCTTGCCCATCCCGCTTACCGCCACACAGATCCTTTGGATGAACATGGTGACCGACGGTCTGTGCGATAAAGCGCTCGCGGTGGAAAAAGGCCACGGCGATGTGTTGGGCCGGAAGCCGGCTCTACGGGGAGAGAACATACTCACGGGAGAAGTGCTGCCGTTCGTCCTGTTTACAGCGGCGATCATGGCTGTACTTGCGATCCTTGCCTTCACCTACTTCCTGCCCCAAGGGATCGACAAGGCCCGCACCGCTGTATTCGTGGTCATGGCATTCTCCCAACTCTACAACGCCTTCAACCTGCGCTCCATCAAACGTTCCATCTTCCGCATCGGCGTGTTCAGCAACAAGTGGTTCAACTGGGCCATCGCAGTATCGGTCGTGATCCAGGTCGCGATCATCGAGTTCCCGGTGCTTCAGGATCTCTTCCACTTCAAAACGCTCAACTTCGTGGAGTTCCTAGTGCTGGCATCCGCTGGTCTGATGGTCTTGGTGGCGGGTGAAGTGTTCAAATACATGCGGCAGAATATGGAGAACCGGTGAAC
>CAYQMC010000070.1:0-14588 GCA_964418285.1 uncultured Chryseobacterium sp.
AACGAAAAGGAACGTATGACATGAAGAAGGCAGTAACGCTGAACAGCAACTTCGACAAGATCGTGGTGAGCCTGGCATCGCCAGAGCAGATCCTCGAACTCAGCTTCGGTGAGGTCATCAAGCCCGAGACCATCAACTACCGCACCTACAAGCCCGAACGTGACGGCTTGTTCTGCGAGCGCATCTTCGGGCCGGTGAAGGATTTCGAATGCCATTGCGGTAAGTACAAGCGCATCCGCTACAAAGGCATCGTTTGCGACCGCTGCGGAGTGGAGGTGACCGAGAAGAAGGTCCGCCGCGAACGCATGGGCCACATCCAGCTCGTGGTGCCCGTGGCCCACATCTGGTACTTCCGCAGTCTGCCCAACAAGATCGGCTACCTGCTGGGCCTGCCCACCAAGAAGCTGGACCAGATCATCTACTACGAACGCTACGTGGTGATCCAGCCCGGCACGGCCATGAACAAGGAAGGCGTTGCCGTCCAGTACCTCGATTTCCTCACCGAGGAGGAGTACTTGGACATCCTTGAGACCTTGGGCAAGGACAACCAGTACCTGGACGACACCGATCCCAACAAGTTCGTGGCCAAGATGGGCGCCGATGCGCTGCATGACCTGCTGAAGCGTCTGGACCTCGATACCCTGAGCTACGACCTGCGCCACAAGGCCAACACCGAGACCAGCCAGCAGCGCAAGAACGAGGCCCTCAAGCGCCTCAATGTGGTGGAGGCCTTCCGCGATGCCAACTCACGCCGTCCCAACCATCCCGAGTGGATGATCGTGAAGGTGGTGCCGGTGATCCCGCCCGAGCTGCGCCCCTTGGTGCCGTTGGACGGTGGCCGATTCGCCACAAGCGACCTCAACGACCTCTATCGTCGTGTGATCATCCGCAACAACCGCTTGAAGCGTTTGATGGAGATCAAGGCACCGGAGGTGATCCTGCGCAACGAGAAGCGTATGCTCCAGGAGGCTGTCGACAGCTTGTTCGACAACAGCCGCAAGAGCAGCGCCGTGAAGAGCGAAAGCAACCGTCCGCTGAAGTCCTTGAGCGATTCGCTCAAGGGCAAGCAGGGCCGCTTCCGCCAGAACCTGCTCGGTAAGCGTGTGGATTACAGCGCACGTTCAGTGATCGTTGTGGGCCCTGAATTGAAATTGCACGAGTGCGGACTGCCCAAGGACATGGCCGCGGAACTCTTCAAGCCCTTCATCATCCGCAAGCTTATCGAGCGCGGCATCGTGAAGACGGTGAAGAGCGCCAAGAAGATCGTGGACAAGAAGGAGCCCGTGGTGTGGGATATCTTGGAGAACGTGCTGAAGGGCCACCCTGTGCTCCTCAACCGTGCACCAACGCTGCACCGCCTCGGTATCCAGGCCTTCCAGCCCAAGCTCATCGAGGGCAAGGCCATCCAGCTGCACCCCTTGGTATGTACCGCCTTCAACGCAGACTTCGACGGTGACCAGATGGCCGTGCACCTGCCCTTGGGCAATGCTGCCATCCTGGAAGCACAACTGTTGATGCTGGCCAGCCACAACATCCTGAACCCGGCGAACGGTGCGCCTATCGCGGTACCGAGCCAGGACATGGTGCTTGGCCTGTACTACATCACCAAAGGCCGCAAGACCGACTCCGAGCGTGCCATGAAGGGAGAAGGCATGACCTTCTACAGCCCTGAAGAAGTGATCATCGCTTACAACGAAGGTCGCCTGGACCTGCACACCTACATCAAGCTGCGCTGGTTGGATGCCAAGGGGGAGAAGCACATGATCGAGACCACCTGCGGTCGCACCCTCTTCAACGAGGTGGTGCCCAACGAAGTGGGCTTCATCAACGAAGTGCTCACCAAGAAGGCCCTGCGCGACATCATCGGTCGTGTGGTGAAGGAAGCCGGCATTGCACGTGCCGCGCAGTTCCTCGACGACATCAAGGACCTGGGCTTCATGAGCGCCTTCAAGGGTGGTCTGAGCTTCAACCTGGACGATGTGGTCATCCCGGAGGCGAAGGAGAAGCTGGTGAAGGCCGCACAGGCCGAGGTGGACGAGGTGACGGGCAACTACAACATGGGCCTCATCACCAACAACGAGCGCTACAACCAGACCATCGACATCTGGACACACACCAACAGCAAGGTGACCTACACCTTGATGGAGCACATCACCAAGGATAAGCAGGGCTTCAACTCCATCTATATGATGATGGACTCCGGTGCCCGCGGTTCCAAAGAGCAGATCCGCCAGCTGAGCGGCATGCGTGGACTGATGGCCAAGCCGCACAAAGGTGCCGGTGGTGGTGGTCAGGACATCATCGAGAACCCGATCCTCTCCAACTTCAAGGAGGGCCTCTCGATCCTGGAGTATTTCATCTCCACCCACGGTGCGCGTAAGGGTCTTGCCGATACCGCTCTGAAGACCGCCGATGCCGGTTACCTGACCCGTCGACTGGTGGACGTGGCACAGGACGTGGTGATCACGGCAGACGACTGCGGAACGCTCCGCGGTCTGGTGGCCAGTGCTTTGCGCAAGAACGAAGAGATCGTGGAATCGCTGTACGACCGCATCCTCGGGCGCACCAGTGTGCACGATGTGAAGCATCCCCAGACCGGCGAATTGCTGGTGTCCAGCGGCGAGTCCATCAGCGAGGACATCGCTACGGCCATCGCCAACAGCCCCATCGAGGAAGTCGAGATCCGCAGTGTGCTCACGTGCGAAATGAAGCAGGGTGCTTGTGGCAAGTGCTACGGTCGCAACCTGGCCACCGGTCGCATGGTGCAGATCGGTGAGGCCGTGGGTGTCATTGCGGCACAGTCCATCGGTGAACCCGGAACACAGCTTACCCTGCGTACCTTCCACGTGGGTGGTGTGGCCGGTAAGATGACCGAGGAAAGTGAGATCCGCGCCAAGTACGACGGTATCCTCGAGATCGATGAGTTGCGCACCGTGAAGCGCAAGGACCGCAAGGGTGATGATGCCGAAGTGGTCATCAGCCGTAGCGCCGAAATGCGCATCGTCGATGCCAATACCGGTATCGTGCTCACCACAAGCAACATCCCCTACGGAGCCTACCTCTACGTGGCCGGCCAGAAGAGCATCAAGAAGAACGATGTGATCTGCACCTGGGACCCGTACAACGCTGTGATCCTTTCCGAATTCGCCGGCAAGCTGGCCTTCGACTCCATCGAGGAGAATGCCACGTACCGGGAGGAGATCGACGAGCAGACAGGCTTCGCAGAAAAGGTGATCATCGAAAGCCGCGACAAGCGCAAGAACCCCACTATCAAGATCCTTGATACCAAGGGCAAGGAGGAGTTGAAGAACTACAGCCTTCCCGTGGGCGCCCACATCATGGTCACCGAAGGCCAGAAGGTCGAGGCTGGCGACGTGCTGGTGAAGATCCCCCGCAGTTCGGGCAAGGGTGGTGACATCACCGGTGGTCTGCCCCGCGTAACGGAACTGTTCGAAGCACGTAACCCCAGCAACCCTGCTGTGGTGAGCGAGATCGACGGCATCATCTCCTACGGCAAGATCAAGCGTGGTAACCGCGAGATCATCGTGGAAAGCCGTACCGGCGAGCACAAGACCTACATGGTGCCCTTGAGCAAGCACATCCTGGTGCAGGAGAACGACTTCATCAAGGCGGGGCAACCCCTCAGCGATGGTGCCATCAGCCCGGCGGACATCCTCAACATCCAAGGCCCCACCCGCGTACAGGAATACCTGGTGGACGAGGTACAGGAGGTATACCGGATGCAGGGCGTGAAGATCAATGACAAGCACTTCGAGGTCATCGTGCGCCAGATGATGCGCAAGGTGGAGATCGAGGATCCAGGGGATACCAAGTTCCTGGAGCGCCAAGGCGTGAACAAGATCGAGTTCATGGAGGAGAACGATTCCATCTACGACAAGATGGTGATCACCGACGTGGGCGACAGCACAACACTGAGCGTGGGACAGATGATCACCCTGCGCAAGTTCCGCGACGAGAACAGTGGCTTGAAGCGCCGCGATGCCAAGCTCGCCGAGGCGCGCCCGGCACAACCCGCCACGGCCAGGACCATGCTCCAGGGTATCACCCGCGCATCGTTGCAGACCGACAGCTTCATCAGCGCGGCTTCGTTCCAGGAGACCACCAAGGTGTTGAACGAGGCTGCTGTGAACGCCAAGGAGGACCACCTGAACGGCTTGAAGGAGAACGTGATCGTGGGACACTTGATCCCAGCAGGAACCGGATCGCGCGCCTACCGCCAGACCGTGGTGGCCAACAAGGACGAATACGAGCGCATGCTCGCCCAGCGCGAAGCGCAGGAGGAAGTGACCGAATGATCATTTGTGGACGGTAGGGGCGCATCATCAGGCGCCCCTACCGCCACGAAAGCACACAACGAACATGGCAGACCCAAAGGACCAACCCCGACCGAACCAACTCAACATCGAGATCAGCGAGGAGGTGGCCGATGGCATCTACAGCAACCTGGCGATCATCACCCACAGCAATTCGGAGTTCGTGTTGGACTTCGTGCGTGTGATGCCCGGTGTGCCCAAGGCCAAGGTGCGTTCGCGTATCCTGCTCACACCCCAGCATGCCAAGCGCCTGATGCGTGCACTGGCCGATAATATCAACAAGTTCGAGCAGGTGCACGGCACCGTCGGTGAGACCGAAATGCCCGAAGTGCCCATGAACTTCGGCGGGCCCACGGCCCAAGCCTGAGCCAGCCCATCATGTCCTTTCAAAGAAGCCCTCCGCCAGCCGGGGGGCTTCTTCGTATCCCCTTGGATCATCGGTCCCGGAGGGACGACATAAGGGGAGCTGATAGGAAACGGTATGGGCCGCCCTAGATCCGCAGGTCCTTGATCCGTTCGATCACACTGGCATCGGCGCACACCTTGGCCAGTTCACGCTCCACATGCCGGGCATAGCCCTCGTCGGCGTAGCCATGGCGGATCAGGTGGAGGTCCAGCATCAGTTCATCCAAGGTCTCCCACAACTCGGCGGCGAAGCCGTGACCATGGGGCAGCTGTTGCAGGTCGCCGGCACTGCGTTCGTAATGGTCCAGTAGGGAATGGTCGATCATGGCCAATGGAAAGCACAAAGGAACGCATCGCAGCGGCGAAGTGCTCTCCTGCACAGCAGCCGACGCTCCACCCGGGGGGCATGGTTGCCGAACCCATCCACCCTATGATCGAGCTTGGTTCGAAAGAACCTTATTCGTGGGCCTTCTGGCCGAAGATGACATACCCGAAATTCAAGCTCCAGATCCATGGGTCACGCAGTCCATCGAAATAGCTCAGGTTGAACCAAACGGGCCCCACCGGGCTTTGGTAGATCAGTGAGCCTGATCCGATGTAGTACCGCTGGGTGAAGCTCAGCGCTGTTTCGGTGGCATCCGAATCGCCGCGCACGAAAGGTTCGTAGGGTTGGAACACGTAGGCCTCGACCCGAAGGTCGAATTTGTTGCGGGCAACGGCCACGATGCTTCGCAGGCCGGCAGAGATGTAGTTCGGGGCCCTGAATTCCTCGATGAACCAGGTCCTGCTTTCCGGGGTGGGCTGGAACACCGGAGCGCGCACCACGCTCGCCGTGTAGTTCTGGAAGCGTGGCATGCTGCTGGCCACACCTTCGGTGAACAGACCGAAACGGAAGGCGCCTTTGGGCAGGAAGTATTTCTCCAAGGTGACCTTGGCCTGCAGCCACGTGTGGTCCTGCCGGTAATCCTCGCCTTGCTCTTGTGTGGAGCCGGGGTCGGTCCGCTCTTCACCCGCCGTGTAGCGAAACTCGACGAGCAGGCGCTCGCCCGTATTGGCATGCTGCTTCCGGTTCAGGGAGTTGCGCTCCAGCATCAGCCCGGAAGTGATGTGGCGGAAGGTGGTGGCATCCGCCGTGTCGGATCCCGTGAAGGCATCCGTCTGGTAGTAGCGGTCCTTGGTCTCCACCAGTTTGATGTCGTACCGCAGCAGGCCCTTGTTGCCGAGCCCCATGCCCACATTGGCACCACCCCAGGTCTCACGCATCACCACGAAGGAGGGTTTCACTTCGTCGAAGAAGGTGGAGAAACTCCGGAAATGGTCCCAGCGGTGCAGGGTGAAGACCGGCTCGATGTACAAGGGTGTCGCTGAACTCAGGTTGGCACGCATCCGCAGTTGGCCGGCCGAGTAGAACTTGCCGAAGTAGGAGAGGGCTTCGATGTGGGCCGAGGTGCGGCCGAACAGGTTGTAGCGAAGCCCCACCATACCGGTGTTGATGGGCCGCGAGGAGAACATGCCACCAAAGCGCACCTCAAGGTCCTTCTCCGGTTTCACCAACAGGTCCAGGTCGTAGTTGCCTCGTTCCGGCACGTAGGTGGCCCGTGGATACAGCAATGCGATGTTGGGATCCGCGTACAGCCGGAAGTAGGAAGGCTTGAGCTGCGCCATCGTCAGGCTATCGCCACGCCGCGGCAGCAGACTTTGGCGGATGTAGCGTGTGCGCTTGCGGTTGAGGCCGGTAATGCGCACTTCGCCGAACACCAGCGGGCGGAACCGGGCCCGGAAAGCCTTGCGCCGGGCATCCAACTCTTCCCGCGGTACGCGGCGCTTGATCTGTGCCAGGATCTCGGGCATGCGCTCCGTGGCCGCCCGGTGACCATCGGCTATGGTGGTGCCTGCGTCGCTGAAATCGAAGAGGGTGGTTGTGGTGACCGGCTCGATGATCACACCCTCCTCGCAGATCACCGAATAGTCCGTGCGGCCCTGCATCATGGAGCGGATCTGGCTCAGCAGGTCGTCCTCGCTGGGTGGGGCGGCGTTGTTCGCCACGTTGCTCCCGATGATGAAGTCCGGCATGAAATCCGAATACATCACATCGCTCGGGAAGTTGTTGTACAGCCCGCCGTCCATCATCAGGTTGCCGTCCATGCGGATGGGCTTGAAGTAGAAGGGGTAGCTCATGCTGGCGCGCACGGCCTGGGCCAGGTCGCCTTTGCTGATGACGACGGCCCGCTGGTTGGTGATGTCCGAGGCCACGCAACGGTAGGGCACGAACAGCTGGTCCATGTCGTAGCCCGAAAGCGCCGCGGCCGGAGCGAAGCCTCCCATCTGCTCGAAGTCCATCAGCACCGGGCTGCGCAGGTTGGTGGGAAGGGAGGTCTGGATCGTGGTGTCCAGGGCGAAGCGTAGATTGATCAGCGAGGCATCGGGAGGGTCCTGCTTGAAGTAGTATTGGAATTGGCGCTCCACGCCACCCTCGGCCATGATCCGGTACATCTCGGTGTTGAACAAGGAGTCGATCTCCCAAGGAGAAAGGCCCGATGCGTACATGGCGCCGACCAGGGCGCCCATGCTGCTCCCGGTGATGTAATCGATCGGGATGCCGTTCTCTTCAAGGGCCTGGATGACGCCCACGTGGGTAAGGCCCACGGCCCCGCCACCGCTCAGGACCAGGCCCACACGCTGGCCGTGGACGGCCCCTGCTGCGAACAGGCCAAGGAGGAATAAGGCGAACAGGCGTGGCATGCGGCGGTCAACGGGCAAAAGTAGGGCCATGCCAAGGCCCGGTGCGCCCGCTTAAACGATGGGCAGACCGCTGAAGTATTCCGGCGAACGCAGCAAACGGCTTCCGTACCAGCTGAACAGTTCGCCATCCACCACATGGACAGGAGTGCCTGGGCAGATCATGTTCAGCTCCAGGATGTGCTTTTCCTTGAAGGGATAGGGCTCCGAGGAGAGGAGGATGACCTCAGGGTCCGCTTCGGCCAGTTCCTGCTCCGTGATCGTGGGGTAGCGCGCATCGCCTTCATCGAACACGTTCACCAGGCCCATGCGCTTCAGCATGTCGTTGATGAAGGTGCCATGCCCGGCGACCATATAGGGCTCGCGCCAGATGAAGTAGGCCACAGTGCGGGGTTCCTCGCGCACCCCTAGGTTCGAAAAGCCGCTCGCGATCCGTGCCGCAAGGTCTTGGGCCCGCTCCTCGGTACCGGTCAGTCCACCCACCTGACCGATCATGTCCAAGGCCGATTCCAGATCGCGGATGTCGCTCATCCATACCGGGAATTCCCGGGCCAGTGCTTCGATGTCCTTCCGTTCGTTCTCCTCCTTGTTGCCGATGATCAGGTCGGGCTTCAGCGCGCGCACCTTGTCCAGGTCCACCTTCTTGGTGCCGCCAACACGGTGCTTGCTCTTGAACCAAGCTTCCGGATGGATGCAGAACTTGGTGATGCCCACCACACGTTCTCCGAGGCCTAGGTCGTACAGCAGTTCGGTCTGGGAGGGAACGAGGGAGATGATGCGCAGCGGACGATCGGGCACCTCGATGGTGCGGTGGAGTTGGTCGGTGGCGGAGCGCATGGTCATCGCCATTTCATTGGGTTGTTTGCGATGTATCGTGCGATGCGCCCCCTTTCATCATTGAATTCGCGGATCACCCGTTCATGGAAATTGGGTTGCCATAGCGATCTGCCCGGGGTGTTGTTCAGGCGGTTCACCTGCCTGGTGGTTTCCGATTTGAATGCCCCGATGATCGCCGCCAATGACCCACGTGCGGGGCCCCTGGCAATTTTACGCGGTTCGTCCACGGTTTCGTAGTCGCGACCCATTGGGTCGCCGCTACGAATACCGTTGTCGGATGCGCCGTTCAATACGATGATCGCATGCAGATGGTCGGGCATGATCTGCATTTCGTGCAGCCGCGCGTGTGGGAAATGGTCCGGGATCGCGCGCCAGCATTCATCCACGATACGCCCCACATCGGTCAATTCCATGCGGGCTTCGGTCCCGGACCCAGCGATGCGCCCGAACACCTGTTGGCGCCAATATGTACACATTGTCACGAAATACGCACCTTGAAGGTAATCGTGGCTGGACAGGCGGACGTGTTTCCGGTATTGCAGGGTCATGGGTGACTGCCATCATCGGCCCGCTGGGCCTGTGTTGTTGCGGTACCGTAGGGCGACCCGGTGGGTCGCGGCTACGGTACCGCGGTTGATATCACTTCAACTTCCCGATGATATCCTGTTTCGTCAGGATGCCATAGCCGTTGGGTTGTTCCACCAACACCGCTGGACTGCCATTCCCCAAACGTTTCGTCACCTCCTCCAGCGTGGCATCCAGCCCGATCACCGGCAGTGCCGGACCCATCACCACACGGGAAGCCTGCAGACGCACATCGGCGTCCTCCAGGATCGCATCGAAGAGCCGTGCATCGGTGATGGTGCCCACGGGTTTGCCGTTCTCGAAGACCGGCAGTTGATCGATGTTGTGGGCGCGCATCTTGTCGATGGCGTTCAGCACGGGCTCGTCGGCCTCCACGCTCAGCAAGTGCAGTTCCTTGCCCTTCAGCAGGTCACCGGCCGTGGGTTTCTCCTCCACCAGGAAGCCACGTTCGCGCATCCAGTCATCGTTGAACATCTTGCCCAGGTAGCGCGTGCCGTGGTCGTGGAAGATCACGACCACCACGTCGGTGGGCTTCAGGTGCTGCTTCAGTTGCAGCAGGCCGGCAATGGCCGCACCGGCGCTGTTGCCCACGAAGATGCCCTCGTCGCGCACGATCTTGCGGGTGTAGATGGCAGCATCGCGGTCGGTCACTTTCTCGAAGAGGTCGATCAGCTCCATATCCACGTTCTGCGGTACGAAATCCTCCCCGATGCCCTCTGTGATGTATGGATAGATCTCGTTCTTGTCGAATTCACCGGTCTCCTTCAGCTTCTTGTACACCGATCCGTAGGTATCGATACCCCAGACCTGGATGTCGGGGTTCTTCTCCTTGAGGTAGCGGCCGGTGCCGCAAATGGTGCCGCCCGTGCCCACGCCCACGACCAGGTGGGTGATCTTTCCATCGGTCTGCTCCCAGATCTCCGGACCGGTGCTTTCATAATGCGCCTGGCGGTTGCTCAGGTTGTCGTACTGGTTGGCCTTCCAGCTGTTCGGGGTTTCGGCCACCAGGCGCGAGGAGACGCTGTAGTAGGAGCGGGGGTCCTCCGGATCCACGTTCGTGGGGCACACGATCACCTCGGCGCCGAAGGCGCGCAGGGCGTCCACCTTTTCCTTGCTCTGCTTGTCCGTGGTGGTGAAGATGCACTTGTAGCCCTTGATGATGGCCGCCATGGCCAGACCCATGCCCGTGTTGCCACTGGTGCCTTCGATGATGGTGCTTCCCGGCTTCAGCAGGCCTGCCGCCTCGGCATCCTCGATCATCTTCAGGGCCATGCGATCCTTGATGGAATTGCCGGGGTTGAAGGTCTCCACCTTCGCCAGCACGGTGCAGGGCAGTTCCTTGGTGACGCGGTTCAACTTCACCATGGGCGTATCGCCGATGGTGCTCAGGATGTTCTCGTGGATCTTCATGGGTGGTACAGGCTTGCGCCTGCGCGCAAAGGTAGTTCTGTGCGCGCTGGGGTGTCGGGAAGGGATGTGGCTACCCCTCGATCAATCGAAGCGGATGGCACGCACCGGAGAGATGCGCGTGACCAACGCACTGGGCAGCAGCAAGGCCAGCAGGCACACCACCGTGGTGCCCACGTTCAGGAGTACGATGGGCCATACGTCGAGGTCAACCGGCACGGCGTCCACGTAGTAGCTCTCCACCGGCAGGGTGACGATGCCGAAATGCTGCTGCACCAGGCACAGCGCGATGCCCAACACATCGCCCAGCACCACGCCGATGCCGATGATGTACGCAGCATCGATGAGGAAGATGCGCCGGATGCTGGCGTTGGTGGCCCCCAAGGCCTTCAGCATCCCGATCATGGGGGTGCGCTCCAGGATGATGATGAGCAGTGCCGAGGTCATGTTGATGATGGCCACGATCACCATCAGCAGGATCACCACAACCACGTTGGTGTCCAGCAACTCCAGCCAGGCGAAGATCTCGGGGAAACGTTCGCGCACGCTTTGGGAGCGCAGGTCGTAGCCCAGGTACTGCTCGTACACCAGGTCGTCCATGGCCATCAGGTCGGCGAAGTCCTCCAACTGGACCTCGAACCCGCCCACGTACTTGGTGTGGCTGCCGCCCGAACCACCGAAGCTGAGTTCCACCTGGTCCCGGCGCAACCAGGGGGCGGCCACGGCGTCAGGCAGTGGCACCACATGCACCCAGGCACTGTCGGGGATCGTCTCGTTGGCGTCGCTTGCCACCAGGGTGATGGTGGTGTCGCCGGTCAGTTCCAGCCAATGGGGCCCCTTGCCATGGATCCCGTGCCCGGGCCAGCTGAAACGGTGTGCGCGATCGCCCCCGAAGGCCAGCCCTTCCATGCGGATCCCCTTGGGCGACACGGTGTCGTATACCATCAGCTCGGCTTTCAAGCCCCACTGGGCGAAGCGTTGCAGGTGACCGATGTCCACGTACACCAGCTGGTGGTCCAGCTGTTCCAGCCCGGTCTCGTACACGCCACACACGCGGAAGCGCCTGGGCCGGATGTCCTCACGGCCTTTGATCAGGTACACGGTGATCGTGTCGTCCGTGCCGATGCGCAATCGCTCGCCGAGGTAGCGCGAAAGAAGCAGGTCGATCGGGCGGGTGCTGTCGTTCACAGCGGGCAGGTCACCATCCACCAAATGCTTGCGCAGGAAGCTGTCGTCGTGGTCGGCTCCGATGCCCTTCACCACCACGCCCTGGATCTCTTCACCGGTCTCGATGATGCCCGATCGGCTGGCATGGATCTGGATGTGCGCCACGCCAGGCACGGTGTCCAGCCAGGGGTAGAAGGCCTGGTCAATGGCCACCCGCGGTGTTTCGCGTGGGTCGCTCTGGCGCAGGGAGGTGATCTGGAGGTGGCCACCAGCGCCGGTTACCTTCGCCCGCACTTCGCGCTGGAAGCCCCGTGTGATACCCACCGTAATGATCATGACCGCCATGCCCACCACGATACCCGACACCGCGATGCTTACGATGGGACGGGAAAGCCGATCACCACGGCCTTGGTCCGGCGAGCGCAGGATGCGACGGGCGATGAAGTGTGCGAAACCCACGGTGGACGCCCGTTCCATGTGGATGGGCCGGGCGAAGATAGCGTGCATGGCGCTGCTGCTTTGGAGCTGCACCCAACCCGGTAATGGCCAGGTGGTGCGCACCGCGCTCCAGAAGAAGCCACCCGTTCGAGTGGGCGCTGAACGTACACGTGAATACCTGCCCTTGCTCCAGGGCAAGCGCGTTGCCGTGGTCACCAACCAAACGGGACGCATCGGTGAGGTGCATCTGGTGGATCACCTGCTCGAGCGTGGGATCCAGCTGGTGAAGGTCTTCGCGCCCGAGCACGGCTTCCGCGGCGAGGCCGATGCCGGTGAACACGTGAAGGACCAGCGCGACACCCGCACCGGCTTGCCGCTGGTGTCGCTCTACGGCAGCAACAAGAAACCCACGGCCCAACAACTCGCGGATGTGGATGTGCTCCTGTTCGACATCCAGGACGTGGGGGTGCGCTTCTACACCTACATCGGAACGCTGCACTACGTGATGGAAGCCGCCGCCGAGAACGGCAAACAGGTGGTGGTGCTGGACCGTCCCAACCCCAATGGGTTCTACGTGGACGGCCCCGTGCTGGACATGGCCCACACGTCCTTCGTGGGCATGCATCCCGTGCCCTTGGTACACGGCATGACCGTGGGCGAGTTCGCAGGCATGATCAACGGTGAGGGCTGGCTGAAGGGAGGCCTGCGTTGCGATCTGGTGGTGGTGCCCTGCGCCAACTACGACCACGACACGCAGTACGAACTACCGCTTCGGCCATCGCCCAACCTGCCCAACATGTCCGCGGTGTACCTCTACCCGTCGCTGGGGCTGTTCGAAGGAACGGTGGTGAGCGTGGGCCGCGGTACGGACAAACCCTTCCAGGTCATCGGCTACCCCGGCAACCCGGTGGGCGACTACTCCTTCACGCCCGTGCCCACGCCCGGGGCGAAGGATCCCCCGCACAAGGGCAAGCTGTGTACAGGCTTCGATCTGGGCGAATACGGAGTCTTCCAGAGCCGTCTGCACCGGAAGGTCCGCCTCCACTGGGTCATCGGCCTGTACCGCGAGGCGCCCGACAAGAGCGCTTTCTTCCTCGCCAACGGCTTCTTCGACAAGCTTGCCGGTGGCCCCGATCTTCGGAAGCGCATCATGGCCGGTGAGGACGAGGACTCCATCCGCGCAACCTGGCAGCCAGGCATCCGCAGCTTCATGAAGCTACGGCAGCCGTACCTGCTCTACGACGACTTTACGCACTGAGGGCAGTTTGCACAGGCATCCGGGCTGCGTGCCATGCGGCCACGGCAACATGCCCGACCGGACCGTATCCGCCTATTGCTTCACGAAGCGGGCCGTACCCAGGCTGCTGCCATCGGGGTGGCGCAGGTCCATCAGGTAGGTGCCCGGCTCAAGGCGCTCCAGCGGTACTACGAAGCGGTTGCGGCCCCGTTGCCCGGCGTTGATGCCCGTATCGAGCCTGCGGCCCAAGGCATCCAGCACGTTCCAATGCACCGCCCCTTCTCCGGACAGGTCGTAGCTCACCGTGATCGAGGCGTTCGCCGGATTGGGATACAGGTCCAAGCCCGTGCTGCGGGGTCTTCCGAAGTCCACCGGAACGCTGTGGCTATGCGTGTAGGTATCATCCAGGTCCACGCTGCGCAAGCGGTAATAGCTGGTGCCGGGTAGGGGAGCGGTGTCGATGAAGCCATAATCGATGCGCTGCTGCGATTGGCCGGCAGCAGTGACGCGACCGATGGGCGCGAAGCTGTGGCCATCGGCGCTGCGCTCCACCTCGAAGTAGGCGCTGTTCAGTTCCGTGGCCGTGCTCCAGGTCACCTGCACATGCTCATGCACCGCCTTGGCGTTGAAGTCCAACAACTCCACAGGCAGCGGACCACACACCAGCAGGTCGTTCCCCGTGAAATAGTTGTCCAGGGGATCCGGTACAAGGGGAGCGCCACCGGGGCCGAGGTTGTTCCAGGTGATGGAATATTCGCCGGCACCGGCATTGATCTGCGTGGGGTTCACGTACAGCAGGTACACCTGCCCGGTAAGCACGTTCAGGTGCCGCACGTAACGTTGGCCGCCGCTCACCGGCAGGGCCGGGTCGTACACCAGGCCGGTGCTGGCCGGGTTGAAGCCCAGCGCGAAGAAGGCCCCCTGCCAATCCGCGTAGCGGTTGCTGCACCGGATGGGCGGGCTGCTCGGTGGGCACATCAGGTCCAGGCCAGCGGTGTCCGTGCCCAAGGGATCTATGGGCAGGTACGGACCGTATGGCCCCCAGATGGCGAAGTCGTAGTTGTTGGTCACCAAGGGGATGATGAACCCGAAGATGGACAGTGCGAAGCCGCCGTTGTAATCGATCGTGAAGGCCATCACGCCGTCCTGCGCCACGTTCAACGAGTACCAGGTTCCACCGTTCTCCCCGCCCAGGCAACCGCGGTTGGCGGCACTGAGGTCGGGCTGGCCACTGTCCGTGTTCGGCAGCACCCCCGTGAGCGGGTCACAGAGGGGGGTGGCACCCAGGCAATCGGTGGGCGGGCTTGGGGGAGGCTCGCAGGTCACCACCACGCTGTACACCGAGCCGTTCACCATGCCATTGCCGCTGTTGAACACCTGCGTGTTGGGCGTGAAGGTGGTCTGCACCACGCTGAAGCGGTTCTGGTTCTGCTGCCCGG
>CAYQMC010000071.1:0-14574 GCA_964418285.1 uncultured Chryseobacterium sp.
GGTGCCCGTGGCCGAGGCCCATGTGTCGATCCAAGTGAACGATGTGCGGACGAACGATGCGATAGGCTATGCGCACGTGGCACACCAGCCTGTGCAAGGTGGGCCTGGAAGCATGCAGGTATGTGGGCCGGGAGGTCATGTGGAGTTGCCGCTTTCACAAGCAGAGGTGGAGCGCGGTGTCGTCCTGCGGATCACATTCATGGGGTACAAGCCCGTGCTGGATACCCTCCGCAACCTGTCTCCACGCACCTATCATCTTTTCCCCGACCTGTTCCAACTACCGGAACTGGTCATTACCGGACAATACGCCCCCACCTCGCCCGACCGTGCTGTGCACAAGGTGCGTGTGCTTGACGCTGCGCATTTCCAACGCCTGGCCGCCAATAACCTGGCCGATGCCCTGCGCAACGAGTTGAACATCCGCCTGCAGCAGGACAACCTCCTCGGCACCTCGCTCAGCATGCAGGGCCTGGGTGGAGAGAACGTGAAGATCCTCGTGGATGGTGTTCCGGTAATCGGGCGCCTCGACGGGGGATTGGACCTTTCGCAACTGGACCTCACCGGCATCGAGCGGGCAGAGATCATTGAAGGTCCGCTTAGTGTCAGCTATGGCACCAACGCGCTGGCCGGTACCATCAACCTCATCACGCGCAAGGGCGACGGAAGGCCGGCAACGCTGAAGGCTTCCGTCTACGCAGAGCACATTGGGCGCCTGAACACCACATTCACCGCGACCCGCACGGTAGGTAGGCACAACTTCGCACTCAATGCCGGTCGCAACTTTTTCAGCGGCTGGGACCCTTCGCACACCGGACTCCCCAGCTTCAACCCCGCGCTTGCCGATAGCTCCCGCTTCCTCCAGTGGAAACCCCGCGAGCAGTTCTTCGGTCGGCTGAACTATCGCTGGGTAGGCAGGAAATGGACGCTTGGATACAAGGGCGAGGCCATGCATGACCGCATCATCAACAGGGGCAGACCGCGCCCGCCTTTCTTCGAAACGGCCTTCGATGAACAGTACCTGACCCAACGCTTTGACAATGCTGTTTTCGTTGAAGCCGGTCTTGGCAGGGGGCGCCGTTTGAATGCCCTGGCCGCACACAACCGCTATGCCCGGACCCGGAACACATGGTTCCGCGACCTTACTACCTTGGGTGAGCAGCTGGCCGATATCGATGGGATGCAGGACACCACGCGATTCGCGCTTACCAACGTACGCGCTGTCTTTAGTAGCGCTGATACCAGTAAGCGCGTGCAGTATGAGTTGGGTATGGACATCAACCACGAGACCGGGGCTGGAGAACGCGTTGGTGCGGAAGGTGGAATGCGGGACATCTCCGATGCTGCTGTCTTCGTTTCGGCCGAGTATGGTGTTTCCGAAAGGATCACCCTGCGGCCAGGCCTGCGATATGCCTACAACTCGCGCTATGAAGCTCCCCTCATCCCATCGTTGAACCTGAGGTGGCACATTACCGACAACCTCCAGGCAAGAGCTTCCTATGCCCGGGGATTCCGCGCTCCAAGCCTCAAGGAACTCTATTTGTTCTTCGTGGATGTGAACCACGACATCGTGGGGAACCCCGATCTGCAGGCGGAGCGTTCGCACAACATCAGCGGAAGCCTCACCTATCGCCATGCCCGCGAGCGCAATGTGTACCGCAGTGAGATCAGCGGTTTTTTCAACGTGGTCGAGGATCTCATCTCCCTTGCGCAATTGAACGCATCGCGGTTCACCTACATCAACGTGGGTGAGTTCCGGACAGCCGGTGGTACGGTAGGGGCTTCGTGGGACAATGGGCACTGGATCGTTTCCGCAGGAGGAGGTGCAACGGGGCGTTACGATGCCCTTGCAGCGGCGCTTGGCGAACCCTGGATCGTTACACCCGAGCTGCGTGCCTCGTTCACCCGCAACTGGATCAAGCAGGGGTGGACGGCATCGCTCTTCTGGAAGTACCAAGGGGAACTCGCCCAGTACGTGTACCTCTCCGATGTGGAGATCACACGCGGCTTCATCGCACCCTTCAACATGGCCGACGCCACTGTAGGGCGACGCATGTGGGGCGAAAGACTGTTGCTCTCCGCAGGCTGCAAGGACCTGTTCGATGTGCAGAACGTACAGGCCTCCGTGGCCGGCGGTGTGCACAGTAACGGTGCCAGCAGCGTTCCCATGACCACCGGACGCACCTGGTTCCTACGCCTGGAGTTGGATCTGAAGAAGAACCCATGAACCGTTCCATCATACTCCTGGCACTGGCCACCCTAGCCACATCCTGCATCAAGGATGAATTGCCCGTGCCTGCTGTACCGCGCAGCGAAGCACAAGAGGTCCAACTGTGCATGGGCCAAGGGTACCAGCAGCAGTATTGGCTCGACCTTTCCTCAGGCCAAGTGGTGCGCGAGAATTCCGTCATGGCATGGGACCTTGCTTTCGAGAGCGCCCCCGACGGTTGGCGCATCATGCTGAACGGAGGCCGCCTGATGATGGCCTGGAATAGCGGGGAGTCCACGATCGGCGCACCGCTCGATGTGTACGCCGTGGCTCTCGAGGGATCCATCGATTCGCCCAATGGCCACCCCGATAGCACGGCCTTTGGAGATTGGCGCTCGTCCAGCACGGTGTATGTGCTTGACATGGGGTATGATGGAGAGGGCAATGTGCTCGGGCATCGCCGCGTGCGCCCCATCTCCGTGGATGCCTCGGGATACACCGTGGAAGTGGCCATGGCCGACGGCAGCGGAGCCACCGTGGTCACCATCCCCAAGGATGGGCAACGTAGCTGGGTGCATTTCAAGTTGGGGCAGGGTGTTGTGCAGGTGGCGCCACCGAACGGAGCGTGGGATATCGTGTTGACACGCTACACCCACATCTTCCGGGACATCGACCTCCCGTACTTGGTGGTGGGTGCGTTCATCGATGGTACTACTACGCGCGTGGCCCGCGTTACGGGAACCACGATGGCATCAGTATCCCTGGCCGATACGCTCCAGTTCCCTTTCCGGCAGGAACGCGATGCGATCGGCTACGATTGGAAGGAGTACTCCTTCGAGACCAGCAGCTATACAGTGGATATTGGGATCGTGTACATCGTACAGGATGCCGAGGGGGTCTACCACAAGTTGCAGTTCCTCGATTTCTACAACGCCATGGGACAGCCGGGTTGCCCGAGTTTTACCATGGCCCGGTTCTGAAGCGGTCGCTTAGTCCTCCTGCCCACCACCTCCGCGCAGACTGGGTTCGTTCCCGGTCGTGGGGCGCCTGCGGAACAGTGAAGCATCACGCACTCCGAAACGCCAGGTCACGGTAAGGCGTGCATAACGCATTTCGCGCCTGCGGAAATCGTCCTGGATGAAGGTGGGCGTGTCGTAGGCTGAGCCCCAGCGGCGTGTGAAGAACACATCGTTGATGGATAGCACAACGTTCCATTGCTTGTCGATCTCCTTGGAGATGGAAGCGTCGACACCGTAGTTGCTGATGCGCGTGCCTTGCGGGATCACACGCGGGCTGCGATAGTCGCCATTCACCTGCACAGCCCAGCTCTTCGGCAATTCGTAGCTCACGAGCAACTTGGCGTCCCAGTTCAAACCTTGGTTGGCAACGGCACTGGCACCGTCCAACTGCACATTCACATACTCCACTTCGCCGCTCAAGGTGGTCACCAATCCTTTGGTCAATTCCACGCGTAAGGTGTTCTCCCAGCCATACTCGAGCGCGCCACGCCCATTCACCCAGCTGTTCACCAGGATGTCCGGATCGCTTTCCAAGGGAAAGGCGACCTGGCTGATGGCATTCTCATCGTAATGCGCATACAGCGAACTCAACCAGGACCCCTTGCCTTTTTGTAGAGGTAGGAGGTGGTTCAATTCCGCCATGTTGCGCATCTCGGGTGCCAAGGCCGGATTGCCTATTCGGATATTTCGGCTGTCGGCGATCTGGATGAAAGGAGTGATCTGCCAGAAGCGTGGGCGCTGGATCTTGCGTGAGAAATTCAGTTGCAGCTCGCGGGTGCTGTCCTTCCAACGTCGAGCTAGGTAAATTGCGGGAAAGATCGACTTCGCGAGGTCCTTCGTCCCATCGGGGTACCTGTATCCGATCGTTTGGTCCTTTCCTTCCAGTTCGGCTTGGAAGTAGGTCTGCTCCAGCCGCAGTCCGCCTTGGAATGCCCACCGATCGTTCAATTGGCGACTCACGTTGAAGTAAGCCGCGTTCACCATGTCCGTGATGAAATAGTCGTTCGTCTGGCCAGTATCGGGTATGAAGGTGCCGATCAACGGGGAGGTCTGGGACACGAACAACCACGTATTGTCCAAGGAGTAGCTGCCCATCGCTCCCCACTCGATCTTGGTGAGGTCGTTCAGCGGATCCACCACATCGAATTGGGCTCGTATCCCATTCAGCCATGCACCACCGATGTTGTCCTGTGTGCGTGGACTGGAATCCAGTTGTTCTCCGTTACTGCCGTAAGTGGAAGTGGTGAAGGATGAACGACTATCCCGCTGCCAGTGGTTGTAGTTCACATCAGCCGTCCATTCCTTGCCCTCCTTGGGACTCTTGCGCCGGAACATCAACTGTGTGTTGGAGCTCAAATTCTTGGATAGGCTCTCGTTGTATTGGTTGCCCGAGGAAATCGGTTCGCCACCGGCGGTACTGCTGCGGAAAACCTGGTCCTCATTGCCGTCTCTGGACCGTGAACGTACATTTTGTGAAACGGTCAAGGTGTTGCGGTTGCTGATCTCCCAATCCAGTCCGATACGTCCACCGTTCATGATCGAACTGCTCCGATTTTCGGCATCCTGCCGGAAGGTGGCGCTGGGGACGCCGTCCAAAAGGTCGATGCGGGTGGTGCTACCATCGGTCACGTTCTCCGATGTGTTGTAGTTGTAGCTCAGGTTCACCCCCACCTTGCCTTCCTTGATGGTCAGGTTGCCCGAGGCCTGATACCGGTCGTTCGTGCCGATCCCGCCTTGCAACTGACCGAAATACCCCGGCTTGGTGTTCTTCTTCAGGATCACGTTGATGATGCCTCCCGTTGTGCTGGCGTCGAAAACGACCGAGGGGTTGGTGATGACCTCGATCCGTTCGATGTCCTCCGATGGGATCTGATCGAGCGTGATGGCGCTTGGTCGTCCATCGATCAGGATCTGTGGGGAGCTTCCCCGCATCTCCACATTGCCTTCCACATCGACGCTAAGACCGGGTATGTTCTTCATCACATCCACTCCCGTACCACCCCGTGTGGTCAGGTCGCGCTCCACATTGAACACCCGCCGATCCACCTTCATCACGACCTGGCTGCTGCGCCCGGTGATCTCCACCTCCTTCAAGAGCTCGGCGTCCGAGGCCAGGCTCAGGTTGCCCAGATCAAGCTCCATGTGTTCCCGCGAAAGTGTCACCAACTCGGTGCGTGGTGTGTAGCCAATGAAGCTGATCTCCACCCGCAAGGCTCCCAATGGCAACTTCTCCACGGAGAAGTCGCCATTGGGCCGAACGATCGTGCCACCCAACAAACTGTCGTTGCGCTGCATGAAAACAGCGATGGTCGCGAATTCCGCAGGTTTTCCACTCGTCGCATCAAGCACCCGACCGTAGACCTTGCCAATGGCCGGCGCACGACCTCCTCCGGGGCGTTGGGCCTGTGCATCCGTGGTGGCAAGAAGGATGAGGAAGCCGACGGCCCGAAGTACGGAAGGACGAGTGCTGGTCATGAGGGGGCGCGAAATTACCCCTTGTTGAAGGGCCTAATTCCGTGTAGGACATATCAAAGGGTTAAAAGGATCAAAGAGCTCGATATGTTCTCCCACAATAGGGCTCATACCGAGCTTCCATTGGACCCTCTACAGATACCTGCCTTCCTGGCCTAAAAAAGAAGAACCCCCCGCTTTCGCGGAGGGCTCTTTGTATGCAGGGGTCGTCTGGTCTAGTATTCGTCGTTGCGGAAACCGCCACCGCGACGGTCACCACCGCGGTCGAAGCCGCCGCGATCACCACCACGGTCGTTGCCACCACGGTATCCACCGCGGTCGCCTCCACGGTCTCCACCGCCGCTGCCGCCGCCGTATCCACCGCGGTCACCACCACCGCCACCGTATCCACCACGACCACCGCCACCGCCAAAGCTGGGACGATCGCCTTCGGTACGAGGACGAGCCTCGTTCACGACCAGGTCGCGGCCGTGGAAGCTTTTGCCGTTGGTGCCTTCGATGGCAGCACGGCCGGCATTGTCATCGGCCATTTCAACGAATCCGAAGCCGCGGCTACGATTCGTCACCTTGTCCATGATGATCTTGGCCGAAGTGACCTCTCCGAAAGGAGCGAAAAGCTCGTGGAGATCCTGGTCCTTTACTGAGTAAGGCACGTTGGCGACGTAAATGTTCATGAGTTCTACTGACTGAGTTTTTGTTGGTCTTTGTCTGTACCCCCGTGGTCTCGCCAAAGCACAGGGGGGCCTTTGGACGGAACGAAAGTAGGTCGATCTTGGATCCCGGCAACAGGGAAGGGGCGGAAATGTTCGCTACCGGTCCTTCGGACTTTCACCTTTTGGTCGTTTCCTCGCTTTGGAACCCTCGGAATATCCGGAAGATCAGTGCCTCCGGATCATGATCGCAGACATCGGTCTTCCAGTACCGCATGCCCAGCTTTTCCAGCACACGTAACGAAGCCAGGTTCTCCCGCGCCACCCGACCAATGATCGTATCCAAGCCGAATAGCCCGAAGCCCAACTCCAAACAGGCTTTCCCCGCCTCCGTGGCAAAGTCTTGGCCCCAGTGCTCACGCAACAGGCGATAGCCGAGGTCAACGTCCCCGTTCGCATGCCGTTTCAGGCCGCACCAGCCCAACCATACCTTGTCCGATCGGCGCAGGACCGCCCAGCGCCCGAAGCCGTTCCGCTCGTAGTCCGGGTAGGCCTCAAGGAAATGCCTTGCGGCTTCCACCGAGTCAAAGGGGCCATCACCGGTGTAACGCAGTACTTCCGGGTCACTGTTCAACAGGAAGGCCTGTTCCGCATCATTCCCGGTCATTTCCCGCAAATACAGCCGCTCCGTGGTGGCAATGGCGTTCATACTGCCAAAGGTCGTGATCGACACCGGAATGTTACCAAGGCACGGCTTGTGCTTGGTCGGCTGCAGGTAACCACTGGGTTACCTTTGTTCCTGCTTCGGCATCCGCCGATCCCCGCGCCATGTCAACACCCACCTTTGCCAAGACCGCTCCGGTCTTCTTCCAGCGCTTGCGCGAGGTCACCGAGGCCTACTTCAAGGAGAACAACTTGAAGAAGACAGGTGACAGCCGCCTGTACATCAAGACCGCTATTCTGCTTGCGGCCTTGGTCGGTCTTTACGTGGTGCTCGTGTTCTTCACACCCGCGTCGACATTGCTATCCCTGGGCTTATGCGCCTTGCTGGGCGTGGTGCTCGCCGCCATCGGGTTCAACGTGATGCATGATGGTGCCCATGGTAGTTACAGCCGTCGCCAATGGGTGAACGAGCTGATGGGCCACTCGCTCAACGTGCTCGGTGGCAACGTGTACCTCTGGAAGCTGAAGCACAACGTGAACCACCACACCTACACCAACGTGGAGGGCATGGACGACGACATCGACATCAAGCCATTCGTGCGCGTGCATCCCGGCCAGCCGAAATACTGGTTCCACCGCTTCCAGCACATCTACGGGTTACTCCTGTACGGACTTACCTACCTCTTCTGGGTCTTCTTCAACGACCTCAAGAAGTACTTCACGGGCAAGATCGCGGACAACACGCAGATGAAACCGATGAGCTTGAAGGAGCACATCATCTTCTGGGCTTCGAAGGTGTTCCACGTGGCCGTGTTCATCGCGTTGCCCATGTGGAGCGTCGGGGTGCTGGCCACGCTGGCAGGCTATGGCGTCATGGTATTCGTTACCGGAGTGGTCATCGCAGTGGTGTTCCAGCTGGCACACGTGGTGGAGGATGCGGACTTCATCCACCCGGCTGCGGACGGCAACCACATCGAGAACGAATGGGCCGTTCACCAGGTGACCACCACGGTGAACTTCGCCACGCACAACAAGGTGTGGAACTGGCTCTTCGGCGGCCTCAACTTCCAGGTGGAGCACCACCTCTTCCCGCGCATCAGCCACGTGCACTACCCAGCGCTGAACAAGCGCCTCAAGGAGGTGTGCGCGGAGTTCAATGTGCCCTACCGGGAGTTCCCTTCGTTGCGTAGCGCGCTTTGGTCGCACTTGCGGCATTTGCGCCAGGCCGGGGTTGCCTGAAGAAATGGCGAGTGGTTACTTCGCTCTTCATTCCAGTACCACCGGCATCTCCTTCGGATGCTTAACGGTGTAGCTGAAGCCGAGCTTCTTCGATGCTCTCGGTTCTAGCGTGAGTTTCCAGGTCAACGTGCCTTTCTGCTCGTCCACTGTTGATCCACCTTCGTCCTCCAGCTTCACTTCGATCTCGCTCTGCGGACTTAACGGGTACTGATCGCGCACTTCCAGGTCCACGGCCGTGCCCTTGGTGTTGCGCACGGTAATGTCCCAGCCGATGGTGACGGTACGCTTTCCGCCCACGAACGCCTTCTGGTCCGTGCTCTTGCGCTTCACGCGTTCCAACACCACGCCCTTGTCGCGCCCCAAGGAGATGTTGAGGGTATCGCGGGGCATGTCGAGGTCCAGGTAGCTCTGCCCCACGAAGGTGCCTTCGAAGAACACATTGGCTTCACCGGGCAGCAGGTTCAGGTCTTCCCAACCCGTGGTGCGGGCGTAGAGGAAAGCGTCCTTGTCCAATTTGGGTGTCGCGTAATGCTTGTACAGCGCGGGTACGCTGTGGCTCTTCACACCCACGGTGTGCGCCTTGCCATCACTCGGAACGGTGAAGGGCGTTTCGATCACGAACTCGGTAGTGGTGGTGCGGTATGCCACGGTGTTGTTCACGGTGAATTGCGCATCCAATTCTTCCAATTTGTCCATGCGTGACCCACTCTCGGGTGCTGCGGCCGGTGCCATATCCATCATGCTGCGAGAGCGGGTAGCTGTTTGACGTGGCATAGGGCGGGGGAACTGGATCGTCCACGGATACAACTGTGGCATCACACCACCAAGCGTGGGGTTGCCACTGCTCAAGCTCAGTGACACTTTGCCCCAGTCCTCGCCGGTGTTGTTCACCACCTGGGCCTTCATCAGCAGTTCGATGGGCTGGTCCACCGTCTTGGCGCGCAGGTCGTAGGCCGGGGTCCAGCCCGCACCTCCCACGAAATACCCGACGGTGAACGAGGCGGCCACCTCGACCGCGCTGCTGATCTCCACCACCACCTCGCTCGTAGGGCGCGGTGCTTGCGCTTGCAACGTTCTTAATTGCAGCCTCAGTTTTTCCGCCTCCTCGTGGAGGGCGGTCAGCTTTTCCTGCTGGGTGGTCCATCCGGCTTTGATGGCCTTCATGCGTTCCCGCTGGTAGTCGACAACTCCCTGCAGCTGTGCTGCTGTTATTCCGTTCTGCTGGCCACCTACAGCCCAATTCTGTTGCAGCAGTTTTTCCTCATGTTCCCAAACCTGTTGGAGTCCCTTTTCGATGTTGTAATCATGTTCCAATTTCTTGACACGCGTCTGCAGTTCCTCGATCTCCTTCTTCTTGGGACTTTCGGTCAAGTAGTTCATCCGGTGGTTCACGCTAAGGATGGTATACCCGCCCTTACCGGTAACCTGGATGCTTTTTGGGTCCATCCCTTGTGCCAGACCGGTGAACACGAGGGTGCTGGTACCTCTCGGAACCGTTGCTGAAGCTGTGCGTGAGAGTTGCGCTCCGCTCAAGAAGACCTTCACCGCCGAGAGTTTGCTGGTGACGGGCTTTTCTACATCGGTGGCATGTACAGTTACACTGCCTGCGAGCAGGAGGGAGATGAGGAAGGAGCGCATGGGTCAATGTTATGGTCTACGAAGGTATTGGTAGGGAGGTCCTTGCTGGTCCGGTACACGTCGGGTGGACCTACGTTCAATTGCTGGGAAACAACAAGCCCCGACCTTCCGGCCGGGGCTTGTCCACTTCAATTGAAAGGATGGCTTACATCATGCCACCCATGCCACCCATATCCGGATGACCATGGCCGCCTGCTGACTTCTCTTCCTTCTCCTCGCTGATCACGCACTCGGTGGTGAGCAACATGCTGGCGATGGAAGCAGCGTTCTCCAGAGCGACACGGGTCACCTTGGTGGGGTCGATCACACCGGCGGCGAGCAGATTCTCGTACTCCTCGGTGCGGGCGTTGAAGCCGAAATCGGCTTTGCCGTCGCGCACTTTCTGCACTACGATGCTGCCTTCCAAACCGGCGTTCGCCACGATCTGGCGAAGCGGCTCTTCGATGGCGCGGCGTACGATGGCCATGCCGGTCGTCTCGTCGGCGTTGATGCCTTCGAGCTTCTCCAGCACTTTCTGGGCGCGGATGTATGCTACTCCACCCCCTGGTACGATGCCTTCCTCAACGGCAGCGCGGGTAGCGTGCAACGCATCGTCAACGCGGTCCTTCTTCTCCTTCATTTCCACTTCGGTGGCGGCACCGATGTAGAGCACGGCAACACCGCCGGCCAATTTGGCCAAACGCTCCTGCAGCTTCTCCTTGTCGTAGTCGCTCGTGGTCGATTCGATCTGCGCTTTGATCTGGTTCACACGGCCCACGATGTCCGCTTTCTTGCCAGCACCGTTCACGATGGTCGTATTGTCCTTGTCGATGCTGATCTTCTCAGCACGGCCCAACATTTCGAGGTCGGCGTTCTCCAGTTTGAAGCCACGCTCTTCGCTGATGACGGTACCACCGGTCAGGATGGCGATGTCCTCCAGCATGGCCTTGCGACGGTCGCCGAAGCCAGGGGCTTTCACTGCGGCCACCTTCAGGGCGCCACGGATCTTGTTCACCACCAGGGTGGCCAGCGCTTCACCGTCCACATCCTCGCTGATGATCAACAACGGCTTGCCGGTCTGTGCGCTCTTCTCCAACACGGGGAGGAGTTCTTTCATGCTGCTGATCTTCTTGTCGTAGATCAGGATGTAGGCGTTCTCCAGTTCAGCCTCCATCTTCTCCGGATTGGTCACGAAGTAGGGGCTGAGGTAGCCACGGTCGAACTGCATGCCTTCCACCACTTCCACAGTGGTCTCGGTGCCTTTCGCTTCTTCCACGGTGATCACGCCTTCTTTTTTCACCTTGGCCATGGCCTCGGCGATCAAGGTGCCGATCGTCTCATCGCTGTTCGCGCTGATGGTGGCCACCTGCTTGATCTTGCTGTTGTCGTCGCCAACGGTCTTGCTCATCTTCTTGAGCTCTGCCACTACGGCGATCACGGCCTTGTCGATGCCCCGCTTCAGGTCCATCGGATTGGCACCAGCGGCCACGTTCTTCAGGCCGGCGGTAACGATGGCTTGGGCGAGAACGGTGGCGGTGGTGGTACCATCACCGGCTTGGTCGGCGGTCTTGCTGGCCACTTCCTTCAGCATCTGTGCGCCCATGTTCTCCACGGCGTCTTTCAGCTCGATCTCCTTGGCCACGGTGACGCCATCCTTGGTCACTTGGGGGGCACCGAATTTCTTATCGATGATCACATTGCGGCCTTTGGGGCCGAGGGTCACCTTCACGGCGTTCGCGAGGTGGTCCACACCACGCTTCAAACGGTCGCGTGCGTCGATGTCGAATTGGATGTTCTTGGCTGCCATTTTCTTCTGTTTTTCTTAGTTCAACACAGCGTAGATGTCGCTCTCGCGCATGATCAGGAAGTCCTTGCCTTCGAGGCTAAGCTCCGTGCCACTGTACTTTCCGTACAGGATCTCGTCACCCACCTTCACCGAAAGGGGGGTCACCTTGCCGTCGTCGGCGACGCGGCCGGTACCAACAGCGATGATCTTTCCACGCTGTGGTTTCTCCTTAGCCGTATCGGGGATGATGATGCCACCCTTGGTGGTCTCTTCAGCGGCAGCTGCTTCTACAAGCACGCGGTCCGCCAACGGTTTTACATTCGCCATGAGGTTGTTGGATTTGGATCGTTTTGGGTTCGACAACTGGTTGTCGCTCGCCGCACGTCAATGCATGTGCCAAGCCGCTTGCTGGCGCAAAGGCTGTCAACATTGCTTGAATGACCGCACCGTTGGGCCGGTAAGGTGGATGATCGTCAGCGCCGAACTGCCAAGCTGACGGGCCCCGGTCTGGGCGGGAACGGGAGGGGGGGCATAGAGGTTCCAAGGTCATCACGACCAAGGTCTACGACCGAAGGGAGCCCTACATGCCAGGCTCTTTGCACAGTAAGGAAGAATACGTAAGCCCTACGTATGAGGGCTGCGCATCATTCGGCGACGTCCTCCTCGGTAGGAGCTTCCTCGAACTGTGGCGGAGCCTCTTGCTGTTCGATGGGGCTGTCCAGATCGTCCAACACCACCGTGCTGCCGCCGCCCTGAAGGCCGGCACTTACCAGGCACAACACCATCAAGGCACCGGACAAGGTCCATGTGCTCTTTTCCAGGAAGTCGGCCGTACGTTGCACACCACCGATCTGAGAAGCACCGGTAAAGCCCGATGCAAGCCCGCCCCCTTTGGGGTTCTGGGCAAGAACGACCAGGGCCAACAGGCCGCAAATGATGAGGATGAGGATGGAGATGGCGACCATGGCTACTTGTTCTGTTGCGCCTCAAGCGCTTGCAAAAGGCCGGCAAAGTAAGTGCTTTTCTCCGGGTATTTCAATGCCAGCTTGCCATAAGCTTCGATGGCCTTCGCTGTATTGCCTTGTTTGGCATAGATCTTCGCCAGTGTCTCGGTCACCAACCCCGCAGTATCGTCCAAGCTTCGTTTGGCTGCTTGTTGGGGGGTGAAGAAGGCCGCCTTCGTAGCTGGTGCCTGGATCTCCTGGCCGATGAAACGGTCCACGATGCTCATGCGCTCCTCGGGTGCCAAGGGCTTTGCCGGTGAAACGCCAGGAGGATCTTGAGCAGTTGGAGCAGGAAGCTCCGAGGCAGACGGCGATGTGGTCTTCTTCCGCACTGCAGGCTGGGCGTCCGAGCCATCCTGGTCGAGCCAGGAACTGAAGCGCTTGCGGGTATCCCGGTTGATGGGCTTGGGAGAAACCGGGTGCCCGGCTGTTCCAGAAGACTTCGGGTACTCTTCTTCGGGATTGCCGCCCGTCCGGGGAGGCTGTGGCCCTGTGGAAGGCGCCATGGAAGAACCAGGCAGATCGTCATCGACTTCCGACCCCTGCTCGACTGGAGGAAGCGGAGCATGCAATGAAAGGTCGTAGGCACTTGCCAGCGCTGCTTCGATGATCTGCTGTTCCAGGGGGTCCGCTTCGTCCGCAACAGGTGTTCCTTCCGAGCCCGAGGGGGCATCCAAGGCTGCATGTAACCCTGCTTCTTTGGGTGTGTCCGGAGCTGAACTGTCTGGCAATAGCGCCTCCAGCACTGCTGGCTCAGGCTCGGCAGGGGGGGCTGGGTCCGTATCGGGAACACGGGCTACCGCGGGCAGCAGTGCTTCCTCGGCCGATCGTCCGGCAAGCTTGTTATCGCCGCCCACAACGGACATGGGAGCACCGAGGTTGCTATTGTACAAGCGAGAAGCCGCAAGGTCGTAAAGCACCGCACGCGAAGGAACATGCGCGGCGGCCGAAGCAAGCGTCTCATCGGAGCGTACATCGCCTACCAGGCCTTCGCCACTCGCACGAAGCACCTGCGCTCCACTGAACCATGGATACCGCTCGGCGAGCGAACGCAGGTCGGCAAGGTCCTCCCGAGCCACTTGTCCGGGTGACTTCAGCAACTGTGTCAATCGCTCTCGTTCCATGGGCCTATTCCAGATCGTCGTTCCTACATTCCCACATCTGTCGTTCCGAGCGTGGCGAAGGAACACATTACCACATTTCCCTACCAACTCCCGATCGTCCGGTCGAAGATATCCTGCGCCAGTTGTTTGGCGATCTCACCCACCAGCTGCTCCTCAACGCTGACCAGGTCCTGGGCGCTGTTGTAGTCGGCGAACCGTGCCACGGTGAACTCAGTGCTTTTTTTCGGTTCCAAGCTGTTCACGTAGGTCACGCTGGCAGTTATGGTAAGTCTGTTCAGCGCTGCGGTCTCGCTGGCTTGGATACTTACAGGTTGTACATCGTAGCCCACGATCGCACCACTATACTGCAGGTCGCCATCCTCGCGCGTCAATTTCAGCGGGCTTTGCGCCAGCAGGAGGTCGCGGATCGTTTCGGTGAAGAGCTGGGCACTTTGGGGGGTGGCCAGAGGCGCTCGGGCTTGGAACAGGTCCACGCTCATGGTGCGGGCATCGCCCACGTCACCGCCCGTGAAGGACACGTTCATGCGACATCCACCGAACAGCACGATCAGCACAAGAGCCGCTCCGCAGAGTATCCCGGTTCTATTCGTGTTGTTTTCGGTCATTGTCTTGTTCCTCAGCGCTTCTTTCCTCCTCACTGACAGGCGGCCTGCCGGTCGCGATCAGATCCCGTATTCCTTGATCTTGCGGTATAGGGTGCGCTCGCTTATTCCCAGTTCCTGGGCTGCCGTCTTTCTGCGGTTCCGATGCTTCTGCAAGGCCTTCTTGATCAACTCCTTTTCTTTCTCTTCCAG
>CAYQMC010000072.1:0-5895 GCA_964418285.1 uncultured Chryseobacterium sp.
CACCCCGGCACCGCACCGCCGCACGATGCCCGCCACCTCGGGCAGGTCGGTCACCAGCGCCGGAATACCCGCCCGGAAATAGTCGAAGAGCTTGTTGGGCAGGCTGAAGCGGTAGTTGAGGTTGGTGTCCTTGTCCAATGAAAGACCCAGGTCGGCGTTGCGGGTGTACTGCATCATGCGCTCGTAGGGCATGCGCGGCAGCAGGCGCACACGGTCCTGCAAGCCGTGCTCATGCACCATCCGCTCCAGCACCGGCCAGGCATCGCCCCCACCGATCAGCAACAGCAGCGCGTTGGGCAGTTCGCGCATGGCCAGCACGGCCTCTTCCCCGCCGCGCTGTACGTTGATGCCGCTGCCTTGCAATACCAGGATGAAACGATCCTCCGGCAGGCCAAGCTCTGTGCGTGATGGCAAGGGACCTAGCTCGCGCGGCATGGGGATGTTGCGCACCACGGTGACCGCGTTCCCATAACGCGCATGGTATGCCCCGGCGATGCTATCGTTCACTGTGATCACATGCTTCAACCTGGGGAAGACCCAACGCTCGATGCCCAGCCAGACCTTACGCGCGAAACGCCCTTCCAGCTCAGGCACTTCAGTGAAATACTCGTGGCTGTCGTAAACCAGCTTTTTGCCCCGAAGGCGTGCCACCAGATAGGCAGGCAACAAGGTATCCAGGTCGTTGGCCACCACCAGGTCGTGCCGCGAAAAGAGCAGGAGCAGGAATAGCCGCTTGGCATACTCACCGTAGAACAACGGCCCCTTGCGGAAAATGAGCCGCATGCGTTTGGTGGCGTATGGCCGTTCCAGTGGCGGACTATCCGGCAGGTGCCTTCCTACAAGCAGCACCCCGTAACCCAGCTCCTGCAGCACGGTGCAAGTGCGGTGTACCCGGTTATCGGTCACCAGGTCGTTGGTTACGCAGACTATGGCGCGGGGCATGTGGGTATGATCCTTGGTCTGTGGACAAGCACAGCATCCAAGTCGTCAAAGAACCGCCAATGCACCAGTAAACTTGCGCTCTCCAAGTTGATCATGCAGCTCAAGCCCAACGCCGACATCCGTTCCTGCAACACTTTCGGAGTGCCTGCAAAGGCCGAACTACTCGGCCGTTTCAGCAGCATGGAACAGTTGCGGGCACTGCTGGCCATGCCCGAATTGCGAGGCATGCCGCACATGATCCTGGGTGGAGGCAGCAACGTGCTCTTCACGCACGACTATGCCGGAGCGGTGCTGCTGAACGAGATCATGGGTATGGACGTGGTGCGCGAGGATGAACGCCACGTTTGGTTACAGGCCGGCGCTGGCGTGGGCTGGCACGAATTGGTGTTGCATGCTGTGTCGCACGGCTGGGGTGGCATCGAGAACCTGAGCCTCATACCCGGCAAGGTTGGTGCCGCGCCCATGCAGAACATCGGAGCCTACGGCGTAGAGATCAAAGACACCTTCGATTCGCTCGAGGCTTTCCGCATCAGCGATGGCAGCTTGCAACGCTTCGATCGCGAAGCCTGCAAATTCGGCTACCGCGAAAGCTTCTTCAAGCGCGAAGGGCGCGGGCAGTACGTCATCCTGAACGTCACCTTCCGGCTGAACAAGGCGCCGCACGTACTGAACACGAGCTACGGCAACATCGGCGAAGAGCTGGCACGCCTAGGCATCACCGCTCCCACCATCAAGGATGTAAGCGATGCGGTCATCGCCATACGCCGCAGCAAACTGCCGGACCCGGCGGTGATCGGCAATGCGGGCAGCTTCTTCAAGAACCCCGTGGTGCCGGTTGCCGTGGCCGACAGCATCAAGGCCGAGCATCCCGACATGCCAGCCTACCCCGCTGGCGAAGGCTTTGTGAAACTCGCGGCAGGCTGGCTCATTGAACGTGCTGGTTGGAAAGGACACCGCACAGGCGCATTCGGCGTACACGACCGCCAGGCCCTGGTGCTGGTGAACCACGGCGGCGCCACCGGCAACCAGATCCACACGCTGAGCGGCGAGATCATGCAAAGCATCAAGGAGCGTTTTGGTGTCGAACTCGAACGGGAAGTGAATATCATTTGAATAATGCCGGAAGGGTGCTGTACCGTCGACCCACTGGGTCGACTTAACGGTACCGCGACCACTCCCGAACTTCACCCCATGAGCCGCGCTGCGCTACTTATCGCTCTCACCATACTGCTTACCCTCTCCTGCGGGCGCTCACGGATACTGGTGGAGCAGCAGCAGGCGAACACACCCACACCGCTGGTGCTCGCCATACCGCCTTGGGCCGTGGATACCGGGCACCCCTTGAACCTGCCTTATGACAACCCGCTCACCGTGGAAGGCGTGGCCTTGGGCAAGCGGCTCTTCTACGAACCCGCGCTAAGTGGTGATGGAACGCTTTCCTGCGCCAGTTGCCACGGTCAGGAATTCGCCTTCAGCGACCCGCGCAACTTCACAACGGCCTTTGGTACCCCGCGGAACAGCATGCCGCTGTTCAATCTGGCCTTCCAACACTACTTCTTCTGGGATGCCCGCGCACTAAGCCTCGAGTTGCAGGCCTTCGAGCCGGTTAACGCGCACCAGGAGATGAACAGCGATTGGCGCACGGTAACGGCACGTTTGCAGGCGGATGCGGAGTATCCGTCCCTTTTCAGGAAAGCCTTCGGTTCCCCCGTGGTGGACAGCCTGCGGGTGGCTTATGCGCTGGCGCAGTTCGAACGCACGCTGCTCTCCTTCGACTCGCGCTTCGATCGCTTCCGCTATGGCGGTGATAGCAGCGCCTTGTCCGCACAGGAGGAACGTGGCTGGAAGATCTTCACCGGCAAGGGGAATTGTGCCGATTGCCACATGCCGCCACTGTTCACCGATGGCCGCGTGGTGGATATCGGCCTGGATGCGGAGCCTGCGGACAAAGGCTTGGGCGAACGAACCGGCATCGCCTGGCACAACGGGCGTTTCAAGACACCCAGCCTGCGCAACGTGGCCTTAACGGCACCCTATATGCACGATGGTCGCCACGGAACGCTGGAGCAAGTGGTGGATTTTTATGCAACTGGGGTGAACATCGATTCCCCGACCCTGGATGTGCACATGCAACCTTGGGTGGAAGATGAGGTGCTGCTCAGCGCTCGGGACCGCCTCGATCTTGTGGCATTCCTGAACACATTGACGGATCCGGCCTTCCTGAACGACACGGCCTTCCAAGTTGGACAGTGATCACGGTGACCCGCGGACAAGCTTGAAACGCGATATTCGAAGCATGGAATACAGCGCCAGGCTGAGCACGACCGCGGTCGTGGCCATGTTTCTTGCGGTCGTACTGCTGCACAGCTGTCGGCGCGACGAGGACATGGTGCCTTCGGCGCAGCCCACTACGCCGTACGAATTGCAGATACCAGCGTGGGTGACCGCCGATGGGCATTCGCCCTACCTGCCTCCCGATGACCCCTTGACCGTGGAGGGCGTGGAATTGGGGCGCATGCTGTTTTATGAGAAGGCGCTTTCCAACGACTACTCGCTTTCCTGTGGTAGCTGTCACTTGCAAGCCAATGCCTTCACCGACCCGCGCCCCTTCTCCGTAGGCACCGATGGGAGCGTTGGAAGCCGCAATGCCATGGCCATCATGAACATGGCCTGGGACAATGCCTTTTTCTGGGATGGACGTTCCACCAGTTTGGAACGGCAGGCCTTGCTTCCGGTGGTGGACCATGTGGAAATGCGTAACACCTGGCCTGTGGTGGTCCAGCGCCTACAGTCCGATGATCGCTACCCGGAGCGATTCAGACAGGTCTTCGGAACGTCGACCATCGATAGCATGCTCGTGGTGCGGGCCATCGCACAGTTCGAGCGCACATTGCTCTCCTTCTCTTCGCGCTTCGATCGGTTCGAATACGGCGGCGACAGCCTGGCGCTTACCCCACAGGAGATCCGCGGCAAGGAACTGTTCTTCCGTGGTGCCCACTGCGTGGATTGCCACATGGGCCCCATGCTGAGCGACCACAGTCTGCGCAACAATGGTCTGGACTTGGTCCATACCGACCCTGGGATGGGAGCTATTACCGGTAATGCAGCTCATGTAGGACGTTTCAAGACCCCGACGCTGCGCAACATCGCGGTAACGGCGCCCTACATGCACGACAGCCGCTTCGCGACCCTGGAGGAAGTCGTGGATTTCTACGCCGATGGTGTGCAGCTGGACTCCCCCTTCCTGGACAACCACATGTTCCCATGGATGAGTGGTCAGGTGGTCCTGTCCGCTCAGGACCGCAGCGATCTGGTGGCATTCATGCGCAGCCTCACGGACCATGCCTTCCTGACAAACCCCGCATTCGCGGATCCCCATTGAAGCATGGGACAGGGGTTCACGCATATCCACACGATGCAACGGAGTCCGCGATACGCATCCTTCCTGGACCTTTTCCACCCCCGTCCATGGTTCCGTGCTTCCGTGGGGAGCCAGCATATCGAATTTCAGCCATCCCCGATCAAAGGAGGCGTTCCATGCGTTCAATTTCGCGGTGAAGCAGCTCTTTGCGAACAACCTTCACCTACTCTCTTGGCGTCATCACACACAAACCCTTCTTCCATGCGTTCATTCCTTACTCTTCTTGCCGCGCTTCCTTTTGTCCTTAACGCACAGACCACCACCCAAGTGCAGGTCGGCGGTAGCCTGATCGGCAGTACCCCCCCATTCTACTCGCCCCAGAACATCACCATCAATGTGGGCGACATCGTGGAATGGACCAACACCTCCGGTTCGCACAACGTGAACGGTACCACACAGCTGTTCCCCGGCAATCCGGAGAGCTTTGGTTCGGGCAGCGTGGCCGGCGGTGGCTGGACCTACAGTTTCACCTTCACCATTGCCGGGTTATACAACTACCACTGCACGGCGAACGGACACTCGGCCACCCAGTTCGGGCAGATCACCGTGGTGGACAATAGCACCAGTGTGGAAGAGGTGGAGAATGCTTCCGAGGTATCGCTATTCCCGGTGCCTACCAACAACACCCTCACCGTTGAACTGGGCACCTTGGCCATCCGCACGGCGGAGGTCTTTTCCCTGGATGGGCAACGTGTAGCGGGCGCTCCCGTGAACGGCGCTGCACGGGTGGATATCGCTGTGGGCGACCTTTCCGCTGGCAACTACTTCCTGCGCTTGTTGACGGCCGAAGGCCGCACCATCACACGTCCATTCCGCAAAGAGTGAATCAGGGTGTGCGTACCAGGCGCAGGGATCGGGCCGCAACGCCCGGCCCCTGTGCCAGCGCCACATAACTGCCCGCAGGCAGTTCCGCCAACGGGACCTCGAAGGCATGCCTCCCCCGGGGAAGGATACCACCGTGCAGCGCACCCACCGCGCGACCCATCGTATCGAATAGTTCGAGTGTAACGGGACCTGAGGCCGGTACATCCAACCACACCGTGGTGGCCACTGCGCTTGGGTTGGGCCAAGCCTGCAGGCCGAAGCTGCGGTCTACCGCGAGCACCTCCACCTGTTGGAAAATACCGGTGGGTTCTGCGATGGTGGCCAAGGTTGCGATGGAAAGCTGTGCCAACTTCTCGAAATAGGGCACATCGAAATGCATGCTCCGGTCGTTCGGGGTGTGGTAGAACGGATTGCCGTCCGCACCGAATTCCTCGATCACCAGGATGGCACCGTAACCCTCGGTCCAGAATGCGGCATGGTCGCTGTAACTGGCACCCGGGTTGGTCAGGATCAGGTCCAGGTCGATGTTGTAGTGCTCGCGCATGGCGAATACCGAATCGGCCAGTTCGATGGAGTTGGCGATGGGGCGCGTGTGGATCCGTGCCTTGGTATCGGCATTGCCGTCATATGCGATGGCATCCATATTGATCACACCGCGGATCGCTGCATCGTTGGCCGCCATTGCACCCGCGTAGAACTTGGCCCCC
>CAYQMC010000072.1:5905-6968 GCA_964418285.1 uncultured Chryseobacterium sp.
CTCCTCGTCCCACAAAGCGAACACGATGGTATAGGCGAACTCGGTATCCCGCAGCAGCCGGGCCGCCTCCAGCACCGCCGCACAGCCACTTCCGTCGTCATCGGCCGCTGGGGCTGCAAGGTTGCCCGCAGGCATGGCGTCGTAATGCGCACATAGGATCACGACCTGGTCGGGATACAGGGTGCCCACCTTGGTGGCCAGGATGTTATCCCCCGTGCTGCTGAAGGTCTGGATCACCGGCTCATAACCGAACTGTTCCAGCTTCCCGGTGAGGTATTGCTGTGCAAGGGCATTGCCCTCATTGAACTTGTGCCGGCTCACGATCAGCTCGGGGCCATTGCCCACATCGATGGGTACCTCACCGGAAAGCTCATCGACCCATAGCATCATGGAGTCGATGCGGATGGCATCCACGATGGATTGCACCACGGGATGCTGGGCCTTGACACCCAGGCCAAGGAAAACGGTGAGCGCGACGAAGAAGGAGCGATACCTCATGGATCCAAAGGTAATCCCAGCGAGGATCGACACCGTGGCACCAGGACCCGGGATGCTGGACATGGACCTGCTCGGTCCCGTTACCCGGCTCCGGTCGGCATCACTCAGAACGGCCGACACTAATAGGCCACCACCCGTTCCACATACCGGCGAGTGGCGGTGCGCACCACAACCACGTACGTGGCCGCTGTGTTGGGCAGCCGTACCTGCCAGCTGCGCCCCTGTATGGCATCCGTGCCGGCTACCAGCGCGCCATGCAAATCGTACACGGCGATGCCCTCGACGCGTTCGCTGATCCCATCGACATTCAGCAGGCCATCGCGCACCGGGTTCGGGAAGATGCGCACACCCAACTCGCGCAACTCGTCGACCGCAACCGAAAGGTCCGTGACCTGGGTCTCCTTCACCAGAACAGGTTCAGGCTCGCTCGTCTGGTACATCGTGCGGAACGTGGAGATGTCGGGTGTATCGAAGGTGAACATCTCCTCCATGTAGCGGGGGGGAGCGCTCTGGTACCACACCTTGCTCACCACGCGGATCAATCCCGAATGCCCATTCATGGGCA
>CAYQMC010000072.1:6978-14362 GCA_964418285.1 uncultured Chryseobacterium sp.
CCGCTACCCTCGATGCCGTTGTCGTAGCGGTTGAAGTCCAGATCCGTTGGCGGCACGCCGGCGATCAGTGTGGTATCGTATGAGGGGTGCGTGGTGGTGTACCCGAGCGGCGTCAAGCGGTTGTCCTTCAGATGTGTCTTGGCACGGGTCAATACAGTGGTTCGGTCTCCGTTCACGTCGCCCATCACCATCTCATAGATCTGGGCCTGGTCCTCACTGCGGATCACATCATAGTGCTCCTCCCAGGATGGATCGTGGCCGATCACTTCGTAATCCTCGTCCCACCCACCACTGCGGAAGAGCGTATCATCATTCGCGTCAAGCACGACCAACTCCACGAATGCACGGCGGGCTGGATAACCGCTTGGGAACTTGTGTCCGCCCAAGTTGGTGAGCTTCACCTGCACAAAGGCGGTATCCAGGTCACGGGCAACCACGTCGGTCTCCAGCAACAGGGTATTCTGAGTGATCAGGCGCTGGGTCCGGGCAATGGTACTGTCGAATTGTGCGGCACTGGCCGTAAGTCCAAGCTGGGCGGAGTTGTCGCGCAGCAATTCCAGCATGTAGCTGTTGGCTCCGGCCAAGTGGTGCAGGCCATACGGGCTGCGGCCTTCCAGGAAGAGGTAGTTTGCGGAGATCACCACCGCATCATCGATGCGCGGCACATGGCAGCCCTGGCAGGTTACGCCACCTTCGGGATTGGTGTTGGTGTTGAAATCGGAGTTCAACCACTCGTGATAGGTGGCCTGTTCCACGAATTCATCCCCGGTGACATTGCCTTCCAGATCGACCGTTTCCGTGATCAAGGTGTGGCAGCCAGCGCATAGCCCGGCATCGTTGATGTGTGCCCCGAAAAGCGGCTCGAAACCGACGAAGGATGTCATCGGGGAGCCGAACACATTGCCGTAGGGGCCATAGATCACGTTGTTGGTATCGAACTTCAGCTCTCCCGAGAACAGGAAGCCGATGCTATCGGCGCTCTGCATGTGGCAGGCCAGGCAGGACACACCGTCCTGTGCAATGGGGTCCATGGCCAGTTCAGCCATGCTGAAAGCACCTTCGCCGGACAAGAACTTGTCATAGCGGCCCATGGGGGCGTGACAGCTGGTGCATTTGTCCTCCACGGCCTCCTGAAGGGCTGGATTGACGCTCACTTCATGGCTCACTTTGGCCTTCCAAAAGGGGTCACGGGCACTGTTGGCCATCATGCTGCTGCGCCAGTCGTCCGATACGTTCACATCGTTCCCTTGTTCATCGATCCCAGCATAGTTGTTGAACTCATCGGGACCATGGCAGCCGTAACAGTTACCACTGCCTTTGAAGAAGTTGTTCTCCCCGTTCACCAGTGGCAGACCGCTACCTCTGAAGGTATCGAGCTCCTCCTGACTGTGATAGGCGGCGTGTGCGTGCGGAACGCTACCCTCGTTCCAAGCCACAAAGAGGGCGACTATGCCCAGCAGGGCTGCGAAGGCAAGGATGCGGATGGGGAGGAAGCGGTATGGATGCATGGATCGTGCGCAAGAATGCTCGAATGTAAGAGCAGCACGGGTACCGTGCGCGCCATTCGAGATGCAAAGCTTTGGAACTTGAACGGATGGAACACCCGCGCGGTTCGGGAAAAAGCAGCACTCAAGCGCCGCGTTGCGCTGATTTGCGCATGGTGGCTGCCTTGGGCTTGTTGCTTCCTGCCGGCTTGGGCGCTGCGGTCTTCACCGCCTTGGCTTTCGTCCCGGCTTTCTTCGCAGGTGCCTTCTTGGTGGCCTTTGCTGCCTTCTCCTCCTCGGCAGGTGCCTCCTCCCTGGCATCCTTCGCCTCGAATTCACCGGCCTTCAGCAACAAGGCATACCACGTGAAGAGCTTGCGCACATCGCTGGGGTAGATGCGCTCGCGGTCATGCTCGGGCAAGGCCTCGCCCAACTTGGCGAAGAGCTTGTCCGCATCCTCCTTCGGATCCAGGCTATCCTTCCCTTTCTCCACCTTGTAGAGGCTTTCCAGCACCTTGCCCAAGGGCACATCATCACCGGTGGTGAACATGCTGATCTCCTCCAGGGAACTCACCTTCACGCTGCTCGGGATGGGCGTGCGCTTGCCATCGATCAGGGATTCGACGATGAGCGCCTGGCGCCCTTGTGCCACGATGCGGTAGAGGCCCGGTTTGCCGGCCACGGAGATGATCTTGCTAAGGTCCATTGCGATTGCTTGAGCGACAAAGCTAATCACGTGCGTCATGCAACGCGTGCCATGCGGCGATCAGGTCTTTTGCTTCTTCTTGCGTGCCGCAGGAAAAAGTATATTGTTGAGGATCAAACGGTAGCCCGCCGAGTTCGGATGCAGGCTCAGGTCGGTGGGTGGATCGCCCACCATGTGCTGGTAGTCTTCGGGGTCGTGCCCGCCGTAGAAGGTCCACTGTCCCAAGGCATACTCGCCGTGGATGTACTTCACGGTGCCATGCGCTTTGTTCTCCCCCATCACCGTGACACCCGGCTTCACCAGGTCCTTCCGGAAGGCCGTAGTCTGACCCATGAAACCACGCACCACTTGCTCGTGGCTTTGGCACAACATGGTGGGTACGATATCCCACTTGGCGCTGAAGTCGAACAGGGTGAAGAAGTCGCGCGGCTGGCCGATCCGCCCGTGGATGTCCGTGGCGTCGATGTCCGAGAACTCATAGATCATCGGGTCGGTCACCAACTTGAAATCCTTGAAGGCGAAGGACCGGTCGAAATCCAATCGCTGCTGGGCCTGCGGGTCGATCGGGTCACCATCGAACTCCGCTGTGCAGATATCCACGCCTTCCGCTGCCAGGGAAATGTCGTAGGAATCGGTTCCGGAGCACATGGTGAAAAGATACCCGCCCCCGGCCACATACTCACGGATGCGCGTAGCGACCCCGAGCTTCATTTGGCTCACTTTGGCAAAACCCAAACCCCGGGCCATCTCCTCGGACTCACGCACCATGGCTTGATACCACGGTGCATTGCGATAGGCCCGGTAGAACTTGCCATATTGGCCCGTGAAATCCTCGTGGTGCAGGTGCAGCCAGTCGTAGGTCGGTAGCACCCCGGCAATGATCTGTGGGTCGTAGATACGGTCGTAGGGGATCTCGGCGTACTCCATCACCAGGGCCACCGCATCGTCCCAAGGCTGGAAGGATTCCGGTGCGTACACGGCGATCTTCGGAGCCTTCTCCAAGCGCACTACTTCCATATTGATCTCTGGATCGGCGATCTCCGAAAGGATCGCGGATGCTTGCGCATCGGCAATGATCTGGAAGGTCACACCCCGCACCAAGCACTCCTGCTCCAAAGTCTGCAGGTGTTCCAGGAGGAAACTGCCGCCGCGGTAGTTCAATAGCCAATCGATGGGCACATCGCGCTGCAAGCCCCAGTATGCGATGCCATAGGCCTTCAGGTGGTCGCGTTGGCTGCCGTCCATCGGGATCAGCAACTTGGTGGCATGCACTTGCATGCCCAACAAGACCAGCATGGCGATCAGTACAGCACGTGGCCGATCAAAATGGGTCGGCATCGTCCTCGAATTTATCATCATCGTTCATGCGGCTGGGCCGGGTAATGGTGCGGAATGGATTCCCACCTTGTTCATCCGATCCCATGCCACCTTCACCAAACCCACCAGAGAGGGTCTCCAGGTCCGTGAATTTGGCCAATTCGGCCACGAATCGCAAGCGCACGGTATCGATGGCTCCATTCCTGTGCTTGGCCACGATCACCTCGCCCACGCCCATGGTGCTGCCGTTCTCATCCTCGAATATCTTGTAGTACTCCGGGCGGTACAGGAAACAAACAATGTCGGCGTCCTGCTCGATCGCACCCGATTCGCGGAGGTCGCTCAGCATGGGGCGCTTGTCACCGCCACGCGTTTCCACGGCCCTGCTCAACTGGCTCAATGCGATGATGGGGATATCCAGCTCCTTTGCGATGCTCTTGATGGAACGCGAAATACTGCTGATCTCTTGTTCGCGGTTCCCCCCCTTGCTATCACCCCCGGCCGACATCAGCTGCAGGTAGTCGATGATGATGAGGTCCACATTGTGCTGGCTCTTCAAGCGACGCGCTTTCGCACGGAATTCGAAGATGTTCAACGCTGGGGTGTCATCGATGAAGAGCGGAGCCTGGTCCAGCTTGGAAATATGCTGGTGCAGGACCGTGAACTCGGAATCGGTAAGATCTCCTTTTCGCAACTTCTCCGAGCTGATCCCGGCCTCACTGGCGATCAAACGCGTTACCAGCTGGGTGCTGCTCATTTCAAGGCTGAAAACTGCCACGGCACGCTTCTGCTCCACCGCGATGTTCCGTGCCATGCTCAACACGAAAGCCGTCTTACCCATGGCCGGGCGTGCAGCCACGATGATCATATCGCTGCGCTGCCAGCCAGCGGTAAGCTTGTCCAACTGCACGAACCCGGTGGGCACACCGCTTACCCCGCCGGTCTTGTTCTTGGCATTCTCGATCTGCTCGATGGCGTCCTTGATCAGCTCGCTCATCGGCTCGTAGTTCCGCTTGAGATTGCCGCTCGTTATCTTGTACAAGCCGTTCTCGGTCTTGTCCAACAGGTCGAACACGTCGGCACTGTCCTCGTATGCATCGCGCATGGTATCCGCACTGATGCGGATGAGTTCGCGCAGGATGTGCTTCTGGCTGATGATGCGCGCATGGTACTGCACATTCGCGCTACTGGCCACTTTGTTCGTGAGCTGGCTGATGTAGAAGGGACCGCCCACCACATCGAGTTCACCTTTCTTCTTCAACGCCTCAGTAACGGTGAGGATGTCGATGGGCTGGTCGGCGCCGAACAACTCTTTGATGGACGAGAAGATGCGCTGGTGGGCGTCCACGTAGAAGCTCTCGGGTTGTAGTATGTCGATTGCCTCGTTCACCGCGTTCCGCTCCAGCATCAACGCACCCAACACCGCCTGCTCCAACTCGGGTGCTTGGGGTGGCAACTTGCCCGCTTCCAAGGCGGTCTCCAAGAGGGTCGCAGCAGGACGTCGAGCTGTTCCGCTACGCGGACGATCAGGTGTACGGAATGAAGTGTGTTCGGACATGGTTCTCGAGAGGACGTATCGTGGATCCCTCCGAAGGCTTTTCTAGGGCTTGCACCAAGCCTCCGACGGAACGGGCGAAGCACAAAAGTAGTCGCAGGACCGGGGGGCGGACAGGGCGATCGTCCACAAGCCATCAGACCACCATCCACGATCGTCTTGTTCATAATTCTTCCACCCCGACCCAAGCTGCTGGGTCTCCGTACCTTGGCACTATGCTGCCCCGACCGTGGTCCACTGTTCTGCTCATCTTCCTTTTTCTTGGGGCCGCTTGCCGCAAGGACCGCGACGAGGATGCACCCAAGGTTGAGATCCTGCAACCAGGCAGTGGCTTCACCTTACAAGCGCCGGAGACGCTCTTGGTGCAAGTGCAGGTAAGTGACGAACGGCAGGTGGAACGGGTCACCATCGCACTCAACGATGCCGCCGGCATACCTGCCGTACCCTCCGTATCGGTATCGGTGGATGCCCCTTCCTCGACATTGGTAAGGGAACTGCCCGTGCTAAGCGAACGGTTGAATACCGGCAGCTATACGCTCTCCGTTACAGCCAGCGATGGTACAAACGTGCGAAGGGCATTCCGCACGATCAACATACAGGCAGCACCGCTCCGACTGCGTGCATTGTACATAGTTCCTCCCGCTGGACATCCCGCTCCCGTTCCAGTATGGCGGATCGATAGCACCGGAGCCCTCTCACAGTATCTTGACCTATCGGAGATCGGTGGCTCCGCCATCGACGCTGATCGGCTCTACCTGGCTGGGACCACCACCCAAGGTCTGCAAGGGATACCACAGGCAAGCGGTAGCGCGTCGGTCAACATCGCCAACCAAAGCCCCGCAGGCAGCACAGCGGCCTTCTTCTCCGGCATCAGGGTGGACCGGAGCGACAAGCTCTTCTACTACGCCACCAACGATGGCTTCATCCGCGGTCTCAACGGTGGTGGCGTTCAAGCCTTCACGGCACAAAGCCCTGTGGACTACCAAAGCGAACACACGGCCGTCGTCGGAAATACCTTGACCAGTGCCGCGCGGCATAGGGTGCTGGGCAATTGGCAGATCATCACCCATGCCATGCCCAGTGGGGATCTACTGGGCCAATTCCCCATGGACCTCGAGCCCATCGACCTGGTGGCCACCGGTGACCAGCAGGTATCGATCTTCGGTAACCGTGGCACCGTTGGCGTTGTACAGCAACGCAATGTGGTCCAAGGCGGAGGAAGCGACCTCTACCTCTTCAACAACGGCCCGATCCAAGCTGTGGCCCACTTGGACAACGGCACGTCCATCATCGCTTTGCCCGATGGCCTGGTGCGCTACTCGAACAGTTCCAACACCATCACGATCCTGGCCCAAGGCATCAACGCCAGCAGCTTGGCCTATGATACGGCCAGTGGTATCCTGCATGCTGGAGTAGGCAACGACCTGATCGCGGTGGACCCACTTACCGGTGGATCCACCATGTTGCAGGCATTCCCCCACCCTGTGGGTGGCATCCTTCCGCTCCTGAACAGGTAGGGGTCGTTGAAGTGGTGCGGTTACGCCTTGACCTTTGCCGCTTTCATCACGACTCCCATGTCGCAGAATTTTCGGATACGACGCTCCACAAGCTTGTCTGGATCCACCTTCACCAAGCGGTTCAGCTGCTTCACAACTTCGGCCTTCACCAAGCGGCAGGCCTCGTCAGGATCGCTGTGCGCGCCACCGAGGGGTTCCTTGATGATGCCATCGATCAGCTTGTTGGCGAACATGTCCTCCGCAGTAAGCTTCAGTGCCTTGGCCGCCTGTTCCTTGTAGTCCCAGCTACGCCATAGGATGCTGGAGCAGGACTCGGGAGAGATCACGCTGTACCACGTATTCTCCATCATCAACACCTTGTCGCCGATGCCGATACCCAAGGCCCCGCCACTGGCACCCTCACCGATGACCACACAGATCACCGGCACGCGAAGCTGGGCCATTTCCAATAGGTTGCGTGCTATTGCCTCGCCCTGTCCGCGCTCCTCCGCCTCCAATCCAGGAAAAGCACCCGGTGTATCGATCAATGTCACCACCGGCTTACCGAACTTCTCGGCCGACTTCATCAGCCTCAAAGCTTTGCGGTAGCCTTCCGGATTGGCCATGCCGAAGTTTCGATACTGCCTCAGTTTGGTGGTGATGCCTTTCTGCTGACCGATGAACATCACCGTGCGGCCATCAAGTGATCCAAATCCGCCCACCATGGCCTTGTCGTCCTTCACAGTGCGGTCACCATGCTGTTCGATGAACGTGCCGGCAGTGAGGTATTCGATGTACTTCAGGGTATACGGCCGATCGGGGTGGC
>CAYQMC010000073.1:0-14357 GCA_964418285.1 uncultured Chryseobacterium sp.
GTGCCACGAGCCAGGCGGAACGAACCATTCCCATCACCAGTTCTGGATGGTCAGGTCACCCAACTCCACCACGTCCTTGCGCCCGTCGATGGTGGCTCTGGCGCTTACCGATGTGGTGCATCCATTGAAGTCGCTACACTCCGATATGGTGTAGACGGTGTAATCACCCTTGCGCAACCAAGGGAAGCGGAAGGTACCGTCGGCATTGGTGCGCACGTCATCGTCGTGGTAGGTGCCATCGCCGTAGATGATGTACACCCGCTGTTCGGCCTTGCCATAGGGGTCACCCTGGGGTTGCTGGGTGTTGTTGCTGTAACGCTGCTCCAGGACGCGGCCCCGGATCTCGGCACGACCGCCTTCGCCCGGTTCCTTGGAGCAAGCGGTCAGTAGGAACGATATCGCCGAAAGGCAGAAGACCAGAGTTCGCATGATTCCTTCACGTTAAGGGAGCGTGAAGGTAATGCGAGGCGCCGATCAGGCTTCTGCGTACAGCCCTTCCACAGCAGCAGCGTGTTTCTCCAGGATCGGCTTCCTACGCAGTTTCAGCGTGGGCGTCAACTCGCCTGTATCGATGGCGAACTCCTTGGTGAGCAAGGCGATCTTCTTGATCTGTTCCCACTTGCCCAAGCCTTCGTTCGCAGCCTCCACTTCCTTGAAGATGCGGTCCATCACACGCTGGTCCTGCACGACCTGCTCGCGGCTCTCGAAGGGGATGCCTTTGCGCTCGCACCATTCCTTCAGGAAGTTGAACTCGGGCACGATGAGGGCCGCCGGGAACTTCCGGTTCTCACCGATCACGATAAGCTGCTCGATAAAGCGCGATGCTTTCAGCTTGTTCTCCATCACCTGGGGTGCCACGTATTTGCCACCGCTGGTCTTGAAGATCTCCTTCTTGCGGTCGGTGATGCGGAGGAAACCATCCGCGCTCAGTTCGCCGATGTCCCCGGTGTGCAGCCAGCCGTCGGGATCCAAGGTGGCTCGGGTGTTCTCCTCGTCCTTGTAATAGCCCACCATGATGTTGGGCCCTTTGGCCAGGATCTCGCCATCCTCGGCGATCCTGACCTGTACGCCCGGTATGGGACGACCCACGGTACCGAAGCGGAGACCATCGTTGGCCAGTTCGCTCACGGTGATGACCGGTGAGGATTCCGTGAGCCCATAACCCTCCATCACCGGTATGCCCGCCGCGTTGAACACCCGGGCCAGACGCGGTTGCAGCGCGGCACTTCCGCTGGCCACGACCCGGCACTTGCCGCCCAGGGCCTCCTGCCATTTGCTGAAGATGAGCTTGCGCGCAATGGCCAGCTGCAGGTTGTACCATGGGCTGCGGCCATGGACCTCATAGCGGTGGCCCAGTTCCAAGGCCCAGAAGAACAGGCTGCGCTTCACACCGCTAAGGTCATCACCCTTGGCCACGATCTTGTCATAGATCTTCTCCAGCAAGCGTGGTACCGCCGTGAAGACGTCAGGTGCCACCTCGCGGATGCGGTCCCCCAGATCGTCCAACGATTCCTGGAAGTGTATGCTGACGCCCTTGTACATATACAGGTACATCAGCATGCGCTCGTAGATGTGCGACATGGGAAGGAAGCTGATGCACCGGGCCGTGTAGTCCACCGGGAAGCGCGTGGCACTGGCCAGGACATTGCTCAGGATGTTGTTGTGTGTGAGCATCACACCCTTGGGCCGGCCTGTGGTTCCGCTGGTGTAGATGATCGTGGCGAGGTCATCGCCCTTCACGGCATCCTTATAGCGCTGCAGGGTGGGGCGGTCGGCTTCGTCGGCCAGGCCTGGTACTTCGCTCCAATGCCGCGCACCTTCGACCGTGTCGAATGTGAAGAGGTGCGCCAGTTCTGGGCAGCTGGCTTGAGCCGCAGCAGCCTTCGCATGGATCTCCCCGTTGGCGCTGAAGATGACCTTGCTCTCGGAGTGGTGCAGCACGTATGCATAGTCGTCCGGGCTGCTGGTGGGGTAGATGGGCACGCCGATCGCGCCGATGCGTAGGATCGCCTGGTCCACCAGGCACCATTCGCTGCGGTTGCCGCTGGCAATGGCCACCTTGTCGCCCGGCCCCACACCCAACTTCATGAGGCCAAGTGCCACGCGTTCGGCGGTATCGATCAGTTCGCGGGTGCTGTGTCCCTTCCACTGGCCGTCCACCTTACTGGAGATGGCGATGTCCTTGGGGAAGTGTGCGAGTTGGTACTCGGGTACGTCGAAAAGGCGTGTGATCTCCATGTCGGCCAAGATAGCGATCATGGATGTCCGTTCCTCCGTGCCCAAAAAAAACGCGCCCCGCTGACCGCCATGGCCAGCGGGGCGCGTCGGAGCGACCACTTCGGACGATCACTCGATGCGTCCGTCGAACTTCACGGTGATCTTGCGGACGTCTATGCCACGCTTCACCAGGAAGCTCTCTTCGAACTGCGCCGTTCGGTCCTGGTCGGCGTAAAAGGTCTTTTGTACCACACGCTTGTTGCTCTTTCCGTTCACCTTCAAGACCATCTTCATGGTCAGGTAGACCGCACCCTGCTTGGCGCTCTGGCGACGTACGTTGTGCGATACCACCTTGAAACTGCCGCTGAGTTCGTACTCCTGGTCCGCGTACAGCTGTATCGGTCGTTTGCCCTCCGCCCCGCGCAAGCTGGCGCTCACATCGGTGCCTTGGCGAGTGCCCTCCTTCTCAGCGATGGAGATATTGGAGATGCGCAGCTGGGTCTGTGCCAGTGCGATGTTGGCCAGCAGGACCAACACTAGGGGGAGAAGCTTCCTTAGCATAGTTTTGGCATTGAATGTGCTTCGTCGCTCTGCAACACCTGTGCCAGCGTGCGATGCACAAAGTAAACCCACAAAACACCATGAAAGTCGAGATCCGTTCCCTTCTGCTTGGCGCCTCCTTCGCGCTCACCCTTTTCCTGGGCTACAGTTTCCGTCCCATGCCTCAGACCACGGCCTATACCTACCGGCAGTTCTCGACCATCGAGAGCGTTGTACCTGGTGGCCTCGGCCGCTCACGTGTCATCATCAGCGATCAAGGTGATCAAGAGGTGGGTAAGGATCTGCTGAACTTCTACAGCATGGTGGGCATCAACTTCAAGAACGTCGCCAACAACGACCGTGTCATCGTGGAAACCATCAACCAATACGTGAACGAAGGCTGGGAACTGCATACGATGGTCACCGGCGTGAACAGTGCCAGTGAAGGCAAGGGGGGGACGGGTATCTTCATCACCCGCTACCTGTTCCGCAAACCGGTGTAAGCGCCTTTGGTGCTCACACCAAGAGCAAAAGCCCCCGCACCGATGGAGTGCGGGGCTTTCTTGCTTACCGACACCCCTGATCATCGTCCGTTCTTCAGCGGAAGCCTGTTGATGAAGAGGGGCAAGGCATGTCGCTGATCGGCTACGCTGGCGATCCCAACCCATCCGTACCTTTGTGGCTTAATTCGCTACCTCCATATCCCCGGTAAATGCTCCGTTCTACCCTTCTCTTCCTGTCCATCGTGGCGCTGGCCTTGTCCAGTTTTGGCCAGAGCAACTGGCCGGTCGTGATCGAAACCGATGGCGCACTCATCACGGTGTACCGTCCCCAGCCCGAATCGTACAAGGAAGGGCGTTTCACGGCCAGGTCAGCGGTATCGGTGCAGCAAAGCACCGATAAAGACCCGGTGTTCGGGGCGTTCTGGGCCGAAGGGTTCCTGGAGGTGGACCGCACGACCCGGATGGGCGAGCTGGTCCGTTTCGATGTCACCGATGCGCGCTTCCCAACGACCTCCGATACCACGCGCATCTCTGAGCTGAAGGCGCTGCTTACGCGCGAGCTTCCCAAACGGGCGCATCCAGTGTCGATCGATCTGCTGGTGGCGGCATTGGAGCAGGAAGCACCCACCGGAGGGCAGTACAACTCCGATCCTCCGGAGATCCTCTACAGGGACCATGCAGCTCAGCTCGTCTTCATCGATGGAGACCCCATCTATGAGGCCATGGAGGGCAGCCCCTATGAGCGCGTTGTGAACAGCCCGTTGGTGCTGGTGAAGGCCAAGGGAGGTACGCATTACCTCTACCTGAGCCCGCTTTGGTTCAGCGCGAAGGAGGCCAAAGGCCCGTACAAGGCTGATGGTAGTGCTCCGATCGACCTGCGGCAGGCGGGTTCCAAGGTGGACAGCGCCATGACCTCCGAAGGAGGTCTGCCTGATCCCACGCCTGAAGGCACCGAAGTGATCGTGCGCACGAAGCCGGCAGAGCTGATCCAGACCACCGGTGCCGCGGACTTGAAGCCGGTGAAGGGCACCGCGCTTTTGAGCGCGACCAACACGGAGAACCAGCTCTTCATGGACACCGGCACCCAGGAATTCTACGTACTTCTTAGCGGTCGTTGGTTCGCCTCCAAGAGCTTGGCGAATGGGCCTTGGCGCTTCGTGAAGGGTGCGGAGTTGCCTGGCGATTTCGCGATGATCCCGGAAGGGATCGCCGAGGACGGTGTGCTCTCCAGTGTGCCTGGTACCCGGGCCGCCACCGAGGCCACCCGCGATGCGCAAGTGCCCCAGACCGCCACCGTGGACCGCCACAAAGTGACCCTTGAGGTGAGCTACGAGGGCAAGCCGGAATGGCGCAAGGTGGACGGCACCAACATGAGCTATGCGATCAATGCCAGCACCACGGTCCTGAAAGTGGGCGAGCGGTACAGCGTGTGCGACAATGGGGTGTGGTACGATAGTGCTTCACCGAACGGCCCGTGGGATGTGAGCACCGCGGCCCCCGAAGCGGTCAAGGACATCGAGCCATCGAGCCCGGTCTACAACGTGAAGTATGTCGAGGTGTACGACCACACGCCCGATGTGGTCTACGTGGGCTACACCCCCGGCTACACAGGCTGCTACGTGTCAAGTGGTGTTGTGGTCTATGGCACCGGGTTCTACTATCCGCCGCCGCCGCCGATCTATTACCGTCCGCGACCGGTGACATGGGGTTTCAACATGCATTACGACCCTTGGTCCGGCTGGAGCATGGGACTCTCCTTCAGTGTGGGTTGGTTCCATTTCGGCACCTACGGAGGTTGGGGCAACTGCTACCACTGCGGAGGCTGGTGGGGGCCGCCGGTATATCGCCCGCCGTACCACTACCGGCCACCGTACGGGTACTACGGCAACCGACCGGGCTATCGGCCTCGGCCTGCTGGAGGAGTTCGAGGTAGCGGCAACACCATCAACATCGACAACAGCACCAACATCAACGTCAACAGGCCGGGCGGGGGCATTTACGGGGATCGGCCCGGCGTGAAGCCCAGTGGCAAACCGGACCGCGGTAAAGCAAGCTCGAGGCCGGCCACCATGGACCGCGGACGGCAACCGAAGCAGGACGTCTTCACCGATCCGAAGGGGAATGTGTTCCGCAGCGATGGAAGAACCACCCAGCAGCGCAATGCTGGTGGGTGGGATAAGCTCCCCGCAGCCCCTTCCAAGCCCACCACACGACCAGCACCAACTTCGCCTCAGCGCATCCAGCAGGATCGCGCACGGGGCCAGCAGCGTACGAACAGTTTCCAACAGCGGCCTTCCATGGGTGGGGGGGGCATGCGGCAACCCATGCAGCGGCCAGCAGGTGGCGGTGCCAGACCCATGGGGCGCGGTCGTTGAGGCCTGTCCCCTGTCCTGTCGTCGATCAACTACCATGCACACCGGAAGCATAAAGCAATTTCGCGTCCCGATCGAGCGTCCTGTAGCACCCGTAGCGAAAACCGAACGAATCGTTCCCTTATGCAGATGAAGAAACTGTTGGCAATGACCCTGCTGCTTGCCCCTGTACTGGGGTATGCGCAAGATTCCTCGTTCCGGCTGGGCATCAAGCTGGCCCCCAACTTCCATTGGATGCGCAGCGATAGCAAGGAATTGGATGGCGACGGCTCCGGGCTGGGGTACACCTTCGGCCTGCTCACCGAATTTCCCATCGATGAACGCGGTACCTACTACTTCAGCAGTGGGCTCCTGCTCAACCACATCGGTGGAGCCTTCTCCGCCGATTTCAGCCAGGAACAGGAAGGCATCACGACCAGTGTGCGCAGCGAGCAGGACCTGAAGCTCAATTACCTGGAGATCCCTGTCACCTTGAAGTTGCGCGCTGTAAGCGACAAACCGCTCACCTTCTCCGGCCAGTTGGGTGTAAGTATGGGATTCAACCTGCGCGCTCGTTCGGAGTATACCACAAGCACCACGGTGGCGGGTACCACCACCACTGTGAGCGACCAGGACAACGTGATCGACGACATCGCACTGCTGCGCTTCGGCATGGTGGTGGGGGCCATAGCCGAGTGCGAGATGAACGGTGTAGCCCTGTTCGGTGGCATTACCTTCAACAATGCGTTCAGCAACGTGCTGGACAAGGGTGCCAAACGTTTGGTGGACGAGAACAGCAAAAGCAGGCTGTACGCCAACTACCTGGAGATCACCGCCGGTGTTTTCTTTTGAACCATTCTTAGCATTGCGATCATGAATACCCGTTCACTCCTCCTTCTCCTCTGCTTGTCCATGGGCGCAATGGCCCAAGCCCAGGGCCTCCGCATCAATGGCTTCGGCGGCTACACCTTCCAAGAGCGCTTCGAGATCAGCGGCACTTACAATGGCCGCGGTGTGCTGGATGATGGTGCCCATTTCGGCGGCAGTCTCGAGTTCATGCCATCGGATGAAATGGGCATCGAACTGCTCTACCAGGTCCAACCCACGACCGGTGGCATCGAAGCGTTTCCGTTCGCCTTCGGCCCGTACGAGGTTAATGTGAATTACATCATGCTTGGCGGCCTGCGTTATGCGCCGCTCAGCGATCAGGTCAGTGGCTTTGGCGGCCTCAACCTGGGTGTGGGCTTCCTCACCGGTGAGGCGGACGCCAGCCGTTTCACCGTGGGTGGAAAACTGGGCTTATTCATCAAAGCCACGGAAAGCGTGGGATTGAAGCTGGGTGCCCAGTTCTTCTCGCCGGTGCAAGGCATTGGCGCAGGCTTGTCCTTCGGCACAGGAGGATCCGGCGTCAGTGTGGGCAGCTACAGCACCATTCTACAGTTCGGCTTCACCGGTGGGCTGAGCTTCACCCTACCTTCGGGTTCCTGAGAACGGCACCACCCACACCATGAACAAGGCATTCCTTCTCCCGCTCCTTTTTCTTCTTTCCTGTTCCTCTTCCACCAAGGTGGTACAAAGCTGGCGCGAGCCTTCGGTGACGGTCGAGGAAGGAGCCTACAACAAAGTGTTGGTGATCGCCCTGCTCAAGGACGAGGCTACGCGGCGGATCGCCGAGGACCGGATGGAGTCCATGATGAACGGCCATGGCAAGGTCAGCTACAGCTACCTGGGCCCCGACCCCGAGGCCATCAACGATACAGGCATGAACGAGAAGATGCGCAAGGATGGCATCGATGGGGTGCTGGTCATGCGCTTGGTGGACCGTACGCGGGAACAGACGATCGTGCCGGGCACGGTCTATCCGGCCTACTACCGCTCGGCTTGGGGCATGTATGGTTACAGCTACGGGTACTATAGCACCCCGGGCTATGTGCGTACCGATTTGGAGTACCACGTGGAGACCAACCTCTACAGCACCAAGCGCGAGGGCCTCATTTGGACCAGCACCACCAACACCTTGAACCCGGAGACCCTGGATGGTGCTGTGCATGACATCATGCAAGCCGTGTATGAGCGGATGAAGAAGGATGGCCTCGTGGTGGGTCCGACCAAGGGAGAATGAGCACTGCGCCAAGGGCAGCGGGCTGTGCATTGCTCTTGACGCTTACGGCAAGCTGCTTCGCCCAGCGGAACAACACCCAGCTGTGGGTGGACGGGATCGTAGGACACAGCTTCGCCGCGATGTGGATGGCCGAGTGCGAGTTCAGCCATCAGCAGCTGCTGGGCGAAGGTGAGCGCTGGGTGAGCTACAGTGCCTCGCCTTCCCTGGAGGTAAGCCCCACCGCGCATTGGTCGTTCATGGTGGGAACCCCGCTCTCGTGGACCCGGCAGGATGATGATCGCACCACTTGGGAATGGCGCGGCCAGCTCGGGGTCAAGTACACCTTCACACCGTTCGATCGGATCCAAACGCGTTTGAACCTGCGGCAGGAGTACCGCAACCAGGGGAGTCGCGACGAGAGCGGAGTGCAGCGCTCACAGCGTAGCCGCATACGGGCGGAAGTGGTGGTTCCGCTGGATGTGCGCAGCTACAATATGGACACCATGTGGTACGGCTTGCTGGATGCGGAAGCCTTCATCGTGCTGGACCGCGACCTCAACGAACGGTTCGCGAACCGCACGCGATGGCGACTCGGTGTAGGACGTAAGTTCAGCTACAACTGGCGTGCTGAAGCCATCTTCACCCTACAGACGAACCGGGAGTCCACCAGTGGCATCGAACCCACCTTCGATCCCATCGCCAGGCTGCGCGTGAAGTACTACTTCACTCCGAAGAGTAGGAAGCGAGCCTTCGAAGAACAGCGTGTACTGGGGCGCCCCGCGAAACCGGATCTGGCGTTACCGGCTTTCCGGGAACGGTGCCTTACAACCCATCGTTCCCAATGGGCGCATCGTGTTGGAACGATTGCCCGCAGGGGAGCACGCAATGGAAGTGCTGCTGCCCGATGGAAGTGTCCATGGTGTGTTGAAATTCGTGGTACTCCCGCCGTGGTACCTGCGCTGGTGGGTCCTGCTGGGCACCGCGTTGATGCTCATCCTGTTCGGTGCATGGATCACCTGGGCCCGGCAGCGGCGCATCCTTCAAGCAAATCATGAGCTGGAGGCACGCATCGCGCAACGCACCGCCGACCTCAGTCGCAGCAACGAGCAGCTGCGCAGGGAAGGCATGGCACGGGAACAATTGGTGCGCATCCTCTCCCACGATATCGTGGCTCCGCTGAAAGCCGTGGCAAGGCTCGGTCGCCAGGGGGCAACAACGTTGCAGCAATGGCCCGAGGAGGAGCTCCGGTCCGCGTTCGCGGACATGGCCGAGGCGACCGATCGGCTGCACGGTGACGCCAGCGAACTACTGGAGTGGATCAAGCGCCAGGGCGGCAACGTGCGTGTGCAGCGTCAGCATGTTGCCCTCCACGGGCATGTGGAGGAAGTGGTTCAACGGGCGCATGAAGCGGCACGGCAGCAGGGGGTGCAGGTGCGGGATCACGTACCCGAGGAACTGGTGGTGCGCACCGATCCGCAACTGCTGGGGATCGTGCTGCAGAACCTGCTGGCCAATGCCATACGCCATGCTCCAGGGTGCACGGTGTGCATCGCAGCCCGCGAGACCGACCATGGTTTTGTGCTCGAAGTGGAGGACAACGGGCCGGGCATGAGCGCTGCCGCCTTGGAACGCATCGACATCCTGCTCCGGGGCGGTGGGCGTGAGATCGAACTGCGCAGCGGTTTGGGCTACATGATCATTGCGGACATGGCGGCCTTGCTCGAAGCCCGTGTCGAGGTGCAGCAGGTCGATGGCGGTGGAACGCGGGTGTCCGTGCATTGTCCCGGATCGAAGACAGGAAGCCAATGAGCGTGTGCCTCCTGGTGCATGGGTGGCACAAGCTCGGGCCGGGCGCATTTTGTCCCCGGAAAATGACGTTTCGTCATTCGCATGAGCAGCACAGCTCTGCGGTTGGAGCCTATAGAGCATATTTCGTCCGTGTTCCGATGCAGCTCCCTGATGCACCCTGCTGCACATACCATCCATCGCGGAACTTGGCCCACCTGATAACAACGGAATGGAAAGCGGAAGTGGATCGCTCATTGAACAGGCCCGGGCATTCCTCCGGACCATGGTGGAACACGAGCTTCCGGGCGCCGATGAGCATTGGTTCACGGAACGCGCAGCGGCGGTGCGAGCGGAGATCGCCGCCACGGGCTCCTATGTGCATACCCCCGCTGAACTCACGTTCGGTGCGCGCCTGGCCTGGTACCACAGCAACCGGTGCATCGCACGGCACCTGTGGCGCACCCTGGAGGTCTTCGATGCGCGCCATGTGACCGATCATGCCGGCGTGGTGGACCACCTGGAACGCCATGTGGAATATGCCTACAACCGGGGGCGCATCCGCAGTGCCATCACCGTGTTCGCACCGCGCACCAACGTTCCTGGGGACAGCGTTCCGGACCGCGTAAGGATGGGCAACCACCAGTTGGTGCGCTATGCAGGGTTCAAGGCCCCGGATGGAGGCCTCATCGGCGATCCGCACAGCGAGGCGTTCACCTCGCATTGCCTCGACAAGGGCTGGTCTCCTGGTCATCGTGGCCCTTTCACCCCGCTGCCCTGGTGTATCTGGATCGATGGGCGGGAAATGCCGCCCCACGACATTTTTCGACTGCGGCCGGAACTGCTCAACGAGGTGAAGCTTTCGCATCCGGAGGCACCGTTCTTCGCCGACCTTGGCCTGCGTTGGTATGCTGTGCCCTTCCTGGCGGACATGGCCCTGGTGATCGGTGGTGTGGTGTACCCCTGCGCCCCGTTCAACGGCTTCTACATGGGCACGGAGATCGGTGCACGCAACCTGGCCGATGCCGACCGGTACAATATGCTGCCCGCCATCGCGGACGGTTTCGGCTGGGACCGATCCGATGAGCGAAGCTTGTGGCGCGACCGGGCGATGGTGGAGTTGAACCGTGCGGTGTTGCACAGCTTCGATGCAGCAGGTGTGCGCATTGGCGACCATCACGCGCTGGGTTCATCCTTCGGTGCCTTCTGCAAGGCCGAGGAAAAGAAGGACAGGACGGTGACCGGCGATTGGACGTGGTTGGTGCCGCCGGTGTCCGGCTCCCTTTCACCGCTCTTCCACCGCTCGTTCGACGGGGCCATATGCGGGCATACGAACTACTTCCTGCAACCATCGCCCGGCGCCGGGCATGCGCCACCTAAGCCCGTTGCCTCATGTCCCTACCATTTGGGGGGTGGTGCTGCGAATGCGCACGCGCGGCCTGTAGCTGTGGCCACGATGGAACAACAGCGTTACCAATGAGAAGGACCGCAGTTCATGGCATGGATCCTGACGGCCTGTTGGCCAGGGCATTCCCACAGGGTTTTATCGACAAGCTGCCTGGTGAGGACGTTGCCATACCTGAAGGCACCGTGTTGATGGAACGGGGAGCACCGCCCCGGAACCTGTGGATATTGCGCGAGGGCGCCGTGGAGGTGGTACTGGCCGAGGGTGAGCGTGTGCGTGTTCAGGCTCCTTCGGTCTTTGGGGAGATCGGGTTCCTTACCGGTGATCCGGCAGGAGCGGATGTGGGATCGATCGCCGTTTCAAACTTGCGCAGGTGCGATACTGAGGTTCTACGATCATGGGCGGCCGAGGATCCGGCCCGCGCTTCAATTCTCTATGCGGGACTATCCCGCATTGCTTCGCAGCGGGTGGCGGGGTCATATCACAGAAGTTATTGCGCTGTAGTGGCCCATGATGGTCGTAAAGCGGAGCTCATGGACTTCATGGCACGGTACCGTGAGTTCTTCGCGGGCCGGCACCTGCTGGCCACGGCCACAACGGCCTCAAGGGTCGAATCGGAGCTCGGGCTCATGGTGGCTCGGGTGGTGTGCTCGGGTCCCAGGGGAGGTGATCAGGAGATCGGGGCGCTGGTCGCGCGTGGTCTTGTGGATGTGTTGTTCTTTTTCAGGGATCCCATGTGGGCCCAGCCGCACCATGCGGATGTGAACGCTTTGGTGCGCGTATGTGAGCTGCATGATGTGCCTCTGGCGACCAACCTGCGCACTGCGGACTTGCTCTTGCAGGCCCTTGTTCACAAGGAAAGCGCGGGTAACAGCGGCCTCATACCCTTGATGCGGTAGCCTGCAGCGAACCTGGCCGAAGTGAAACCGTTGTTCAAGATCACCTCCTGCTCCACGCTGCCGGCGCTCTGGTAACTGAACACACTGAGCGCTGCATACCACCGGTCGCCCACATAGCCGGCCCCCATGCGGAACTCGAGCGTGGTCGCCACGTCCCAGCCCGTTGCAACGGTCCCATCGTCCACATCGAACAGGCGCTGCTGCTGTGCGCCAAGGCCGGGCACCAGCATCATGTTCAGGAACCCATGTTTCCAGAAGGCGAACGTGTGGGTGTACCCACCGGTCACGCACCATATCATCCGCCTCACAGCACCAACACTGGTGGGTGCATTGAAGGTGATGCCCGTATTGGGTGGCGCCAGCGCACCATCAGCAGCATTGCGGGTATACCAGAACGTCCCGCCTGCGGTCCAGCTTCCTGCACTGCGTTGCTGTCGTTCCATCTGCCACAACGCGGCGGTGTGGGAGTAGCGCTCGGCATTGAAGCCGTGGTTCAGGCTCGCCATGTAGGTGAGGCTCTCCATGTCGTCACGGTGCGGATGGGGCGAGCCCTGCACCCATCCCGGATCCACGGCACCGGGGTCTTCCAAATGATAGCCCTTGCTCCAGCGGAACGAATTGCGGAACCACCACCGGCGACCCGTGTACCCGAAACCGAGCCCGCTCGTCTCCGTAGGACCCTTGGCTCCATCAGGCTGCCCCAGCCCGGCAATGGTGGCTGTGTATTCGATCCCCAACCATTTGTAATCCAGTGCAAGGCCGTATTGCACGGGTGTGTTCGTCGCATACCGCAGGTCCTCTCCAGTGGACCGTGCAAGGGTAAGGCTGCTTCCCTGGTGGACCATCACCGGGCTGATCACCAGATCATCGCGGTAGCTGCGCACATAGGCCGTGTCATGGTCCGGCCCTTTCGTGCTGTCTCCGTTCAACAGCCTGAACAACCGGTCGCGAAACTGGGCGGGGGTCACCAGCGGTGATAGGAACGCGATGACCAGAAGGAGGTGACGGCAGGAACGGTACATGGCGCTGCCAAAAGTATCCGCAGCGATCGAGCCATACCATGGGCCCGTAAGTCGGTGGGGCTCCAATACCCATGGAGCGGCACACCCATCATCGGCTCGTTCTCGTTCGTTCCATGATGAACGTTGGATCACGTGCAGCCCTCCAACGCCGACAGGTACTTGTCGATGTACAGGTCCAAGCTTCGCGCCTTGTATTGCATCACATACCTTGGGTGCTCCAGTGCGATGATCCTGTCGAACAGTCCCAGCCGCTCGTTCAGCTTGCTGAAGTAGGCGGCGTTCTTGCCCGTGCCGATGCAAAGCACCGTGTCCGTGCGCATGCCGCAGCCCACCAAGGTGCGCAGCCAATCCTCCACGAATGGCGTCACGGCTTTTTCCAGGGCCTTGTCGTCGTAGTAGTTCAGGTTGATGGCGCTGCCCTTCGCCTGTTCCTTCACGAACCCCAAGGGGCAGACCGCATGCACGTACACCTTGCTGTAGAAGTCCTCCGCACCGCCCGCCGCGCGGATCATGCGGTAGAAGAAGTCGCTGCTGGGTTCGTGGGTCCGCAGGCCGTTCACCGGGATGCCGAGGTCGCTTTCGCAGCGCTTGGTGTCGGTGAAGGAGAGGCCCGTGCTGCCCGCACCGAGGCGACCGGGGTTGATGCCGAGCATCAGTGTGCGCGGCCTTTCATCGCTGTAGTACGTCCGGTGGAAGAGCGTTACAATGCGGCGTACCTCGTCGGCATTCGGGCCGTTGAAGGGGTCGAGCACACCAATACCTTTTGGGAGCTTGGTGCCTTTCAAGGAGAAGGAGAGGACGTGATCTAGGAGGCGGTCGGCGAGCATGGCGCAAAGAAAGGCAAGTGCATTCTGCTTGTCAGCAGCGCTCTACCTTTCACACCGTGCAACGCGCCACCCAGCTCCACCACCTTGCCGAAGCGGCCGACCCTTGGGACGTCCTGGTCGTCGGTGGCGGGGCCAGTGGATTGGGTGTTGCCGTTGATGCCGCCGCCCGTGGTTACCGGACCCTTCTGCTGGAAGCGCACGACTTCGCCAAGGGCACCAGCAGCCGCAGCACCAAGCTCGTGCACGGCGGCGTGCGCTACATGGCCCAAGGGCAGGTCGCATTGGTACGTGAAGCGCTGCGGGAACGCGGCCGACTGTTGCGTAACGCACCGCATGTGTGTCACGACCAGGCCTTCGTGATCCCCTGCTACCGCTGGTGGGAGAGGCCATATTACCGCATCGGGCTGAGCCTCTACGACCTGCTGGCCGGTAAGCTCGGTCTGGGTGCTACACGGTCCTTGACGAAAGGGGAGACCCTGGCGCATCTCCCCGGTATCGCGGAGCAGGACCTGCGCGGCGGGATCCTCTACCACGACGGCCAGTTCGACGACGCGCGCCTGGCGGTAGACCTGGCCCGCACTGCCGTCGACCACGGGGCCTGCGTGCTCAACCACATGCGGGTACGCAGGTTGCTGAAGGATGCCGGCGGACGTGTGACCGGTGTGGAAGCCGAGGACGGCTTGAACGGGTCATATCGTACGATCCAT
>CAYQMC010000074.1:0-14342 GCA_964418285.1 uncultured Chryseobacterium sp.
CCCCTACCTGAACCTGGTGGGTGACACCTGTTCCACCTCGGACCTGTACAACAGTTGCAGTCCTTTTGGAGCCTTCGGGGTGGGTGTTCCGGCCAATATCCTGGGGAACCAGACAGCCCGTACAGGTGATGGATACGCGGGGGTCATCGTGTATGAAGGCTTCGCACTGGTAGGCTGCCAGTCGCTCTTCGGCAGTGGCTGGCGCGAATACCTGCAAGGCACACTTACCGAACCCCTCGTGGCTGGCCAGACCTACTGTGTTACCTTCTACGTGAGCTTGGCGGACAACGTGAAGTTCGCTTCCAACAACATCGGGGTGTATTTCTCGAACACGGTGGTGAACGTGAGTTGTGCCACGGTGGGCGGAGCATCCAACCTGCCTTTCACGCCCCAACTCGTTTATTCCGGCCCGGACCTCATCGTTACCAACGATTGGCAACGCCTGCAATGGGACTACACCGCGACGGGGGGCGAACAGTACCTGGTGATCGGCAACTTCAACAACGACGACAACACGGACTATACCTGTGTGAACGAGGGGGCCTTCAACCCCTATGCCTATTACTATGTGGACGATGTGAGCGTGAGCCCGGAACCGTGCTGCGAAGCCGAGGTGGCTGCTGTGGATCCGCTGTGCCTCAGCGATGCGCCGGTGACCTTGCAGCCTGCCACCGCTGGTGGCACTTGGAGTGGTCCCGGCATTGCCGATCCCGCGGTCGGCAGCTTCGATCCGGCCCTGGCAGGTGTGGGGCTGCACACCGTGTTCCACACCATCCCCTGCGGGACGGATTCCGTGGTGATCGCCGTAAGTCCATGCCAGGCACTCGAAGTGTGCATCAATGATGATGGTTCGCTCACCGTTTCGAACGGTGTGGGGCCTTACGATTGGCAGCAAGAGACCACCACGGAGGATTGTTCGGCCTGCATCATCGGTTGTGTCTTCCCGCCAGGTTGTGCCGTGGATGTAACGACCTGGGGGACGTTCGCCACGGGTGCCAACATCCCACCTCCCGCGTCTTTCCCCATCCAGATCGTGGATGCAGCAGGGAATACCTTGCTCCTTCCTTCCGCAGCTGGTCTGGCACCTTGTACCGTGTGTCCGGAGATCACGGTGGAAGTGGTGGATCAGGTGGCTGTCCTGTGCTTCGGGGACAGCGATGGCTCGGCCACGGTGGAGGCCACCGGTGGTGAAGCTCCGTATACCTACACGTGGGCTCCGGGGAATTTGAACGGGGCTTCGCAAACAGCACTTGGGGCAGGCAGCTACACCGTTACGGCCACGGATGTCAATGGCTGCAACGCAACGCTCAGCGTGGTGATCAGTGGGCCTGCCAGCGCACTGCAAGCCAGCATCACCGGTATCACGCCGACAACCTGTGGAGGTTCCGATGGAACAGCAACGGTCGAGGTTTCGGGCGGAACGTCGGGTTACACCTACGCGTGGAGCCCCGCCGGCGGAACCCAGGCCGTGGCCACCGGGCTTGCGGAAGGCACGTACACCCTTACCGCGACCGATGCCAACGGGTGTACCGCCGGGGCGGTGGCCCTGGTGGAAAGCCTGCCCTCGGTGGCGAGCATCGTTGGCGATACGGCACTGTGTACCGGGGAGGTGATCGTGCTTACGGCTTCCGGAGGCACCTCCTTCCTGTGGAACACGGGCGACACCACAGCGAGCATCTCCGTGGTCGCGGGCGGCTCGTACATCGTTCAGGTCACGGGCTGCGGTACCGACGCGGACACACTGGTCGTGAGCGAGACCACGGTCATTGCGGACATTTCCGCCGATCCGCTCGCGGGCGATCCGCCGCTGGAAGTGCTTTTTGGAAATGCTTCCACCCCGGCGAACGGCTCGTTCTTCTGGGATCTCGGCGATGGTACGACCAGCACGCAGGCCACGCCGGCCCACACCTATACGGACCCCGGCATCTATCCGGTGGTCTTCACCATTTCCAGCAATGGATGCACGGCCACGGACAGCCTGCTCATCGTGGTGGATAGCCCATTCGAGGATAGCGCCATCAGCGTCCCCAACGTATTCAGCCCCAATGGCGATGGCATGAACGATACCTGGGGTGTCATCGGAACCGGACTCGCCAGTCTCGATGCCGTGGTGTACAACCGCTGGGGACAGGAAGTGGCCCGCTTGATCAACCCCGCACAGGTCTGGGACGGGCGCACAGGTGCTGGCGAAGTGGCCAGCGAAGGCACCTACTTCTACATCCTGGAAGCCGTGGGTACCGATGGCCAGCGCTACGAGTTCACCGGATCGCTCACCCTGCTGCGTTAGGCGTGCAGAAGGATCGACCCTGCCTTGACATTCGGTCTACTTGAGTACCCGACCTTTGCACCCCGTAAGGAACAGCGAACAGCACCAAGCTGCCAGTGTTCCCTACCGGAAGTACAAGGTCCGACATGCTCAAGGCCATAACCATCGGTAGTCTGCTCGCTGGAGCGGCCATGTGCTTGCCCTTACACCAGTTGCATGCCCAATGCGGCCCCGTGGTGGATGTGTTCCCCTATTCGGAGGGCTTCGAGAATGCACCAGCATGGACAGCGGGTGGGAACGCCTCGGACTGGGCCTGGGGTACCCCGAACAAGCCGATGATCACCGGCGCAGGCGGAGGAACACGCTCCTGGTGCGCTGGCGGACTGGTAGGCTCCTTCTACAGCAATGGCCAACAGAGCTGGTTGGAAAGCCCCTGCTTCGACCTCACGTCGCTCCAGTACCCATGGATCTCCTTCAAGCTGTTCTGGGAGACCGAACGCAACTACGATGGCTTGGGTTTCCAGTATTCGCTGGACGAGGGAACCACCTGGACCAACCTGGGGAGCTATTTCGATACACCCGATTGCCTTACAGAGAACTGGTTCAATACCCTGAACCTGGTCGGCTTGAATCAAGCGCAGCCCAAACACGGTTGGTCCGGCAGGGTGGGTGCCACGGTCGGTAACTGCGGAGGGGGTGGGGGCAGCGCGGAATGGGTCACGGCCTCGCATTGCCTCTCCGATCTGGCGGGCGAACCCCGAGTGAAGTTCCGCTTCATCTTCGGGGCCGGTACCATCTGCAACGGTTTCGATGGTGTGGCCGTGGACGACATCCTCATCGGTGAGGCACCCGCGAACGATGCGGGCTTCGTCTTTGCGTGCAACGGAACCACCGTGGAGTTCCAGGATGCCAGTGCCTTGTGCCCCACGAACTTGAACTGGACCTTTGGTGACCCAGCCTCGGGTGCGGCCAACACAGCGAGTGGCGCAGGGGTATCGCACACCTTCAGCGCAGGGGGCAGCTACACCGTGACACTTACCGCAACGGGTCCCTGCAACGCGCCATCCACCGCCACACGCACCATCTTCATCGCTGAGCCGGAGTTCGTGGTGGAGGACCCCACCTGTGGGCAGGCGAACGGTAGCATCAGCGTACAGGTGCCCGATGCACCACCGGGCCTGATGTACACCTGGGCACCGGGCGGTTCGGGCGGTGCGCTGCTCACCGACCTGCCTGCTGGATCCTATGCACTCACCCTCTCCGGTACCGATGTGTGCGGATCGCAGAGCACCGTGGTGCTCGAGGATGATGCCGACCCGCTGGTGGCCACCACGACAGTTAACCCGGTGTCGTGTGCGGGCCTTGCCGACGGTAGCGTGCAGGTCAGCGTAAGCGGGGGGACAGCTCCCTACACCTACTTGTGGGCGCCGGAAGGGGGCGACTCGGATGTGGCGAACGACCTCCCGCCGGGCAGCTACACGGTAGCCATCTCGGATGCTGCCGGGTGCACGGTACAGCCCGTGGCCTTGGTGGGAGAGCCGGACCCGGTGGTGGTGCTTCCGCAGGACGATGCGTCCATCTGCACAGGGGAGGGGCTCATCCTTGTGGCCGATGCCCAAGGCGGTACAGGCCCCTACGCCTTCACCTGGTCGCCCGAAGGACCGGAAGTGGCGCCCATGGCGACAAGCACATATACCGTTATTGCCAGCGATGCGAACGGCTGTTCCAGCGGGCCGGTCAGCGTGGTGGTCACCGTGGTGGAGGCCATCGCCCCGATCTTCTCGGTGGACGAACCGCAGGGCTGCACCCCGCACTGTGTCACGTTCCTCGCGGACAATGTCCCTCCAGGAGCGGAGCTCCAATGGACCTTCGGTGATGGAGCGGGTGCCGTGGACGCTCTTGCTGTGGAGCACTGCTACACCGCTGGTGGCCTGTTCGATGTGGTCCTTACCGTGACGGATGCTTCGGGTTGTACCGGTACACACATCATCCCCGATGCCGTGACCGCTGTGCAGTCGCCCGTGGCGCAGTTCTTCTCATCGCCTTCCGTGGTCACCATCGATGAACCGCTGTTCTCCTTCCGCGATGCCTCCAGCAATGCCACCTCGTGGCTGTGGACCTTCGGCGATGCGGAAGGTGGTTCCAGCACTGCGCCTGTTACGCTTTACACGTACAACGCTGTAGGCTGCTACACCGTGGAACTGCGGGTTGCCAATGACTTCGGCTGTGCCGACAGCACGCAGGCCGAGGTATGCGTGGAGGATGCCTTCGTGCTGTGGGTCCCCAACGCGTTCACCCCCAATGGCGATGGGATCAACGACCTGTTTGGTGTGGTCACCACGGTTGGTGCCACGGACCTGTTCGAGCTGATGGTGTTCGATCGCTGGGGGCAACAGCTCTTCGTTGCGGAAAGCCTGGACGCCGGTTGGGACGGCACGGCCGGAGGTGCCCCGGTTCCCGATGGCGTATACGCCTGGATGGTGGAACTGCGCGACCGCAGTGGCAGAGTGCAGCGTGCCAAGGGCCACGTGGTACTGCTCCGCTGACGGCTCATGGTTCGAAGCCCGGGCCAATGGGCGCCGGAACCGGTGAGCGAACAGTCCCCTAGCGGATACTGTCCTGTTTCCGTTTCAGCTCGGCTATCACGCGTTGGAGTTCCTCCTTGCTCTCCGAGCGCTCCCCGGCCTTGCTATCGTACTTGTCAGCAGCATCCTGTTGCTTGTTGATGCTGCCCTGGGCCTTGGCCTCCTGCTGCATCAGCTTTGCTTGTGAACGTTCGGTCCTGGCCAGCTTCTCCCTCGCCTTGGTCAGTTTTTGAAGGTCCTTCGGGTCGTTGCTCAGCGCGAACTTCCGTTCAAGGCCGCTGATGTCACCCTGCAGATTTGCGGATTCCCGCTCCAACTTGGCCCGTTTGGATTTTGCACTCTCCAGGTTCGCATTGGACTTGGAAAGGTTCTTTTGGGCCTTGGCCACATCGTCCTGTGCACTGCCCAGCTTCTCCGTGGTCTTGTCCAGTTCCTTCTGGTAACGATCTATCTGGCCCTGTACCACAGCCTTGTTCAGGCGCACGGCAAGGCCCTGCAACAAGCTCTCCTGCTCGCCATTGTCGGCCAGGGGCGTGGAGTCGTTGCTCATGAACGCCACGGTCAAGCGGGTCAGGTCCGCCTTCTTCTGGGTATTGGCTTCGATGAGAACGGTCACCGGGGCTTCGGAGATCTGCGTCAGACGAGCGCCGCTCACCTTCATAGGCTTTCCGCCGATGCTTGTGGCGATGGGGGTGTAGTCCAATTTCAAGAGCTCCAAGGCCGCATTGGCATCGGCCTCGAACACTGTGATGGTATGCGCAGGATACTTCGTTCCGTTCGCGCTCAAGGAGTCCTTCACAACGGCGAGCTCGTGGTCCCATACCAATGATGTTCCGTCCTTGGTGGTGGTTTGTGCATGGCCGTCCATGCTTGGGAACAGGAAGGCTGGAATGCTCAGGAGGGAAATCGCGGTCTGTTTCATGGTGCTTGGGCCCTTGGTGAGCAACAAAAGTACCGCGCTCCACGCACCCGCCGTTTCCTGTGTTCGGCGGGTATTTTTCGGGGTGAATACCGCCACACGGCCTTCTACACGTCCACATCCGTAGGCTTCACGCCTCGCTCCAGCGTACGCCGACTGCCATCGAACAAGCCGAAGCCCAAGGAAAGCACGATGAGGTTGCTGTTCAGTCCTCCATAGGGCCTGGTCTCCACGTTGTCGGTCCGTTGCACGTATTCCGTGTTGTGGAAGTTGGTGAGGTAGTACCGGAGCGTAAGCGTGCTCCTGCCCGGACCCTGCACGCCCAGGAACACGCTGTGGAACCAAGGTTCGGTGCGGTCGCTGAACCACACATTGAACTTGTCCTCCTTGCGCTCGTTCGTGAAGCGCTTCTCCTTGTAGTTGAACGGTAGTTCCAGCTCGTAACCGGCATAGAAGAGGGTCTCGTTCATCCGGCCCAGCTTGAAGCCCACCGGTAGGCCAAGGTTGTAGGTGCGGAACTTGTAGCGGTTGCCATCAGGGGCATCGTAGATGAAGCCCAGGTTGCTTACGGACAAGCCAAGGAAGAAGCCTACGTGCCTGCTGACATCGTAGTTCAGCAGTGAACGGCCATTGAAGAACGGGGCGAAGCGCACCACGCCTCCACGATCGCTGCCATCCACATCAAGCAGCGGCGCGCTGAACAGCCATTCGCCACCGCCGCTCCAGTACACCTTTCCCACTTCTGGTGTGGTGGTGACCACAATGAGGTCCTGCTCCTGGGAAGCAGCTTGCTGTACGATCAGGAGAAAGAGGAAGCTCAATATCCGGTCCATGGGCGGTATGTTCTCCAGCGGCTCGAAGCTACGGGTCCTAGGGCGTCGCGAGTTCCTTCAAGGCCTGGTACACGCGATGCATCGGCAACCCCATCACCGTGTAGAAGCTGCCCTCCAAGCGCTCCACACCCACATAGCCGATCCAATCCTGCACGCCATACGCCCCAGCCTTGTCCAATGGTGCATGGCGCTCCACATAGTAGGCGATCTCCTCCGGGGTGAGCGCTGCGAAGCTTACACGCGCAACGTCGGCGAAGGCATGTGTGCTGGTGGCGGTGCGCAAACACACACCGGTGATCACGCGGTGCGTTCGGCCCGCGAGCAAGGCCAGCATGCGGCGGGCATCGGCAGGGTCCTCGGGCTTGTTCAGTAGGAGCGGCAGGTCGCCATCCGCTTGGTCCAGCAACACGGTGGTATCTGCGGTCAACAGTACCTGGTCCGGTTCCAGTGCGCCGGTCCAGGCTTCGGCTTTCTTCCGTGCCAGGTGCTCGGCCACATGGTCCGCAGGCATGCCCGGGGGCGGGGTCTCGTCCACATCCACCCGGGTGATCTCCACCGGGAGGTCAAGCCCCTGCAACAGCTGCCTGCGGCGCGGCGAGGCAGAGGCCAGGATGAAACGCCAGGGGAACAGGGGGGGAGCGGTCATGCGGATCAAAGGGTGTAGCGCAACAGCATGGCGTAGCAAACGGCCATCACCATGGCCACTTTCATGAGGATGCCGGCGCGCACGTGTTCGCTGCGTTGGCGTGCACTGTATGTGAAGCCGGCGGACAGCAGGAGCGGCACGATGACGCCAATGCCGATGTACCAGAAGGAGAGTGGATCGCGCAGCAAGGTGGAACGGACGACAAGCGCCCCCAGGGCCAGCACGGCGATGTATAGGAGGCTGAGGCCACGCGCCCAGCCCATTCCCCAAACTATGGGTACGGTGCGGCAACCGTCGGCCTCGTCCCCCTTCACGTCGGCCATGTCCTTCTGCAGTTCGCGCACCAGGGTGCTCAGGAACGCGAAGGCTGTGTAGGCCAGTATCCAGCCCCAGAGCTGGTCGAAGGCGGGTTCCATCTCCAAGGCCTCGCCAGCCGGCAGGCCTACCACTTGCGGGGTCAGGAAAGCACGCTCCAGCAAGGGGATCTCATACAGTCCCACGGTAAGTGGCACCAGCGCGGTTAGCGTGGCCACCAGACCGTTGCCGATCAGCAAGCGTCGCTTGAAGGTGGTGCTGTAGGTCCATAGCGCACCGATGGCAAATGCTGGGATCAAGGCCCATTGGAGCAATCCTGACCGCCACGCCACGAAGGCACCCAGCACCAGCCCGATGCCGCTCAGGACGATGTGCCCGGTGATCGCCACACGCCGCTTCACACTGCGGCCCACGATCACTTCATCGGGTTTGTTGATCCGGTCGATCCGTGTGTCGAAGTAGTCGTTGATGACGTTGCCGCCCGCTGCAACGAACACGGTGCTCAACACCAGCAGCACGAAGTGCAACAGTGGCATCTGCGGCCCGAAGCCATCGGGCAGCACCAGTTGCTCGCGGGTTATGCTTCCTTCAAAGGCGTGTATCAGCGACTGCACACCTCGCTCCAGATTCCCCGCGATAACGCCATAGCGCATGGCCATCATCGTCAAGGCGATGATAAGCAGGTTTATCGGGCGGGTGAGGCGGAGGAAGGAGAGCATTTTAATAGTGGCGAGTGGCAAGTTGGCCAGTGGGCAAGGTCGTAATGGTGACGTTCATCGGATCAGGTAACGGTTCTTCTCACTTGCCATCTTGCAAACCGGCCACTCGCCACTTCTTTTTTCACCAGGTATGTGCCCCGTCCGTCATCCACTTGCCTTGCACCTTCAGGCTCTGTTCCAACAGGTCGCGCACACAACCACCACCACCGGGATAGCGACTGATGTATGCACTGATGGCCTTGATCTCCTCGGCACCATCGCTGGGTGTGCAGGGGAAGGCCACACGTTGCATCACACGGAGGTCGGGGATGTCGTCGCCCATGTAGGCTGTGGTCGCGGCGTCCAGCCCTTCGTCCACCAAGCGTTCGAACAGGACCAGTTTGTTGGCCGTGGCCATGTACACCTCGTTCACGCCGAGTCGCCCAAAACTGTCCTTCACACCCTGCGACTTTCCCCCGGTGATGATGATGATCCGTAGACCTTCCTTGATGGCGTGCTGCACGGCGTAGGCATCGCGGGTGTAGAAGGTGCGCACCGGATCCAGGCCGGGGTGGAGGATCACGCGGTTGTCGGTGAACACGCCGTCCACATCGAAAATGAACGTCCGGAGATCGGCCAGTTTCTCCTTGTAGGTCTTGTCGCTCATGCCTTGCCGTGTCCGTAGGCCCGCAGGATCTGTTCGCTGAGCAGGCTGTACACGGCGCGAAGGTCGGGGTCCGATGTCAACAGATCGAGGTGGTGCTGTATCGTTCGTGTATCCCCGCGTCGTGCCGGACCGGTCAATGCCTGCTCCGGACCAAAGGCTGCGGCCTTGGCAGCGGTTGCTTTCCACAGTGGCGTGAGCAGGCTGGGTGGGAGTTTCTGTTCGCGCAGCAAACGTTGCGCTTCGCGTGCAAGCCACACGGCCATGTTGCTGGTCAATACCGCCGCCAGGTGCACGCGTTGGCGCTGTTCCAAGGGCAATTCAAGCACCACTTCGGAAAGTGTTTTGGCAACGCTATGCAGCAGTTTCCGGGCTTGCTCATCACTGGCATCCAGTACCATGGGCACATCGCTCAGGTCCATGGGTGCACCATGGCTCAGGCTCTGGATGGGCCAAAGCACCCCCCGGTGTTCGTGCGGAGCAAGCACGTCCATTCCCATGGCTCCAGCCGTGTGGGCGACTACTGCATCCGTGGAGCGCAAGGCGCCGGCAACGGTAGCGATGGCATCATCGCTCACGGCCACCAGGATCAGGTCCACGGCGGGCAGGGGTTTCGAGAGGTCGATCGACTTGCGGTCCAGGAAGCGCGCGAGGCGTTCCCGCTCCTCCACATTGCGCCCGGCAACACCCACCAGATCCAGTTTGGAATGGGCAATTGCGTGGCCCAGTTGGTAGGCCATGCGGCCTGTGCCGATGATGAGGATGCGGGTCATGCTTCGGACGGTTTGGTACTACGCACCCGCTGCCACACCGCCATCCCACTGCCCAGCGCCAGCAACACGCAGCCAAGCCACAGGATGTTGATGCCGGGGAATACCAGGGCCTGCATCACCACGAATTCCGCCTCGGCAACGTTGATTCCCAGTTTCAAGCTCTGTTGGTCGTTCAGGTCGCCCACCACGGTGGCGAGACCGTAGCGCATGCGCAGGGCTTCCAGCTCGGCGGCCTTGCCGGCAACGGCTTCCCCATCGGCGTAGATCACCAAGGGGCGTGCATCGAACCAGCGATCGGCGCGGTACAGGTCGCGGATGCGCAGCTTGGCGGCGTACACGGTGTAGCGCTCGCCCAGCATGGCCTTGGTGGCACTGTCGCGCACGGTATACACGCTATCGATGATAACGATGCTGGTCGGGGTAACGATGGTGTCGCCGATCGTCTTTTCATACAAGCGGTCAGGCATCCAGCCCTCGGCTATGGAGTCGCTTTCGGTGCTCAGGTCGCCATAGCGGATGTGGGTGTAGAGGTCGCGGTGCAGCCAATGCTTGGTACTGGGTTCGGCCACATTGCCCATGCGCTCGTTCAGCTGTACGAAGGGCGCCAGCTCGAACAGGAACTTGCCTGGACGGGTGTGGCTCCACTCCTCGGCATACCACAGCTCGCGCTTGGTGTACTCCTCGATCGGCTCCCAATTTTCCGGCTGGTCCACCAGGAATACGGCCGTGGCGCGGTGGTCCGTTTTGGCCCTGAAGAGCATGTCGCCCACACGCACGGTGTCGCCGGTCCGGAAGTCGCGCGGCTCCACCGCGAAATAGTCCATGCGGTAGTTCAGGTTGATGCCTTCCTGTTCCTTCGCACGGTAGTGGACGTAGAACTCGCCCATGCGCACGGTGTCCCCGCGGTAGAGCAGGATGTCCGAACTGTTGCTGAAGCCTTCGTTGAGGTAGCGCAGGTCCATGCCCTTGGTGTTCTGGCTCACTTCCTCCTTGTTGCCAGTGCTGATCAAGGCGCCCAGCATGACCAGCGCAAAACCCACGTGCGCCACTGAAGGACCTGCATTCCTCAAGCGTCCCTTGAGGATCTTGGGGATATAGATCGCATTGGCCGCCGTTGCGAAGACCGTTGCAAAGAGCAGCGCGATGTATTGCATCCGGCTTGGTTCGTACCCCAGCAGCCAGGCGGCAACGGCCGTAACCACCAGGGCAATGAGCACTGAAAGGAGCATATCGCGGCGGAACTTCTTCATGTCGCTGTCCTTCCAACGCAGGTACTGCGTGAAGGCCACCAGCATGGACACGATAAAGGCGAAAGGCAATTGCCACTTGTTGTAGTGCGCGATGGCGTCGCCGGGAGGAGCCAGTTGGGCATCGGCAAGGCCGGCGATGAAGGAGCTCCCCGTGCGTTCACCCAGCGAGGCGAAGAACTCCCCGAAGGGTTCCAGCAACAGGTTGAATACCGGCACACTGGTGCTGAAGGTGATCTGCGCAGCACTGAGAAGTAGCACCAGACTGGCGATGAACATCCAGAACTCACGAGACCACAGCGCCTCCTCCGGATCGTTCGAGGAGAACGACTTTCGGTAGGCCACCACAAGCATGGCAATGCTCAGCGCAGCAAAGAGCAGGATGGCGCCCACCTGTACCTCGAGCAGAACGCCGATCGCCAGCAATACCAAACTGATCAGGGCATAGAACCGGCGCTGGCCCTTGTCGGACACGAGCATCATCACACCAAGACCGATGAAGAAGAGCATGAAGAGCAGCAGGCCCGGTAACATACCGTCGCCGGTGAAACTGTGCACGCTGGTATCGCCCAGGACCCCACTGCGCGTTAGGAAGGTGGAGTACAGGACGAGGATGAAGCTGACGAGCGTAAGGAAGTAGGTGGTGAACAGGGAGGTCTCCTTGCGCTTGTTCACCAGCATGAGGTGGCCGGCTCCAACGAGCGTAAGCCAGGGCACAAGCGATGCATTCTCCACCGGGTCCCAGGCCCAGAAGCCACCAAAGCTCAAGGCCTCATAGGCCCAGGCGCCACCCATCAGGATGCCTGTCCCCAGGATCATCACGCCGAAGAAGGTCCAGGGAAGGGCAGGGGTCATCCAAGCCTTGCGCTGGCCGGTCCACAAACCCGCGATGGCATAAGCGAACGGCACCAGCGTTGACGCGAAACCCAGGAAGAGCGTGGGTGGATGGATCACCATCCAGTAGTTCTGCAGCAAGGGGTTCAGGCCACGGCCATCGGCGAATTGCGGTATGCGGGTGAGGTAGTCCGGTGCCAGTGTCCAAGGCAAGCCGAGATTCTCCGGCAATTCGCGGATCAGGAGGAAAGGGCTGCTGCCGATGCGCACATCGCCCACGTAGATGCCCAACAGCATCATGGCCAGGAAGATCTGTACTGCGGCGAAAATGGTCATGACCGGGGCTTCCCATTTCCCGGCACGCCAGATCAGGATGTTGCCCAGCACCATGTGCCAGAAGGTCCACAGCAGGAAAGAGCCTTCCTGGCCTTCCCAGAAGCAGCTGGCGATGTACTTCATCGGCATCTGCAGGTTGCTGTGCTTCCACACGTAGTCGTACCCGAACCAGTGCTTGAACAGCATGGTGAAGAGCACCACCACGATGCCCAGCACTGCCACGCTGTGTACCCGGAATGCCAGTCGCCCCAGGGACTTCCAGCCGTCGTCGTTCCGCTGGGTGCCGATCAGGTAGGCCAACGCGGCCAGCACGGCACCCACGAAGGAGATGATGGTGAGGGTGTGGCCCAGTTGGCCGGCCCAGGCGTGTTCGCCGATGTAATGGATGCCTTGCATGGTGTGCGTTACCGTCTACCCCTTTGGTTCATACTGGCATGTCGACCCAATGGGTCGACGGTACAGGTGCAGGGGCTGAGGTCCCATAAGCGTGCGCCATCAGCCTTCTATCGCGTGTTCCTCGTTGTATTTACTGGGGCACTTCTTCAGCATGTCGCGGGCGTGGAACTCGCCGTTGGTGCCTGCCTTCCCGATGAGTACCAGGCGTTCGCTTCGCTCCAGGTCCTGGGGCTTGGCCATGTTCAGGTTCACGCGTGCGCTGCGGCCCGCGAGGTCCACCATGGTGAAGGTGGTGAGGCTTGCGTTCAGGCTGGGTTCGTAGATGATCTCGGCGCTGCGGTCCAACACTCCCACCACGTGGTACTCCTTGCCGGGGTTGGCCATGGCCATTTCCAGATCGGCGTATGTGCTGCTGTCGTAGAGCGATCCCACCAGAGCCGCAATGGCAACTGCGATGATCACGATGGCGATGATGTGTGAGCGTTTCATGGTAGAGTGGATGTCCTGGGGTGTCGAAAGTCGCCCCAATGGGTCGACGGTACGGGTGTATCGGCGGAATTTCAGGTCTGCGTATCCTTCATTTCATCTTCTCCTCCATGCGCTTCAGTCTCCTATCCTGCGCCCAAAGCCACAAGCCGATGCCGAGGATGATCACGGCCACCACGGCCACCACGGTGTTGATCTTGCCATTGCCATAGAGGCTGTTCTCCAGCCAGCTGGGTGCACCCTGGGCCAGGACGGTGCCAAATCCGAGGAAGAACAGGGTGATGGTGAGGAAGGTTCTCATCGGTCCAGGTATTCGGTGATGCGTAGGCTGCGGTGGCGCAGGTTATACAGCCAGGTGCCCAGCAGGATCCAACCGGCCACGGCGGGGTAGAAGACCATGCGCAGGCGGTTGTCCAGGTCAAGATCATCGAAGCCGCTGTTGCCACCGTTGCCGGGATGCAGGCTGTCGATGGCATTGAGGCGCGGTACCACGAATAGGAACATCACCAGCAGCATGAAGGCGAAGATGTTGTAGATGGCCGCCAGCCTGGCGCGTTTGTGGGCATCGGGGATGGAACCGCGTAGCACCAGATAGGCCAGGTAGATCAGCGCGGTAACGGCGGCTCCGTTCAGCTTCACATCGTTGGTCCAGAAGGCGCCCCAAGTGGCGCGCGCCCAGATGGCACCGGTGATGAGGCCCAGCGCACAGAACAACAGTCCCACGTGCACGGCCGCCACGCTCTCACGGTCACGGTCCAGCGAACCACTGCCCAGCACCTTGATGCTCTTCCACATGGAGATGCCCATCAAGGCGATCATGGTGAACCACATGGGCACGTGGAAGTGCAGGTTGCGGATGCTCTCGTACAGGATGCTTCGGTTGGGGAAGGTGAAGGCCAGGCCGCTCAGGTCGAACTTGTTGGACCCCGGTCCGCATGCTCCGCTTTCAATGCCATCGCCCAAGCCTTCGGTGAAGAAAGCCCCCGGATACTTCATGCCTTGCAAGACGAGGTCCGTCATGGAAGCGCGCATCCCGGCTGGAACCGCTGCAATGACCCGGGCGTGGGTGGCGTCGACCACCTCCACCCGGACCGGACATACATATTGGCCATCGTTCACCAGATAGGCCGACATGCCTTCGGCAAAGCGGGTGTTGTAACCGGTGACATCTATGGTCACTTCACCGGGTGCGATGCGGCTTGGCGACACGTGTACCAAAGCCGGGGAGAGAGGCACCCGCAGCGCTGCGATGGACGCGACCAGCAGCAACGCGATCGCCAGGAATTTCCACCACCAGTGCTTCATTTTCAGTCGCGCCAAAGGTACGGGAACAGGATCCAGGCC
>CAYQMC010000075.1:0-14340 GCA_964418285.1 uncultured Chryseobacterium sp.
ACAGCACAGGCCCGTGCTCGCCCAACAACCGGTGCATCAGGTCCACCTGCAGCTCTTGTAGCGTGTGGATCTTCGCCACGCCCATGCTGCGCAACAGGTGCGCGGTCTTCTCGCCCACGCCGGGGATGCGTTCTATGGGCATGGGCGCCAGGAAGGGTTTCTCCGTGCCGCGCTCCACGTACCATTCGCCCGCGCCGTTCTTCGCCTCGCCGGTGGCCACCTTGCTCACCGTCTTGTTGATGCTCAGCCCGAAACTGTTCGGCAGCCCGCTCTCCTTGATGATGCGCTGCCGCAGCTCCACCGCCAGCTTGCGACTGCCGTGGAAGCGGTCGGTGCCGCTCAGGTCCACGTAGAACTCGTCCACGCTGCTCTTCTCGAACAGCGGCACATGGGCGCGGATGATATCGGTGACCTCATCGCTCTTCTCCAGGTACGCGCCACTATCGCCCCGCAGGATGATCGCTTCGGGGCACAGCTGCTTCGCCATCTTCATGGGCATGGCACTGCGCACCCCGAATGCCCGCGCCTCGTAGCTGCAGCTTGCCACCACGCCGCGGTCGCTGTCGGCGCCGATCAGCACCGGTTTGCCGATCAGCTTGGGCTCGCGCAGGCGTTCCACGGAAACGAAGAAGGTGTTGAGGTCCAAGTGTAGGATCGTGCGCTGGCCGTTTTCCATTCTACATTTATCATTCATCATTCTTCATTCCCGTGGGCAGCGGTGAATGGCGAATGGTTACTGGTGGATTGGGGCCGCCTTAACGGGCTGTCCGCTGTAGCCGGCTCGCCGGGTCCTGCGGGCGTGGGGCTCCGGGGTCACCTCCTGGCGTCGGTGCCTCCTCGCTCCACACGCCCGCAGGGCCCCGCCCTCGCCGGGCTGCCGCTCCCATCCCTGGCAGAAGATCCCGTCCAGCCAACAGTTCCATATTGACAATATATCTGTCATATTGCGGCCATTAAATTAGTCATTACATTTGCTCGTCGGATAACTGATCATCGAAATGATGGGAACCCTGGCAATCGACCTTCATCCTGCCGAAGCCGCTGACATGGGAGGACTTCCCCGCAAGTCCCCCCACACGGATCTCCTGCCCTTGGAGCACATCGTGGTGGCGGAACCACCCGCCGACTACACGGTCGTGGCACCTCCCGATACTGCCATCACCGGCCGCATACATCTCATCCGTGGGCAAAGGGTCATGTTGGACCGCGACCTTGCCGAGCTATACGTCGTGGAGACCAAACACCTCAAGCGCCAGGTGCGCCGCAACATGGTTCGGTTCCCGGAAGACTTCATGTTCGAACTCACGGAAGAAGAGAATGAAAATATAAGGAGCCAATTTGGCACCTTAAAGCAAGTCGGAACACCCTTGAATAAGGAGGGTGACTTGAGGAGCCAAATTGGCACCTCAAGTTGGGGAGGCACCAGATACCTCCCTATGGCCTTCACTGAACAGGGCGTGGCCATGCTCTCCAGCGTCCTCAACAGCGAGCAGGCCATCCTGGTGAACATTCACATCATCCGGGTCTTCAGCCGCATGCGCGAAGTGCTCCTTTCGCACCGCGAGATCCTCCAGAAGTTGGAACAGCTGGAGGGCCGCATCACCGGCCACGACGAAGAGATCCAGGCCATCTTCGACCACCTCACCGAGTTGGTCTCACCAACGGAACAAACCCGTAAACCCATCGGCTTCGAACCACAAGATCCCTGACCCATTCCCGGGTCAAGCAATTGTCAGCAGTCAACGGACATAATACATTCCCACCATGGCAAACCCACTCTTCGGTCCCAACATCAAGCTCCTCCGCCAGCGCCGCGGGCGTTCGCAAGAGGAGGTCGCCGTAGGCCTCGAGATCAAGCGCTCCAGCTACAGCGGTTACGAGAACGGCAGTGCCGAGCCGCCCTTCGATCTGCTCATCCGCATCAGCGAGTACTACAAGATCAACATCGATCGGTTGCTGAAGGACGACCTGACCGCCTTGGGTGAAAGCCAACTCGGCATCCTGGAACGCGGTGGCGATGTGGACCTCAGCGGCCGTCGACTGCGCGTGCTGGCCACCACGGTGAACAGCGAGGATCGTGAGAACGTGGAGCTGGTGCCCGAGAAGGCCAAGGCCGGCTATGCCGCCGGTTACGCAGATCCGGAGTACATCAGCATCCTGCCCACCTTCCAGATGCCCTTCCTGAGCCGGGACCGGAAGTACCGCACCTTCCAGATCAGCGGCGACAGCATGCCCCCGGTCAGCGACGGCTCCTGGGTCACCGGCGAGTACGTGCAGAACTGGCAGACCATCCGTGATGGCCAGCCCTACATCGTGGTCACCAAGGACGAAGGCATCGTCTTCAAGGTGCTCTACAATCAGCTCAAGGAGAAGGGCAACCTGCTGCTCTGCAGCACCAACCCGCTCTACAGCCCTTACGAGGTGGCCGTGGGCAGCATCCTGGAGATCTGGAAGTTCGTACACTTCATCAGCGCCGAACTGCCCGAGCCCAACATGAGCCGCGACGAACTGGCCCGCAGCGTTGTGGAACTGCGCAAGGAGGTGGGCCAGCTGCGCCTGGCCATGGAGCAGCAGGGGAGGCTGGCGTTCTGATCGGGCATTCGGAAGAACGCGCCCACGTTGGTCATCCGCACCGGGGTCGACCCCGGTGCAATGCGCAAGAAGGTGGGCCAGCTAAGTCTGGCTATGTAGCAGCAGGGCGAACAGACGTTCTGATCGGGCGGTGACCGGTAACGGTCAAGGCCGGTGGCAACCAATATACTGGCGTAGCGTCTTTTGGACTGAATCGGCGGCGACACGTTGGAACAACTTCGGAATGAAGCACGTCCTAGCCTTCACCTGCATACTCACCCTTACAGGTCTGCTCGCTCAGTCGGGCATCATGGTATCGCCGCGCGTGTTCCTGGGAGGTCCGTACGACCCTAGTACCACGCTCATGAGCGATGCACTGCGCAGCCAGGGTCTCGTGCCGCTGCTGGAGCCGTACAGTGCGCTCGGTTTCGCCATGTTGGGTGGTGATGGCGCCAGCACGAACACATCGGTGTTGTCCACTACAGGCAACAACGCCATTGTGGATTGGGTGCTGGTGGAACTACGGCATGCAACGGACCAGTCCTGGGTGGTCTCATCCCGATGCGCCTTGGTGCAACGCGATGGTGATGTGGTCGCCACGAACGGAAGTATGCCGGTCTCCTTCGGGCTGCCTGCGGGCGACTATTACGTGGCGGTGCGGCATCGCAACCACTTGGGTGTGATCACTGCCAACACCGTTGCGCTCAGTGCCACACCCTCGCTGGTGGACCTGACACTTCCCGGTACTGCAGTGTTCGGTACGAGTGCGCGCAAGAATGTGGCCGGCACCATGGTCCTTTGGCCGGGTGACGCAAACATGGACGGCGAGGTGAAGTATGTCGGGAACGGAAATGATCGCGATGCGATCCTGGCAGCGATCGGAGGAGTAATACCTACCACCGTATTGAGCAACGTTTACCAATCCGAGGATGTGAATATGGATGGCCTGGTGAAGTATGTCGGCCTCAATAACGACAGGGATGTGGTCCTACAGACGATCGGTGGTGCGGTCCCGACAGCGACCTTGGACCAGCAGCTGCCAGCAGGGACCTATGCGTACTCCGTTCCCGGGCCGGGTGTAGCGGACATCAATGGCAACAATTACCCCACGATCATCTTCGGGAACGGGCAGGAATGGATGGCGGAGAACCTTAGGACGATCAACTATGCCAACGGCGAACCGATACCCATTTCCATTGGTCCCATCTCCTCGACCGGCGACTATTGTAGCGACCATGATGCAGATCCAGCCAATGGTGCCATCTATGGCAAGTTGTATAGCTGCTATACCGTGACCGATCCACGTGGATTATGCCCCTCAGGTTGGCATGTGCCTAACGACTTGGAGTGGAGGATGCTGGAGTCCATGTTGGGTATGCCCACGGCACAATTGGGATTGGAAGGGTACCGCGGTGATGTGGAGAACGTGGGGGGCAAGCTCATGGCCGTTTCACCGCTTTGGGATTCGCCCAACGTGGAAGCCACGAACGAAAGTGGATTCACCGCGCTTCCGGGTGCCATGCTCTTATGGACCTCAATGGGTTGGGTCTTTCCCGGCACTGGAGCAGATGGCAACTGGTGGACATCCTCCATGTTCCTTGATAATGGTACATCGATCCTTGTAGGATGGGCCAGACGGGTGGAGGCGAACGGCACGTCCGTAGTGCGTGGCAGTGAAGATGCAGGCTTCGGGTTGAGCGTGCGCTGCATCAGGAATTGAATCTTGGACTACCACACAACCGTCCATGATCGTTCCAAGCACTTGGACCAGGATGATCGACCTGAACGCTGAGTATCGATATGGTCTAGCGTGTGTTTGCACGGACTGCCGGCCCATAAGCTACCCGAGCCCAACATGAGCCGCGACGAACTGGCCCGCAGCGTTGTGGAACTGCGCAAGGAGGTGGGTCAATTGCGTCTTGCTATGGAGCAGCAGGGCAGGCTGTCATTCTGAACGGGACGTTGGTCGGGGACTACCGAGATCGCTACAGGGAACTTGGAGCGCCTGCCTGCCGGTTGGCGGGTCGACCCATCGGGTCGACTATGACGGGCTCTTAAGGGGACGTAGTTCCAGCACCCGCTGGTCCTTCTTTTCAATGTTATGCCAATGTTAATCCCCGGTGAACCTTGTCTTATCTTTGGGCGTTCAAGGTCCGGAACAAGACACGATCATCATGCGTACCCTGATCCTTACCCTCGCTCTGCTGCTGGCCTCGGCCGTGCAAGCACAGGTGCTGCTGGGACAGCAGCATTGGCCCAACGGCACCCTGAAGTCCACGGCCTACACCCAAGGCACACGCACGCACTTCATCACCTACCACGAGAACGGCCGGGTGAAGGAGATGGGCAGCTACCGCAATGGCAAGCAGGATGGCCTGTGGAAGCAATACACGGATACCGGTGCCTTGCTCACGCGTGCCACCTTTCGCAACGGCACCCGCCAAGGCGTATGGGAATTCCGCACCGAGGCCGACAAGCCACTGGGCCAGTTACGCTACAGCAATGGCGTGCTCACCCACGGCGAGCAGTACAGCGAGACCGGTGATCTGGTGGCGCAGCGGGATTATCGCTGACGATCTGCTCCACTCACACTCCCTGCATCGATTCAGATCAGGAAGGCCAGTTCTGGCCATTTAACCCGAATGGCCTGTTGTTGTGTGGGTTCGGTCATGAAGCTGAAGTCGGTAAAGTCGAAGCCCGGTGCCACCAAGCAGGTGCACAGGCTGTGATCCCGCACCGGCTGGGCGGCTTGCCACCAATTGGCCGGTACCACGTGCATGGGTGAAGCACCTTGTTCCATTGCCCCCAGCGCATGGTATTCCATTCGGTCGAGATCGGGGGAGAGGGTCCAAAGCCCCATGGCGCCTCCGCCTGCATGGTGCCACACCTCGTCCGAACGAACCCGATGCCAACGGGAATGTTCCCCCTGCTGGAGCAGGAAGTGGATCGCGGTCAATGAACTACGACGATCACGGTCATCGCTTGGTGTCACCAGTGAACCGCTCCTGAAGATCTCCCGATAATGTCCGCCTTCTGGATGTGGCTGAAGCCCCAGTTCGCGAATGATCCTAGCTGGATCCAACATGCTTTTCATCCCTATCCGGAACAAATTCCCATCCTCCAGCATCGCTTTGAACTCGATCGCGTTGCCATCGGGATCTTCGATGAAGAGGCTCCGCTGTTCGCCCACTTCGCCTTTCATCACGGTGTTCGGTTCGATGTGGAAGGGGATGCCGAGTTTCTTCAGCTTGTCGCGCAGCCTGCGCCAGTCGGCGATGTTGAGAACCACACCCCAGTGGTTGGCGGGCACGTTGCTCTGCGGGTTGTACACACGTGCGGTCTTGATCATCATGGGCACCTCCTGTATGGTGAGCTGGTGCCCGAAGAAGTCGTAGTCCACCCAGGTGGCTGCGCTACGGCCTTCCTTCAAGCCGAGGAAGCTACCGTAGAAGGCCTTGATGCGTTTGAGGTCGGTGGTGGCGAAAGCGAGGTGGAAACGGCCTTCCATGGGTTCAGGAATATGGTACCAAAGTAGCACGGCCCGCGATCGGTGGATCGCAGGCCGTGCCAGGGAATATCAGCAGACATCGGTTGATGGCCCGCCGTGGCATGATCGGTCAAAGGTCGTCGTCCTCGTCGGAGGCATCCTCTGCGTCGTCGTCCTCCTCTTCATCATCAACATCATCATCTTCCACATCGGCACCATCGCCTGCATCGGTCTCGATCTCGCTGCCACCTTCGTCCATGTCGTCGTCGTCCCCGGCATTATCGTCCTGGTCCAGGAATTCCTCGATCTCCGCGCGGCTTTCGCTGTTGATCTTGATCAAGTAGAGGGCATCGGGCGTGCTAAGCTCGATCACACGGAGTATCTCCCCCTTGGCGGTGGGGATGCTCTTGATGTGTGTGGCGTCGATCCCATCAGGATACTGTTCCTGGAGGGTTTCCTTGAGCGCATCGGTCAAGGTGTTGAAGGAGCGGATGAGTCGCTGCATGCAATGAACGCCGGAGCCCGGCGAAGGTGTTGGGTTGGGATCACATATCGAGGACGTACGCAAATATGAGGGGAGCAACGATCGTTGCGTCACTTTCGATGATGAATTTCGGGGTATCGATGTCCAGCTTGCCCCATGTGATCTTCTCATTGGGTACCGCGCCGCTGTAGCTTCCGTAGCTGGTGGTGCTGTCGCTGATCTGGCAGAAATAGCTCCAGAAGGGGATGCCGTCGCGCTGCAGGTCCTGGTGTAGCATGGGCACCACACAGATGGGGAAATCGCCGGCGATGCCGCCCCCGATCTGGAAGAAACCGATGCCGTCCGGACCGCAGTTGTTTGTGTACCACTCTGCCAAGAACATCATGTACTCGATACCGCTCTTCATCATTCCTGGCTTGCAATCGCCAACGATGCAGTGGCCCGCGAAGATGTTGCCCAGTGTGCTGTCCTCCCATCCGGGGCAGATGATCGGCAAATTGCGCTCGGCCGCGGCCACCATCCAACTGTCCTTCGGGTCGATCTGGTAGTACTGCTGCAATACGCCGCTGTTGATCATGGCGTAGAAATACTCGTGCGGGAATCGCCGGTTTCCGCTCTTGTCGTCCGCGGTCCATAGATCGGTCACGTGCTTCTCCAAGCGGCGGAAAGCTTCGTGCTCGGGAATGCAGGTATCGGTCACGCGGTTCATCCCGCGGTCCAGCAGGTCGCGTTCCTGTGCAGGTGTGAGGTCGCGGTAGTGAGGGATGCGCTCGTAGTGGTCGTGCGCCACCAGGTTCATCACGTCCTCCTCCAGGTTGGCACCGGTGCAGCTGATGATATCCACCTTGCCTTGCCGGATCATTTCAGCGAGGATCTTTCCCATTTCGGCCGTGCTCATGGCACCGGCCAGGGTGATCATCATCTTACGGCCTTTCGAGAGGTGTTCCTTGTAGCCTTTGGCCGCATCCACCAATGCGGCCGCGTTGAAATGCAGGTAGTGCTTCTCGATGAAGGCTGATACTGGACGGGAGTTGCTCATTGCGTGCGGTACCCCAAGGGGGCTTGAACGATCGAGTGGTTACAGGGGCGAAATATAGACGCGGGATGTGAAATGCAAGTGGCGAGTGGTAAGTGAGCTTGACCGGCCACTTGCAAACCGGCCACTTGCAAACTACTTCTTCACAGGCTCTTCCATCGGGAGGTAGCCCAGCAGCTGCAGCATGCGCTCCGCACTTTGCTGCTCGGCGAAAACGCGGTCGGTGAGATTCCCGTCCGCATCACGGTCGATAAGTACGTGCTTCGGTTTGGGGATCAGGCAATGTTGTATACCGCCGAAACCGCCCAGGGTATCCTGATAGGCACCGGTGTTGAAGTAGCCGATGTATTGCTTCCGGTCCTCCCGATAGCGGGGCAGGTAGATGGCGTTGATGTGCTGCTCGCTGTTGTAATAGTCGTCGCTGTCGCAGGTCATGCCACCGAGGAAGACGCGTTCGTACTCATCCTCCCAGTTGTTGATGGGCAGCATGATGAATCGCTTGCTGATGGCCCAGGTATCCGGCAGGGTGGTCATGAAGCTGCCGTCGATCATGTTCCAGCGCTCCTTTTCGTTCTGCTTCTTCTGGTGTACGATGCTGAAGAATGTAGCACCGCTATCGCTCACGGTGAAGCTTCCGAACTCGCTGAAGATGTTGGGCTCCTGCACGCGATTCTCCTCGCAGATGTCCTTGATGCGGCCCACCACTTCGCCGATCATGTAGTCCAGATCGAAGCTGAAGTTGAGGCTGTTCTTGATCGGCAGACCGCCGCCAATGTCCAGCGTATCCAGGCTGCGGCACAGCTTCCACAGGTCGCAATACACGTTCACGCACTTGGTCAACTCGTTCCAGTAGTAGGCCGTGTCGGTGATGCCCGAGTTGATGAAGAAGTGCATCAGCTTCAAGCGGAATTTCTTCTGCTTGCTGATGTTCCGCATGTAGAAGGGGATGATGTCCTTGTACCCGATCCCCAGGCGGCTGGTGTAGAACTCGAACTTGGGCGCTTCCTCCGCAGCGATGCGTATTCCGATGTCGCAGGTGCCTTCGATCACTTCGTCCAAGGCATAGATCTCGGCCATGTTGTCGATGATGGGCACGATGTTGAACCCACGATTCGCCAGCTTGCCGATGCCCTTGATGTAGCGCTCGTCCTTGAAACCGTTGCACAGGATCGTGGCGTCCTTGGTGATGCGACCCCGCTCGATCAGCAGCTCGATCATCTCCAGGTCGTAGGCGCTGCTGGTCTCCAGGTTCACGCCCTTGTCCAGCACCTTATCGATCACGTAACTGAAGTGGTTGCTCTTGGTGCAGTAGAAGTACTCGTAGCTGCCGGTGTATCCGTGGTGCTTGATCGCATTGGCGAAGCAAGTGCGCGCCGTGTCGATCTTCTCGCCGATCTTGGGCAGGTACGTCAGCCGCAGTGGCGAACCGTGTTTCTCCAGGATCTCCGTAAGTGGCAGGTTGTTCCACAGGAGCTTGTCACCTTCAATGGCGAACTCGTCCTTCGGAAAATCGAAGGTCTGTTCGATCAGGTCGATGTAACGGGTCTTCATCGAGCGGAAGCAGGGCTATGGGAATGGGCGAAATGTACGGTAGCGGGTCGCGGGCCGTTGCTCTGGGTTTGACGATCGCGCCGTGCCTTTGGAGGGATGCAGTGGGGGATGGGCATCACTGGTTACACGGCAACAACGTCAGCGGAAAGCGAAGGAATGCACAGCGAAGCCGACGGTCCCTTGGGGAAGGCCGTTCATCCGGAGCAGCGAGCGGGATGGCCTGGGCATGGTCGTACTGTGTGGGTGCAAAAGTAGAGGGTGGGTGGATCGATGGACACCCGGAACGGAAATTCTTCCGCGCTGATCCAACTAAAGGCTAGGGGCTTTGGCATTCGAGCTGCTCGACTCTTCTTAGAGACCTTTATGCTCGACTGCCTCGGAAGCGCATTTCAAGGTTCGAATGGAATGCTGACCGTGCTGATGGAACACACTGCCTGCCATGGAACATCGAGCAGCATGAAGCCCGCCGCTGGCAGCCCACTCACAACCACTTCTTCCGCTTGAACCACACCAACATCACCAATGAAAGGATCCCCATGAAAGCCATCACCCCGAAGTAACCGTAGCGCCATTCCAACTCGGGCATGTGCCGGAAATTCATTCCGTAGACACCCACGATGAAGGTGAGGGGAATGAAGATGGTGCTGATCACCGTGAGCAATTTCATAACCTGGCCCATGCGCAGGTTCACACCGGCGTGGTAGGTGTTCTCCAGGCTGGTGAGCAGTTCGCGGTAGGTGCCGATGGTCTCCGAAATATACACCGTGTGGTCCTGAAGGTCGTTCAGGTAGCGCCGGGTGGACTTGTCGATAAGCGGACTTTCGAGCGTATTGAGACGGCCGCTCAGCTCGCGCATGGGCGTTACGTGTCGGCTTATGGCGATCAATTGGCCCCGGAGTTGCTGGATGGCACGTAGGTCTTTGTTGCGTAGCTGGGCGATCACTTTGGATTCGAGGTCCTCGATGCGGTTGCCGAATTCCTCGAGTACCGTGAAGTAATTGTCCACGATCACATCGAGCAACGCGTATAGCAGGTAGTCCGTTCCGCTCTTGCGCACCCGTCCGAGACCCTCGCGAATTCTCGCCCGCACTGGTTCAAGCACATCGCCATGTTGCTCTTGGAAGGAAATGAGCACCCGTTCGCGTAGCACGAAGCTGATCTGTTCCACGTGGAGCTCGGTACTCTTCGGGTCGGCCCTGAGCATCTTGGCAACCACGAACAAGCTGTCTTGATATTCCTCGAGCTTGGGTCGGTGGTCCGTATTGAGGATATCCTCCATCAATAAGGAATGCAGTTCGAAATGCTGCGCAGCGTCGTGCATTACGGTGTCATCATGCAGGCCGTCCACGTTCAGCCAGTGTATAAAACCCTCTTCCGGTGCGTTGCTTACCTCTGCGATGTAAGCGAAATCGCGCTCCGACACACGTGCCGCATCGTACTCGAACAGCAGGAGGCTGGCCTTGCTTCCGTTGTCCTTACCCACGTGGACCAAGGAACCCGGTGGAAGGCCGATCTTGCCGGACCGTTTAGACACCTTCTTCATGGCCTGCGGCTGGTGGACGTGCGGTGGAAATGGTCGTGATCCCCTTTGGTACGTTCGCTCCTTTGAAAGTGATCGTTCGATGCGGGTACGGGATCTCTATGCCCTCACGGTCGAAGCGAAGTTTGATGGAGCGGTTCAGTTCGAAATGCATCACCCGGGCCAATACCGGGTCCGATGCCCATACATAGGCCCGGAGGATCAAGCTGCTATCGGCAATGCTCACCAGGCGCACGGAGACTTTCGGAAAACCCTCGTCCAACTCTTCGGGCGTGCGGCGATCGATGCAGTTGGGATGCAACTCGGATTCCTGCTGCATGATGCCCATGGCCTTGTCCAGGTCGCTCTCGTAGCTGATGCCGATCTCCACCCACTGACAGGTTGCCTCGTCCTCGATGGTGCTATTGACGATCGTTGCATCACTGATCACCGCGTTGGGGATGATAACGCGACGGTTCTCCCAGGTGCGGATCACCGTATGCCGTAAGGTGATGTCCTCGACCACGCCCCGGTGCTCGGCGCTGATCTCCACCATATCGCCCACACGGAACGGCTTGAAGGAAACGATGAATATGCCGCTGATGATATTGCTGAAGGCGCGTTGGGTGGCCAGGCCGAGGATGGCCACCAGGATACCGGCACCGGCCAGCAGTGTTACCGCGAAGTGTTTCAGCGAAGGGATCACATAGATGACCAGGCCGAGCGCAACGGTACCGACGATGAAGCGCAACGCATTCTTCAGGAAGCGATAACGCGTGGCATCCTCCCGGTCGTTTTGTTGACCAGGCTTGTATGCGCGACGGATCAACACGAGCAGCAGGCGCTCCATGATGAAGGCACTGGCCAGGATCATGATGATCTTCAGCAACAACAGCGCGTTGAAGCCCAGTTTGTCCAGCAGTGTATGCGGGTCGAAGTCCTTCAGGTCCATCATGGGTTCGCGCGATATGGTGCACGCATTCCGACTGCGAAGGTAGCTGGTGCTGCCCCGCGCTCAGAGGTCGCCCAAGTCGCATCGGAACTCCCGACCAGCGTCCACGACAAGTGTCTCCTTCCCGCTGCGGAAGAGCTTCATCGGCTTGCCGCTGAGTGCGACCCGGTTGTCCTTCACGTGCAGCAACGAGCCTTCGCGCAACCCCACTACCGGCATGCCAGGGTTCGCCGCCAGGAACTCCGCGATACGTTGTTCCCGGCTCTCGCCGCCGTGTCCTGGTATGGTGTCCTCGGTGAAATGCGGGTTGATCTGGAAGGGTACCAAGTGCATGGAGCGGAGGCTTGGCGACTCTACGATGGGCATGTCGTTGGTGGTCATGATGGAAGGGCAGGCCACATTGGCGCCAGCGCTCCAGCCGAGGTAGGGAAGACCTTTCTTCACGCGTTCGGGAATTGCGCGCATGAGGCCGGTGCGATATAGGGCACGTGCAAGGAGGAATGAGTTACCGCCACCCACGGCCACGGCATCCACAGTGGCAAGCGCTTGGGTCGGGTCTTTGGCGCTGTGCAGGCTCACCACTTCCACGCCCATTTCTGCGAACACAGGTCGCACTTTCTCCACGTAGGCATCCTGTTGTTCTTCCACCGCAGCGAAGGGGACAAAGGCGATACGCTTTTTCCCTTCGAGGAAGCTGGAAACGTAGGCGCGTGGCCATTGGAAGAAGGGTTCGCCGGGAAGCGTGGAGTTGGAGAGCAGCAGGAGTTCCATGCTGCAAGCTTAAGCGATCCTGTCCCGATCACGGAACGATCTCGCCTTCGAGGGTCAGTTCGATGCGTTCCGGAGTGCCGTTGGTCTGTATGGTCACCGTTCGTTCCAGCGGTCCTTCCGGCGCACGACCGTTGAAATGGACCACCACCGCTACGCTTTGGCCGGGTGCGATATCGCCTTCGGGAACATCCGCCGCCGTGCAACCGCAGTCCGCCTTGCTGCTCAATAGCCGCATGGCACGCGTGCCTTGGTTGCGCACCATGAAGGTGAACGTACGTTCCTCGTCCTGCTTCAAGCGCCCCACCTTCTGCTGCTGGAACTCCACCGAGGGTCCCATCTCGGGCATCATCATGCGCACCGATTCTACGCTGATGCGCCGCTCGCGTGCCGCTTCAACGGCGTATACACTGCGCTTCAGGTCACGAACATCATCGCTGATGCCGGCCGCTGCTTGCTCCTCGCCGAACGGAAGCACATTGATCGACAAAGTGGCCTTGTTCTCCGCGCTGCCATCGAGGTAGGGGCGGAGGGCACCACTGCTGGCCATGCGCAGGTGGTTGCGCAGGCTTTCTATCCGGCGCATGCTCAGGTTGATGTTGTAGCTGTTCGCCGCCAATGGGCTGGCATGGCCGCGCACATCCAGCACAACCGGCACTCCGGCATCCAGCACTTCACGCAGGGCTATCACCAGTTCCGCCAGCTCCAGATAGCCGCGATCCACGTCGTTCCGGAAGAAATCGCGCAAGACTTCCACATCACTTTCGCGCTCGTACTCCGGTATCAGTTCGCGATACCGCCTGTAAGCGGTTCCATAATCCTGTTCGGTCGTGGTGCTCCACGAACGTGGCTCGGGATCATCGTTATGGAAGTAGAGCTTCAACGGCAGTCGTTGGCGTAGTTCCTCCACCCGTCGGATCGAGGCCTGCACCGACGTTCCCGGCTCAGTGGTGGGCTCCTCCATCGCTACGATGGGCACCTCGTCCAACGGTAGTTGGAAACGGTAGATGTCGTTGCAGCAGGTCTCGCCCTTCGCAGCAAAGGACCCGATGCGGTTGCTCGTAAGCCAGCCTTCGTTGCGTGCAGGATAGTACGTTGGGTAGAGGTCGTTCGCGGGAGAGTTCAAGGGCACACCGGCGTGTACCGGAGTCTGGAACACATCGTTCTCGAAGCGGCTGGTGAAGATGTCGTAACCGCCCATGCCAGGGAGGAAGTCCGAGCTGAACCACAGTGTGGCGCTGGCCGCATCGTACCATGGGCTGCGTTCGTTGCCCGGTGTGTTCACCGCTCCTCCTACCGGGTATACTTCCACGGCGGTACCATTTTCCAAGCGTGCCTGCCAGATGTCCATGCCGCCTTGCCCACCTGGACGATCGCTGACGAAGAGAAGCATTTCACGGCCTTCCCAATCCACCACTGTTGCCTGGGTGGAGACGATATCCTCCCCAAGCCCAGGCAGGGGAGTGGCTGCTGCACCGCCATCGTTCGGCGCAATGAAGATCCTGCACGGCGCACCCTTCTCGCAGCGCGTGAAAAGCATGGTCTTTCCATCCAAGGTCCACGCTGCATTGCCGTTGTCCCCAAGACCGTTGATCGCGTCATGGAGTACTGTCGGAGTGGTCCATCCCGTGGTGCTGGAGGTACTGCTCAATAGCACGGTCCTGTAGGCCACGGTATCCACCACTTCACCATCCTTGTTCAAATCCCCCCGCAGGCTGCTGAAATACAATGCAGAGTCCGGACCCGAACGCGCGCCGAATTCACTGTCATAGGTATTCACGGGTTGCGGCAGGTGCTCAAGAACAATGTCGCGCGGTGAGGCCATGGCTTCGCGTGCGATGGTGCAACCCGCTATGGCATTGCGCGCACGTTGGGTTGTAACGGAATTCTTGTCCTTCTCTTTTTGCAGCAGCCTGTTCCAGGTTTGTTCGGCCTCGTCGTAGTTGCCGTTGCAGAGTTGCATCTCGCCCAA
>CAYQMC010000076.1:0-14335 GCA_964418285.1 uncultured Chryseobacterium sp.
AGGTTCACTGCCTTGCCCAAACACCATCACCAAGAACGTAGCGGACCATCGGTCGAGGCGTCCGGGGGATATCGTCCTGGTCATCGAGCAGAGGGCAATCGTCCGTAGGCACCAAGGTCATTGCACCGGGTCCGAAGGATGGCTCGTAGGTCTCACAAATGAGATCCGCTTCCGAATAAAGCAGGGTCCGCTGTTCGTAGGGTAGCGTGCCCGTGCTGTCGGGTGTCCAGAAGTTCGTCCACTCCTCCATGCTGTATCCGGTAGTGAGGTGCAGCAAGCGTTGGTGTTGTTGCAGGTCCCATACCTGAAGGGCCCACTCGCGCTCGTGTATGGCGTGTTCCCACCCGGTGTGTCCCACGTAGTGCATGGTACGCACGACCACTTGCAGTTGGCCATTGCCGAGCACATCGGCGGTGCTCAGTTGCACATAATCCACCGCGTTGATCGCGTTGATCGGCAGGAGATCGTATCCACCATTCGTTGCAAGAGCCAAGGCGTAGCGGGATCCGTACCAATCACCCTTCACCTCAACAAGTCGCGTGTCCACTTCGGGTAGCTCGGCCACCACCGTGTGGGTGCTATCGAGCTTGGTGATGTGCACGTGTTCGGTCGGTGGGTCGAAGAACAAGGTGTCCGGGAGATCGCTGTGTTCCTGGGCTGCCACCTTTACGCCCGTGAACAGCAGCAGGGCTAACACCGATCCGGACCTGAAGTTCCCGTGCATGGTGCAAAGCTCAACCAACGCTGGAGAACTGCGCACTTTGGAGCAAGGGGATGGAAAGACCCTTAAAGTCAGCGCAAACGGGGTCGGATCAACAAGATGATGCTACGGGTTCCGACCCGCGCGTCACTCTTCCAGGTCCACATCCGTGACCAGCATCCGATGATCATGATGCCAGTGGGAAGGCAGTCGCTTCCGATGGTCGCTGGAGGAGACCCAGTCCGCGCTGGCCGTACCATTCTTGACCGCCGTATCTCCGCTCGCGGCTATGATCAGGATCCCGACAACATTGGCTGCCGGGTTCCCGGGATCGGGCTGCGCACCCAGACCGAGGCTTGAGGTACCCACGATGGCCTCACTGCCCGGTGCGATGGTCACGGTCCTGGGCCCCATATCGCTCGGTGAGATGTCGGCACTGACCTGAAGGGGCTGTGACGAGCCGTTCACCACGCGCCAATCAAGCGTGGTGTTCCCTTCACAGCCCACGAGGAGGAACGCTGCGGAGAGAACCAACAGGGGGAGGGCAACCCTATCCATGGTCCAAAACTAGCTCGCAGACCCACTCACATCCATTTTCGTTGAACACTATTCCGGTAATGCTGAACGCTTCCCCACTGAGGGAGATGGTGCACTTGAACCAAACCCACGACGCTCACCTGACCCGCTCGTACCAGCTTTGCACCACGCCTTTCGGGAATGCACGGCTTTCGGTCAAGCGCACCGGTTGATCGGGTCTTCCTTCGCGGAAGAGGCGCACACCACCACCAAGTAATACTGGCACCACGGAGATGCAGTAGCGATCGATGAGGTCGTTCTTGATCAGGGTGTCCACGAGTGTCGCACCACCGTCGCAATAGAGGTCCTTGCCGGGCTCAGCCTTCAATTTGCGCACCAGTTCCAGCACATCACCGGAATGGAAATGGATCATGCCTTGTGTTGCACGCGGCGTGCGGGTGATCACATAGAGTGTTCGCTCCGGATGCGGATCGGGCACGCCCATGGACACCACCTTGTCGTAGGTCCTCCGCCCCATGATCACGGTATCAACCGTCGCGATGAACGCGTTGTAACCGTAGTCCTCACCTTCTTCAGTGATCCGGTCCAGGAAGCCGAGGTCGTCATTCTCCGTAGCGATGTATCCATCGAGGCTCGTCGCGATGTACAGGATGAGCTTGCGTTCGTCGGACATGGGGCAAAGATCGCCTTCACTGGTCCTGCCACCCTCCCCCCAGCTTCTTCACGATCCATGCCGCTCCGAAGGCCTCGACAAGACTGAGCGGAATGGCGATCGGCAGAATGGACATGGGCAATACGCCGAGGTTACCGATCACCAACCACATGAGCACGAAGCCCAATAACCAAGCCAGCGCAGCGGTCTCCAAGAGACTGAAGCGGCGTGCGATGAAGAAGATGACCACAGCAAAACACAAGGACCAGATGCCCCAGACGGCCCCGTTGATCGGCTCGGCCGGAAAGGTCTGTCCAAGCGATGCGTAATGGCCGGTCCAGTGATCGACCAGAAGCAACTGGTTTCGCACGAACTCGTTCAACGAGATCCATACGGTCGCAGCGAGTATGGGCAGGACGGCTTTGCGCACCATGAGGGTGGAAATGGATGCTGCAATCTATGGGTGGCGCGTTGAACGTGGAAATTCCGCCACTGACCATCCTGGGCGCTTGATCATTGCTCGAATGCCAGAACTACCGCAGGAAGTCGGTTCGCCAGTGCCTCGGCATGGGATCGACGATGAGCCGCGCGCATCGAACTCCGCATGTCCGCTGCGATCGACAGATCAACCCTTCTTCTTGCTCACCTTCGCACTGGGGTTGAAGGCGAGGCAGCGATCGATCCAGAACTCCAGGTCCTCTTCCGCATCGTAGCCTTCGGGATCGATCCAGAGGTAACCCGTCATCGGCCGACCGCCGTGGATCATTTGTTCCGCTCCGGGGCGTTGGGCAAGCTCTTCGATCGCATCGGGACCGACTCGCGCCATAAGGCCGGCGTTGTAGTTGCCGAAGCACATCTTGTCATCCACCATGTAACAATAGCCACCGAACATCCGCTTGCCATTCCACTTCACCTTGCGACGGGCAAGGATGTTGTCGATCCGTTCGAGGAGGTATTCGTCCGCTGCCATTTCCACCGGGTTTCATCCGAAAAGGTAATGGTTCGGGCCCTGTGTTGCTTTTCGTCCGTGGTACTTTGCATCGCGAACCAAGCCCCGTGGACAAAGCCCACCTCATCTCCCACCTCCGCACCCACCTGCTGGAGCGCATCGCCGCTGCCGATGAGGCCATCGCTTCCGCGCGGGAATCGTTCGCCAGCGACACCAAGAGCAGTGCGGGCGACAAGCACGAGGTGGGTCGCGCCATGGTGCAACAGGAATTGGACAAGCTGGAGGAACAGCGTGCCAAGTCCATCGCGCTCCAACAGGAACTGCACCGCGTTCCGCTGGATCGCATCTATGACCGTGTGGCCTTCGGGAGCTTGGTGCGCACGGACCAAGGGAGCTACCTCATCGCCATTGGCCTCGGCGTGATCGACGTGGATGGCGAGGCGTGCTATGCGATATCGCTGGCCTCGCCGATCGGGCAGATTCTGAAGGAGAAAAAGGTGGGTGATGTGGTGGACTTCAACGGAAAACAGACCACCATAAAAGCGGTGGTCTAAAGTCCTACGGCAGCTTCGTTCCCACAGCTCCCCACCAAGGCGCGATCGTGTATTTGAGTCGCCCGGCCTTCACAAAGGGGTCTTGGAGCAACCAGCCTTCCACCTCCTCCTGGGTGTCGCAGTCGTAGAGCAGGAGGCCACGCCATCCCGAGTCGTTCTTCCCGTACGGACCGGCCATTACGATGAGACCGCGCTTGCTTTGCAGGTCCTGATGGGCGAGGTGTTCTTCCTGCAGCTTGGCCGCGGTCAGGCTGTCCAAAGCAGGACCGTCGCCGGCGCTGTACAACACGAACCAGTACTGCTTCATGTGGTAGGTGCTGTCCGCAATGGTGACATCGAAGGTGCGTTGGGCCTGGGCGGCGAAGGCGAAGGCGAGAGTTCCGAGAAGAAGTTGTGCGCGCATCGGTCCAGGCTTTGTTCACCGTTTCATCTTCTCGCGCCGCGCCTTGGCCAGCACTTCGCTCACGTACTCGGTCTTGTGCTTCGTGTAGGCTTCCCGATCCTTGGGGAAGCGCTTGGCGATCTCTTGTTTGTGGGCCTCGTAGCGGAGCACTTCATCGGGATGCTCGCGCAGGTAGTCGCGGAAGATGATACGGTCCACACTGGCCTGTCCGCTCTCCACCATATGCACATGAACGCTACGTTCACCTCGGTCGTCGCGCTTGATGAACCAAGCGTAGAATGGGGCCTCATCGCCCATGGTGGGGCGCCAGATGAACTCGTAGCCGAGCTCCTCCATCTTGGGGGCCACATCGCGTTTCACCGTTTCCAGGTCGCTTACCTCCACTTGAACATCGATGATGGGCTTGGCGCTGAGGCCTGGCACGGCCGTACTACCGATGTGCGCGATACGCTGCATCAACATGCGCGGCAGGATTGACTTGAGCTCGGCCTCCACGGCGCTGTAGCGGGCTGCCCATTGCAGGTCGTGCGGTACAAGGATGATCTGCTCCTTGGTCAGCACCTTGATCCGTTGCTCGGTACGCTTATCCATACTGCAATGCTACGGTCAATCCGTCGGAGCATGAACATTGAATCGATCTCCACGCAGGAATCCGACCAAGGTGAGGCCACTGTCGCGTGCCAATTGCACCGCGATGGAGGAGGGTGCACCCACGGCCGCCATCAGCGGAATTCCCGCCATCACGCATTTCTGCACCAGCTCGAACCCGGCGCGACCGCTTACAAGGAGTTGGCTAGTGGCGAGTTGGCAGTTGGCAAGTAACGCTGCGCCGATGAGCTTGTCAACGGCGTTGTGGCGGCCGATGTCCTCGCGGAGAAGCAGGAGCTTTCCATCACGGTCGAAAAGTGCGGCTGCGTGGATACCACCCGTGTGCTTGAACACGGTCTGTGCTTCGCGCATGCGATCCGGTAGGGCGGTGAGCACTCCGGGCTCTACGTCACCCCATGGCGCAATGGACCGCAGGCACTGTGTGCGGACCGCTTCGATGCTGCTCTTGCCACACACGCCGCAACTGCTGCTTGTGTAGAAGTTGCGTTGCCATTTCGCGGGATCGAGCTCCACATCGGGCCGCAACTCGGCGCGCACCACGTTTCCACGCTCCTCGGGCTTCACATTCTCGCATTGGACCACCCGGAGCAGTTGTGCATGCTCGGTGATGATGCCCTCGGTGAAAAGGAAGCCAAGCGCTAGCTCTTCGTCGTTACCTGGCGTGCGCATGGTCACACTCAGGCGGAACTCCTTGCGGTCGTCCAAAGGGCCGTGCCCCAAGCGGATCTCAAGGGGCTCCTCGGTCACCAGGATGTCAGCGGCCGGGGCGATCGATGCCGCTTCGTGACGCATGACCTGGGTGGCGGTGACGGGTGCGGGCATGGTGGAAAGTTACGTGGCGCATTTCTTCGGGTCGTCCATGGCCGGCCCCTACGTCGTTCGCCGCCAACACGTCAACAAATGATCGTCCACCATGCCCACCGCTTGCATGAAGGCGTACACGATCGTGCTACCCACGAAGCTGAACCCGGCCTTCTTCAACTCCTTGCTCAGGGCTTCTGAAACTGGTGTGCTGGCGGGCACTTGGCGCATTTCGGTCCAACGGTTCACAATGGGTTTGTGGTCCACGTGTTTCCATAGGAAGTGATCGAAGGAACCGGTACCACTTTCCATGATCCGCAGGTAGGCCTGGGCGTTCTGGATCGCACTGGCCACCTTGGAGCGGTTGCGGATGATGCCCGGATCGTTCATCAAGCGTTCCACATCCTTCGGCCCATAGCGCGCGATCTTTTCCGCATCCCAATTGTCGAAGGCTTTCGCGTAGCTCTCGGTACGGATGAGGATGGTGTACCAGCTCAATCCCGCCTGGGCGCCATCCAACACCAGCTTGGCGAAGAGCGCGCGATCGTCGTGCTCGGGCACGCCCCACACGGTGTCGTGGTAGTGCTTGTAGATGTCGTCCTTCAGGCACCAAGGGCAGCGGGAGAGATCAGGCATGTGCTCATGAGGTCATGTGCTCATGTGCTCATGGCCGTGCTGAAAGGTAGGTGCTCGCCGCAGTCTTGGCAGTACTTATGGGATCAGCACCTTTTCCATGAAGACGAATTCGCTGGCGAGTGTTTCGTCCGCCGGATAGTAGGGCGGAATGCGTACGAAGCCAAAGCCCGTGTATAACGCTAGGGCCTCGGTCATGAAGGAGCCCGTGTCGAGGCGCATAATGCGATAGCCACGCGCAGCGGACGCTTCGAACAAGGCCTTTACCAAGGCTTTCGCGATACCCTTGCCACGATGTTGTTCCGGTACGAAAAGCCGTTTCATCTCGCATGCTTCCGCATCCAAGCGGCGCAGGCAGACGGCGCCCACAGCCTCCTCGCCTTCGATCGCCAGCAACACACAACCCTGTGGCGCCCCATAGTGTGCCGTAAGGTCCGCGAGTTCACGAGCGTAAATGGCATCATCGAAATAGTGGTCCACGATGTGAAGGTGTGCGGCGTAACGACGCCGCTGGTGCGGCAGGAAATCGCGCAGCAACGAGGCGGCCCGGGAGAGCAATGAAGGGGTGTCGGCTTGCACGATGCGGAGCATGCGGCAAAGGTCGCTTACGCGCCCCTTCGCGGTGGGGTAGCTTTGGGACGTGGAACTCACCGACCGCCACTCCCGCATCCACCGCAGCCTGCGCATCAGCATCGTGGATAAGTGCGACCTGCGCTGTACCTACTGCATGCCCGAGGACCAGCACTTCCTGAAGCGGGAGGAGCTGATGTCGCGCACCGAGATCGCCACCATCGCCCGGCTTTTCGTGGAACGCTACGGCATCACCAAGATCCGGCTGACGGGCGGTGAACCACTTGTGCGGCCGGATGTGGTGGATCTCGTGCGCGACATGGCCGCTTTGCCCGTGAAGCTCGGTCTCACCACCAATGCACTATCGCTGCACAAGAACCTCGACGGACTGATCGATGCGGGGTTGAAGAGCGTGAACATCAGCCTGGACACTTTCGATGCGGAACGCTTCCGCAAGATCACGCGGCGCGATGGCTTCGACACGGTGCATGCCAACATCCTGCTCGCCCTACAGAAGGGACTTCGCGTTAAAGTGAACATGGTGGTGATGCGCGGCATCAACGACGACGAGCTGTTGCGCTTCGTGGAACTGACCCGCCACCAAGACATCCACGTGCGCTTCATCGAATTCATGCCTTTTGCTGGGAACGGCTGGGGCCGCGAACGCGTGTACACCTACGCCGAAATGCTGGGCCATATCGGAAGTGTGCATTCCTTCGAGAAACTGAACGACGACCCGCACAGCACCGCCAAGGCCTACCGGGTTTCGGACTGGCCAGGCACCTTCGCGGTGATCAGCACCGTCACCGAACCCTTCTGCGGGAACTGTGACCGCTTGCGCATCACCGCGGAAGGGAAGATGCGCAACTGCCTGTTCTCGCGGGAAGAGACGGATCTGCTTTCAGCGCTTCGGAGCGGTGAGGATATCGCGCCTTTGATCGAAGCGAACGTGCTGGCGAAGCATGCGATGCTCGGTGGTCTGCCCCCCTTCAAACCGGAAAGCCAGGAGGAAGTGCTGCACGATCTGAGCGAAAGGCCGATGGTTAGTATCGGGGGATAATGTCGCACCGGCTTCCAGGCGGTGTCTGGTATTCACCGGCTGGAAGCCGGTGCGACTACAACTCTTGCTCGTAATAGATCTTGTAGTACTTCCGCCCGTTCTCATCCACGCCCTGCTCGATCTTGTTGCGGTCGCCGTGGATGTAGATGTGGAAGTTCTTGTCCAGCTTCAGGACGCTCTTGAACACGCGGGCCTGCTTCTTCACGGCATCGGCGCTGATGGCGAAGTTGTCCTGCAGGTCCATGGCCCGTTCCTCCTGGAAGCGGTCGCCGAAGCGCTGGAAGGACCCCATCACCTCCTCGGTCTGGAACACCTCCTGCGCAAAACGATCTCGATCGAACTCGGTGTTGTCCTTGAAGAACTGCACCGAGCGGTTCAGCAGATCGATCTGGTCCGCCTTGGGGATCTCGTAGTCCTTGGGCAGCTGGTCGGTGATGAAGTGCTTGGTCATCTCCAGCACGTTTCGGGTGCTGTTCACGTGGTCCTTCTTGGCTTGCAGGCCGATGAAGCCCTGTTGCCAGAAGCCGTTCTGGGGCTTGTCGTCGATGACGAAGAGGGTGTGGGCCAATGGCGTGAAGAGCACGAGCAGTGCCTGGTCCGGCTTGCGGCCGCCCAGTCCGCGCTTCAGTTGCATGGCCAGCTTGTCGCCTTCCGCACGGCTTTCCAGGAACACCTCCTTGTCGTCGAACTTGTAAAGGCCAAGGCCATCGTAGTGCGCACCACCCATCTCCACACCATGGAAGCGTGCCACGAAAAGATCACCGGTGCGCACCTCGAAATCCTCGGCAATGTCGATCAGGTGCTTTGCAATGGCGCGTGATACACCCACCAGGTCCTTGCCCTTCTCCACCTTCGCGCAGAGCTGTTGGAGCAGGTTGTCCTTCTCCCCTTCCGCTACGCTGAACTCGTTGGTCTGCACCAGGGAGGAGAAGGGACGCAGGAAGAGTTTTCGCAGGAATTCCTGCTCTTCAAGCCCCTGCAGCACTGCGCTGTAATCGCTGAGAATGCTGGGTGCGCCTTCTGTGCCGATGCGGTGGAGCACGAACTCCTCCACCATGGCTTCCTTGCCGTTGATCATAAGCGCGAAAGTACCGGATGGCCGCCGCTTACAGCGTGGCCTTGATCCCTGTGCGGTAGTCCGTTGGTCGCACGCTCAACGCCTGCTCCAACTTGCTGCTATTGAAGCGGTAGTCGTGCTCGAACTGGTACATCATCTCCTTGTTCTCGCGCAACACGGGCACGAAGAGGCCCATCAGGGAAAGCATCCAGCCCGGCGCCACCTGAAGCTTGTACGGCTTGCCGGCCAACTGGCAGGCCAGTCGTACGAACTGCTCGCCGGTGATGGCCTCCCTGCTGGTGAGCGCGTGCCACACCTGGCCATAGGCGGAAGGGGTGTTGCCCAGCAACGGGATCATGGCCACCCACGAAAGCCCTTGAGGCATGGTCGCGACCGATGGCAGGGCTCTTCATGAAGAGTACGCCGCTCTCCACCGAGATGCTGCCCGGCGATGAGGTTTCCGTTTCCACCCAACCGTTGCCGACCACCAGGTTGTTCGGACGATCGAAATCGTCCAATGGGGCTTGTGCGGCAACGAATTGGTGGCATGATCCGGCCAGGATGACCATGGCCGCGAGGCGTGTCAGGAACTGACCGGAACGGTCGAACTTGACACTTGCTTGAGATCCGGCGATGCTGTTCTTCATGGTCAAAGTGTGGCACCATGAGTTTGATGCCACAGCTATTACGGCGCGTTCACACACAAGGTTATCCCAGTGTCCCAGCAGGTTATGAACAAAGTGGTGACGATGTTGATAAGCCCTCTCCCACCCGAAGCCAAAGGGCCGAAAAAGCGACGCCCGCCGACAGGTCCAAAACCTGCGGCGGGCGCCGGATCCCGGTAACCGTGATCAGCGGGTCAGCAGCAGGCGGAAGCTGTGCTGTGCGGATCCGGTCTCGATCGTGAGGAACCAGACACCGCTGCTCAATTGATCGGCGGCCAGTTCCACCTGGTTGCGATCCACCGGCACCATGGTTGACCGATGCAGCTTGCCAGAAGCATCGTGCAGCTTCACCTGCACCACCCCATCGGAGGAAGGCAACCAGGCGTGGAAAGCGTTGCCCGTGGTCCAGGCACGCACCTCACCTTGTTCCCGCACACCATCCACACCGGTGGAAGATTCCACCACCAGGGTGGTGGCAGCCGTATCGGAGCAGAGACCCTGGATGGCCACCAGCGAGATGCTGTAGGTGCCGGGCAGGGCATAGGCATGAACAGGCATGATGTTGGTGCTGGTGGAGCCATCACCGAACTCCCACTGGAGGCCGGCCGCGCTGGTTGAGAGGCTGATGAACTGCACCTGCTCGCCGACCATCACATAGGGTTCCATGGAAGCGATGGCCGCCACGGGATAAGGACCGCTGTTGACCGTGACCGACTGCTGGGTCTCGCAGCCTTGGGCATCGCGTACCACCACCTGGTACTGACCACCGGGGATCTGTACGGTGCTTCCCTCCATGCCATTCGACCAGAGGAACTGATAGGGTGCCTCACCTCCATTGGCCGTAACCGTTGCTTCACCGTCGTTCGACGATGGGCAGCTGGCCGCCTCCACCACCACCGCAAGGGAGATGGGTGCAGGTTCGACCAGGGTGAAGGTGCGCTCCACGGAGCAGCCGTTGGCATCGGTGAGCACCACCGCATAGTTGCCCGCAGCACCGGCGAACTGTTCGCCCGTGGCACCATTGCTCCATGCGATCGAGAAGGGAGCCACACCTCCGGCCGCAAGGACCGTGGCGGAACCGTTGGCAGCGCCAGCACAAGTCACAGGCACGGTCAGCACCTCCAGCGTAAGGGCATCCGGATCGACCATCTCCGCAGGTACCAACACCGCACAACCGGCGGCATCGGTCACAGTGAGCAAGTGGGTTCCGGCATGCACGGTCACCATGGCATCCGTTGCTCCATTGTTCCAAGCGTAGAGGTAGGGTGCTACACCTCCGCTGACCGAAGCGGAGAGCAGACCATCCGCGGATCCTGCGCAGCTGGCAGGCTGCACGTTCACCTGCACCGAGAGTTGCGCGGGTGCAAGCACCTCCACCGCCTGCACGAACTGGCATCCAAGGGCATCGGTAATGGTGACCTGATGCACACCCGTGGCCAGGGTCGCTTGGGCACCGCTGGCACCGTTGCTCCACTGGTAGGTGTAGGGCGCCGAGCCACCGCTGGCCTGCAGCATGGCCATGCCTTGTGCAGCATCTGCGCAGCCGTTCACCTCCAACAGCAGTTCAGCTTCGATCGGACCCACCTCATCAATGGTGACCTCTTGTTCGGCCACACAGCCGTTGGCATCGGTCACCAGCACGTTGTAGGTTCCGGCAGCGGCAACGAGTTGCGGGCCGATCTGACCAGTGCTCCAAGCATAGGCGTACGGGGCGGTACCACCGGCCGGGGCCACTACAGCAGCGCCATCCGCAAGACCTGCGCAACTGGCCGGTTGCACCGTTACACCCATGCCCAATGCGGCCGGTGCGGAGACCTGTATTTCCTGTTGGGTGACACAGCCGAGTTCATCGGTGATGGAGACCGTGTATGCTCCCTCACCCACTGTAAGTTGTGGTCCTTGGGCACCATGGGCCCAGGCGAAAGAGTAGTTGCCGCTTCCACCCTGTGCGCTGATCGTCAGCACACCATCATTGGCCCCATGACAGGTCGGCGGCGTGCTCGACACCGTTGCACTGATGGGCTCCGGAGCGGAGATGCGGTACTCGTCCTGCAGGGTGCAGCCACGGTCATCGGTAATGACCACCTGGTGCTCTCCAGGAGCGGCCAGGAGGCTGTCCGAGGTGGCGCCGTTGCTCCAGAGGTAGGTGTAGGGGGCCGTGCCTCCCAACACATCGAGGACGATCCCACCCTCCGTGCTATCGTGGCAATCGGGCATCGAGAGGGCGGCCTGGACCTCCATGGGCATGGGTTCCACAACGACCACATCTCCCTGTATCGCACCACACTCACCCGTGGTGCCCACGGCAACGATGTAGTTACCGGCAGCGAGCCCACTGATGGTGGTGGTGCCTGCGCTCAGTGCTTGCTGACCGAGCGTTACGCCCGCAGTAGTGGACCAGGTCACCAGCTCGTCCGAACCACCGGGCAGGTTCACCTGCACAGCGCCGTTCGCTTCACCGTGGCACGAAACCTCGGTGACCTCCCTGCGCACGGCAGCGGACACGTGGAGGTTGAAGCGATGCACCAGGTTGCCGGAGGTGGAGTTCATGGTGAAGGAATGGACGCTTCCTTCCTGCACGGGAATGCGCGCACCGGTCACGAGGTCCTCTAGGACCACGCAGCTCATGCCCACGAGCGCTTCCACGTCCGAGATGGTGATGGAGTGGCTGCCGTTGGTAGTGGCCCTCACCACCACCGGCACCACCAAGGCCTCGTTGAGCTGGCCGGCCGCATTGATGGAAAGCATGGTATTGCCGGCGCGGGTGGCGATGCGCGGAGCCGAGCTGTGCCCGAAATCGATCCGTTCCATGTCACCGTCGTCAAATCCGGAAGTACCCACATCGAAGAGCACTACGGTCTCGTCGGCGTATGCCGGGTTGTTGTTCCTGAGGCGGAGGCGGGCCATGGCGAGTTGTCCTGCCAGCATGCCTCCGAACGAACCACCTGTCTGGCTATCCACTTTGGAGGATTCATCCACGGTGGTGGTGACGTTCGGTCCGTTGGTCTTCATCCAGAAGCCTTGGGAGCTTTGGATGATGCCGTTCGCACCATTTGTACCCACGTTGAATTCTGCGTTCCAGCTTCCGGAGGTACCCGTTGCAGGGTTGTAGATGTAGTACCCGTTCTCCACATCGGCACCGCGGGCGATGGCCGAGAATGCGATGGGACTGGGGAGCGGATTGCTGACCAGGTTCCAACCGTCGGCATTGGGGTTTCCGCTGTTGCTCCATGTCAGGGGCAATTGGATCGGGGTGGTGGCTATAACCGGTGGTCCGGTCACGTCCACCACGAAAGCCTGTGTGCCACCAAGGGCGTCGCCGCTCCAGTTGGCATAGCCACGTCCCACCTGCAGTTGCTCGCTCGTTCCGGCCACGCCTACCAACCCCACGTTCATGTCGCTGCTGAGCATGGTCTCGTCGTAGCGACGCACGCTGGGCCACAGCTGGCCGCCGCTGTAGAAGTTGGGGTAGTGTGAACCGGGGAAACCGGCCATGTAGAAGTCGTCCTTCCAATCATTGACGGTCGTACCTGCCACTGGCGAACCCAACAAGCGCCAATTGGTGGAACCACCGGGAATGTGGCGTTCCATTTTCAGGTTACCGGTATAGGTGGCGCCTGGTGCCACGGGGGCCAAACGGGCGGTGGCACTCGCCGTACTGCGCAAGGTGATGCTGGCGTTCGTCGCGTCGAAGTTGCCGACCGCGAGTTCCAAAGCCCCACGAACATGGAACGATCCGTTGGCGATCACGCCCTGCGGGCACGCTATGGTCAGGTTGGTGATGTCCAGGATGCCGCTGGTGCGGGTAAGGGTGGTGGCGGACTGGCCCTCCAGGGACAGCACACCGCCGCCGGTCACTTCACCATCCAGTACCACGGTATTGCCGGTCACCGACAGCAGCACCTCGCTCACCGGGAACGAGAGGGTGGCTCCGCTTTGCACGGTGAGGTCACCTACCAACTGCTGGCCGGACACAGAGATGGAGTGGCCGGAAGACACCACGATGTCATTCCCTACGGGATAGACTCCTGCAGGCGGTCCGCCTGGGGTGAGGCTCCAGTTACCGCCATCGTTGAAGGTGCCTGAAGCGATGGAATACAGGGTGACGGGCGTTCCCGCGCATTGGCAAAAAGCGTTGATCACATCGTTCCCGGTGGCCGCATTGCCATCATCGCACGCCGCGCCCGGCTCGGGGTTGCCGCAGCCGCAGTTGCCCGGGGCCGCCTTGCTGGCATCGTTGGGGCAGCCATCGGTGTTGTTGCTCACGTAGCCGTTGGGCTGAGTGCAGGCCTGCTGGGTCACGGCAGGATCGCCGAAGCCGTCACCGTCCGCATCGGCGTACCAGGTGGTGGCCGCGTCGATGGTGATGCTCGCCGTGGTCTGGAACTGGGCACAGGCTCCGGATGCCGCCACGGTGTAGGTGACCGTGTAGGTGCCCGGGGTGCTGGCGGCGATGTTCACCGCCCCGGTGCTGCTATTGATGCTCAGGCCGGCCGCGCTGCTGTATGCACCACCGCTGGTTCCGGTGAGGGTCACGTTGGCCGTGGAACCCGTGCTGCAGAAGGGCGAACCCGCATAGCTGATGGTGGCGTTGGGGGGCGTGGTGCACAGGCTGCTGGCACAGATGTTGAAGGCACCTTCAACACCGGGGTTGGACCACACGCGGATGTGATAGGTGGTGTTGGGCGCAACGTTGATGGGCCCCTGGTTGCCGTTGATGGGCGTGTAGCAGGCTGCCTCTGTCGCCGTGGTGCCGCAGGTGATCGCACTGTAGACGGCCGCTTCGTGTGTGCCGCTGGTGCTGGTGATGCGCAGTTGCATCTGTGCAGTGGTGGCATCGGTGGTGGTGGTGTACCACACGTCGTTGATCACACCGAAGGCGTCGCAGGTGGGTGTCTGGTTGGGGCCCGATGTGGCGGATACCGTGGTGCCGGCGGTCTGGTTGGCGGGGCAGTTGCCGCTGGTCTGGAAGGCCAGCGTGGTGGGGCTTGCGCAAGGGTCATTAGCCGGCGGGGCGGGGCATGCCGCCGCCTGGTAGATGCAGAGGTTGCAGGTGGAGCCGGCACCGCCCGCAGCGTAGGTCCACAGGCGCACATAGTAGGTTTGCCCGGCGGTGTACTGGAACTGGCATAGCTCGATCTGCGG
>CAYQMC010000077.1:0-13940 GCA_964418285.1 uncultured Chryseobacterium sp.
AGGCGGCGCGGGCGACCAGGCATACAAGTAGGGAGCCGTTCCCCCTGATACGGTGGCAGTGATGCTGCCATCGCAATCGCCACTACAGGACACGCCTTGCACATCACCCACCACAGCAAGCGGTTGCGGCTCGAGGATGAGCACCGTGACCGTGGTGTCGCAACCCGACTGGTCGCCTATGGTGACCGAATACACGCCCGCGCATAGACCAGTGGCCTGGGGCGTATCCGCTCCGTTGGACCACAGGAAGGTGTATGGCTCCACACCTCCAACAGGACCAACGGTAGCCGTTCCATCACAGACTCCGGAGCATGAGACCGGCGTGCTGCTGAGGTTCGGTGTGATGGTCTGCGATGGCGAAACGGTGGCTGTGGCGAAACTCACACAACCATCGGCGTTGGTGACCTGTACGGTATAGTTTCCGACACAGAGGTCTTCCACCTCCGCCACATCGCCCGCCACCAAATTGCCATCGGCATCGGTCCATTGCAGCACGCATGGCGGAGCACTGCACACCAGATCCACGCTCACTGTCGCATCACAATCGTTGGCACAGCTGACCTGTCCATCGTTGGGCACCAGTGTTTCTCCATTGGGGTCGGCGACCTGGACCGTGGCCTGCTGGCTACAGCCACCGCCATCGATCACATCCACCGTGTAGAGCCCACCGCAAAGGCCTGTTATCGTAGCATCCTGTCCAACAGGTGTTCCCGCCAAGCTCCATGCAATGGCGAAGGGTGCCGTACCACCCACCAGGTCCACGGTCGCCGTACCGTCGCACACCGGGCAAGTGCTGGGCGTGCTGCTGGTGGTAAGAACAAGCTCGTCCGGTTCAGCAATGGTGAAGGAGTCGCTGATCGAACAGCCGTTCGCATCGATCACAGTGGCTGTCCATGCGCCGGCGCAGAGCCCGGTCAACGTTGCTCCGGACTGCCCTTGGGGCGGTGCCGGAGACCATGCGTAGGTGTATGGGGCGGTCCCTCCTGACGGCTGGAGAGTGATGCTACCGTCGCATTCACCGGCGCAAGAAATATCCGTGGGGGTTCCGATCAGTGCCAACGAACCAGGATCCGTGATCAGCACCGTAACAGTGGCGAGGCATCCATTGCCATCGGAGATGTCGATGGAATACACTCCGGCACACAAGCCTGTCGCGAAAGGAGTGCCCTGCCCGCCGCCCGGTTCCGGGGACCAAAGGAAGGTGAACGGCCCAGGCACACCGGATACACCGATGGTGGCAGAGCCGTCGCATGTGCCGGAACAGCCGACCGGCGAAGAGCTGATCGCTGTTGCAAGGCCGGAGGGATCGAGGACAACTGCGGGTTCGATCGCGATGCAACCCGATGCATTGGTCACCACCGCGAGATAGCTTCCGGCACATAAGGCGGTAGCTGTTGCAGTGGTCTGTCCTATGGGTGTTCCGACCGCATCGGTCCACTCCAACGTGCATGGTGGATCGCTGCACGTGAATGCCGCAGAGACTTCGCCATCGCATTCACCAGGACAACTCGTGACGCCATCCGTTGTGGTGATCTGTTCGCTGTCCGTATCGATGATGGTTACCGTCAGCTCCTCAATGCATCCATTCCCATCCGTGACCTGCACGGTGTAGATGCCGGCGCATACATCCTGGATGTTGTCCGACGTGCCGATCACATCACCTTGTGCATTCGTCCATTGCACGGAGAACGGGATGGTTCCACCGGCAATGAGCAGGTTGGACGAGCCGTTGCACAACAGGCACTGGCTTGGTGTCCCGGTCGCACTTATCTGCAGTGGGGCCGGTTCGGTGATGGTGAACGACTCCTCGAGCGTGCAGCCGCTTGCATCGGTGATCAGCACCGTGTAGTCACCAGCACAAAGTCCACTCGCTAGTGCAGTACCCTGACCATTGGGCGGTACAGGAGTCCAGGTGTAGAGGTAAGGTGCAGTTCCGCCCGCAACAGCCAGTGTGATGCTGCCATCACAAACACCCGCGCAAAGGATGTCCTGCTGGGTCGCGTTGGCATCGAGCGGATCCGGCGCCACGATGAGGATGCTGGCCACCGTGGAACAGCCGTCCGCATCGGTTATCGTGCATTCGACAACACCAGCACAAAGCCCTGTTGCCTGGGGTGTTCCCTGGCCGGCGCCCGGCACGGGACTCCACACGAAGGTGTACGGACCATTTCCCCCGGTAGGGCCTACCGTGGCCGTACCATCACAGGCATCGGAGCAACTTGCCGGTGTGCTGCTGCTGTTGGGAAGGATCTCCGGGAAGGGGTCCACGGTAATGGTGATCGTCGTGTCGCATGCATTGGTATCGGTGATCGTGAGCGTGTAGGTGGTGCTCGCGCAAAGACCCGTAGCTTCCGAAGTGCCCTGGCCTGCTCCGGGTTCCGGCTGCCAGAGGAAGGTGTAGGGTCCCGTAGCACCCGTTACGCTTGCTGCCGCACTACCGGTGCAGGGTGCAGTGCAATCCTCCGCCTCGGTCAGCAGGTCGATCAGGAAGGGGGACGGCGAGCCGATCGTGAAGCTGACCGTGGTATCGCAGCCCAGCGCATCGGTGATGAGCACACTGTAAGGACCTGCGCACAGATCGCCTGCATCGGCGGTACCCTGTCCGGTACCGGGCTCAGGGGACCACAGGAATGCGTAAGGTGCGACCCCGTTGCTCGGCGCCACCGATGCCGTGCCGTCGCATACACCGGCGCAAAGCACATCAGTGGTGACCAGTCCGGCATCGATCGGCTGCTGGTCGAGAATGGTGAAGGTGATGGTGGTATCACAACCCGCGACATCGGTGATCGTGACCGACCAATCGCCGGGGCAGAGTTGCGCGGCATCGGAAGTGCCTTGTCCAAGGGGCGGAGCAGGTACCCAATCGAAGGTGTAGGGTGCTGTTCCTCCGGATGGGACAACGGAGGCTGTACCATCGCAAGGGCCGTTGCACGACACATTGGTGGAGGTGCCGTTGGGCACCAACGGTTGCGGCTCTCCGACCGTGACTATGAGTGTGGTATCGCAAGCCACCGCATCGGTGATCAGGACCGTGTATACCCCGGCACATAAGCCGCTCACCACGCCAGTGCCCTGGCCAACGGCTGGTCCTGGTGTCCAGAGCCAGGTGTACGGCGCTACTCCTCCTGTGGTGGGCAGTACGATGGATCCATCGCAGGTGCCGCTGCATGTGGCATCGTTCACCAGGGGTTCCGCATCAATACCGGACGGCGCAGCGATGAGGAACTGGATCGTGGTATCGCAACCCAGCGCATCCACCACTTGCAACGTGTACAGTCCGGAGCATAGACCAATGGCCACTTCGGTGCCCTGGCCGGCGATGACACCCGGAGCCCAGTTGTAACTATAGGGGCCGACACCGCCGGATACCGTTGCTGTGGCCGTACCTGCACACAACGAATCGCAACCTGAAGGGGTCAGGGCCAGTTCCACCACAAGGGGTTGGTTCTCAAGGATCTCGAACACCAAGGTGGTATCACAGCCATTGGCATCGCCGATGAGTACCGAATAGTTGCCAGCACACAAGCCGCTCACCGCATCCGTACCCTGGCCAATGGCGGGTGCTGGTGTCCACACGAAGGTGTAGCCCGCTGTTCCACCGGAAACATTCGCTGTTGCGGTCCCGTCGCACACACCCGAGCAACCCAGGTCGGTCGTCACAAGGTCCACCTCCAACGGCAAGGGTTCGAGGATCTCGAACGTGAGCGTGGTGTCGCAGGCCCCGGATGTGATGGTCACCTCCCATGCTCCAGCGCAGAGTTCGCTGGCAGTGGCAGTGCCCTGGCCTACGGGCGGCGCCGGAGCCCAGACGTACGTGAACACACCGGTACCTCCGGTGGCGTTGAGCGTTATGCTTCCATCGCAATCACCCGCGCAGAGCACATCCACCTGGGTGGCATCGGCTTCGATAGCGGGTGGTGCGTCCACCGTGAATGCGATGGTGGTATCGCAACCCACCGCATCGGTAACGGTGAGCGTGTATGCCTGCGCGCACAGCCCTTCTACGTTCGCGGTGCCCTGCCCTGTACCGGGCTCGGGGGACCACAGGAATGTGTAAGGTGCAACACCTCCAGTGGGGATCACGGCTGCACTGCCATCACACACGTTCGGGCAGGTAGCGGGCAACACTTGCAAGGAGAGCTCGATGGGCACCGCATCCTCGATCAGGAAGTCAACGCTCAGCTCGCATCCGTTCGCATCGGTGATCAACACGTTGTACGCACCGGTGCACAACCCGGTGGCATCCGGAGTTCCCTGCCCAGCTGCAGGCTCCGGAGTCCATGCGTAGGTATAGCCCGAGGTGCCGCCGCTCACCAGTACACTGGCCGTTCCATCGCACACACTGCCACAGGTAAGGTCCGTCTGTGACGGCACCGCTTCCAAGGGCAGGGGTTCCTCGATCACGAAAGCCAACGTGGTGTCGCAACCGTTCGCATCGGCGATCAACAAACTGTACGCCCCGGCACAAAGACCGCTTGCATCGGGAGTGCCCTGGCCCGCAGCGGGAGCCGGAGTCCAGAGGTAGGTATAGCCAGCGGTTCCGCCTGAAACGGAAGCAGAAGCAGCACCGTCACAAACACCGGCACAGAGGGCATCGGTGGTCACCAGATCCACCAGCAAGGGCGCAGGCTGCAGTATCTCGAATGTAAGCGTGGTATCGCAGGCCCCGGAGGTGACCGTCACCTGCCATGGCCCGGCGCACAGCCCACTGGCATTGGCAGTGCCCTGCCCCACCGGTGGTGTGGGGGTCCAGATGTAGGTATACCCACCACTTCCGCCAGAAACCGAAAGTGCAATGCTTCCATCGCATTCATCAGCGCAGCTGGCATCGGTCACCGTGGGATCGACTTCGATGGGAAGCGGTTCATCCACGGTGAAGGCGATGGTGGTATCGCATCCAGCGGCATCGGTCACCGTGAGCGTGTATGCTTGGGCGCACAAGCCTTCCACGTTCGCTGTCCCTTGCCCCGAACCGGGCTCGGGAGACCATAGGAAGGCGTACGGTGCCACACCTCCTGTTGCGATCACACCAGCGCTGCCGTCGCACACACCGGGGCAGCTGGCGGGTAATACCTGCAACGAAAGGTCGATGGGGATGGCATCCGCGATAACGAAGTCCACGGTCAGTTCGCAGCCGTTGTCATCGGTGATCAGCACGGAGTAGGCTCCGGCACACAAGCCACTGGCATCGGCCGTGCCCTGGCCCACCGCTGGAGCGGGTGTCCACACATAGGTGTAACCGGGCGTTCCACCGCTTACCACAACACTGGCCGTACCATCGCACAAGGTGCCGCAGGTCACATCGGTCTGTGTGGGAACGGCCTCCAAGGGTGGTGGTTCCTGGATCACAAAAGCCACGGTCGTATCGCAACCGTTCAAGTCGGTGATCAGCACTTCGTAGGCACCGGCACACAGGCCACTGGCGCTGGCCGTACCCTGACCTACCGGCGGTGCCGGGGTCCACACGAAGTCGTAGTCCGGCGTACCACCCGATACGACCACCGTAGCGGTGCCATCGCATTCGCCCGCACAGCTCACATCGGTGGTGGCAAGGACAGGGTCCAAGGGCGGCGGAGCACCCACATCGAAGACCACGGTCGTATCGCAGCCTGCCGCATCGGTAAGGAGCACTTGCCATGCACCCGAGCACAGTCCGGAGATGGAAGCCGAGCCCTGGCCTACCGGCGGAGCGGGGGTCCACACGAATTGATACGGGGGCGTTCCTCCTGTGGGAGCAAGCTCGATGCTTCCATCGCATTCATCGGAACAGCTCGCATCCACCACAGTGGCTTGCAGGTCCAGCGCACCTGGTGCCTCGATGAGCACGGACACCAGCGTATCGCAGCCGGTGGCCAGATCGGTCACCAGCACCGTGTAGGTTCCTTCGCAAAGGCCAGAGACGACACCACTACCCTGCCCCGCGCCAGGTTCCGGTGCCCATACAAAGGAGAACGGGCCAAGGGCACCCGAGGCGAGTACCTCGGCAGTGCCATCGCAGGTACCGGAACAGGTGGCATCCGTACTGCTCTGGTCGACCAGGATGGGAGGTGGTTCTTCGATCAGGAAGGCCACCGTAGTGTCGCAGCCGTTGACATCGCCGATCGTAACGGTGTAGTTGCCTGGGCACAAGCCGCTCACACTTGGTGTGCCTTGCCCGATCGGCGGAGCCGGGGACCACGTGATACTAAGGTTGCCCGTACCACCTGTGGGAGCCACCTCGGCCGACCCATCACACTGGCCGAAGCAGGTCGTATTCTCAAAACCAAGATTCGGCTGGATGGGCTCCACGTTGAAGAAGAACGTGGTGTCGAAGGAGCACCCGTTGGCGTCGGTGATCTCCAAGGTGTTGAGCCCGGCGCACAGTTCGAAGAAGGCCGAATTGGTACCCGCGCCATTGTTCCAGTTGTAGTTGTGCGGGGTAACGCCACCCACTGCGAGGGCGGTACGCGAACCGTCGCAAACGTCGGCACAGGTGGGTGGTGTTCCGGCACCGAAGAAGATGACGCCCAATGGCCCCGGTTCGCTCACCTGTACCTGTGCGGGGCAGGAGATGCCCTGCCCAACGTCGGTCACGATCACGATCTGTGGTCCACCACATGCTGCGGTCCACGATGCCGTGGGTGGGCCGCCATTCAACCACTGGTAGGTGAACGGACCAATGCCACCGCTTACTGTCACGGTCACCGTGGCATTGCATTCGCCCCTGCATTGCACCCCGAACCCATTGTAGTCCGTGGTCAGCTGCGCATCGACGATGAACGAGGTCTGGCCCGGGCCGGTGCCGCAAACATTGATATCGCGATCGGCCTCCTGGGGATCCACCAACGGCACTCCCCAGGGTGTCGACACCCCGTTCACTGCAAGGGTGGATGTGCCGGGCACCAGCACGTTCCCCAGTGCTTGTACATCCGGGAACTCCTTCAGCATGATGGCCGAAGAACCGGCGAACAGGCGCTTGGATGCACGGCCTTCGAAACGCAGGGCGCCAGCCTCCAACAGGTTGCCATTGGTGATCAGGTCCCCTTGTTCCATCACAAGGGGATGTGCGTTGGCCAGGACCAGATCACTGATCATGGACCAGGTACCGGAACCATCCAAGACCAAGCGCCCCTGGAGCGGAATGCCCCGCAGATCCAGTTCAACACCACCACGGCGCATCGTCAGGCGTACATCACCTTGGTAGTGCCACTGCACCCCACCGGTCATGCTCCAGCCACCGGCCACATGCAATTCGGCATCTACGGAACCAAGCAGCTGCACATCGCTTGCTTCGGCATGGATGCGCAGGTCGCGGCACCAGGCCTGTGCTGGCAGGGTGATGTCGGCATCACCCGTGGGCGCGATGATGACGTCCTCGTTCGCACGCGGCACACCTGCACCGCCCGGGCCGTTCTGCACGAAGCTCCACCGGGCCGCATCGGACCAGTTGCCCGAGCCGCCGACCCAGTATTTCGTTTGCGCTGTTGCGCCGACTCCCAGGAGCATCAGCACCAGGAGCGCCATGTTCTTCAGCAGGCCTTGGGTTCGCATCGGTTGGTCGCGGTTCTAGTCGAAAGCCGGGCAGTTGATCATGCGCTTGCTGAGGTCATCCTTGCTGCACGGAGTGATACCGAGGATGATCTCGTGGGTATTGTTGCCCGCCACCCGCAACTTGGAGGTGGTGAGATCGTAACTGTAGCCCAGTTGGAAATACTTCAGGAAACCCACCTTCATCATGGCCACCAGTGCGTCGCCATTGCGGTAACCGATGCCCACGCCGAGCACGCGGTTCCATTCCACCATGGTGTTGAGGTCCACCGCCAGTGGCACCCCGCGCGCGAACTTCAGCAGCGTGCTGGGCGTGAAGGTGGTCTTCCTGCCGATGCGGTACTGGTACCCCCCGCTGAGCATGAAGTGCCGCGCCATGCGCGACTCGAAGCCGATGTCGTTGATGGGACGGCCCAGGATATGGTGGATCGAAGCTCCTGCCCAGCCCTTTTTATGGTAGTACCAGATGCCGGGTGTAACGTCGGGCGAGACAAGGGTGCTCGCCTGCCCCGCGATCGCCGGGTCGTTGAAATCGGTGAGCGTGATCTCGCCCACGTTCAATTTCATCTGCTGCGCACCCGCGAATACACCGAACGACAGATGCGACTCCTGGGTCATGCGCACATGATAGGCGTAAGCGAGCAGGAATCGGGTGTAACCCCAGTTCCCGGCGTTATCGGCTTCGATGAATGCCCCGATGCCGTGTTTGCCCTTTTGCAGTCCCTTGTTCTTCTTGGACCCCAATGTGCCATGCAAGCTGGCCCACCCGGTGTTGGGGGCTCCTTCATAGCCCATCCACTGCTGCCTGTAGCCCAGTCTCACATCCAGACAGTCCTTGCTGCCCGCCACACCGGGGTTGATGCTGAAGTGATTGAAAACGTACTGGGTGTACTGCGCCAACTGTTGGGCCTGTACCGAAGCCCCCACGAGCACTGCCAGAAGAGCAAGGCCGCGCAAGGTCATCGAACAATGGTTATGAAGCCCGTGTAGGGCGGTGCACGCCCTTCAAGCTGGTTCAACTCGATGTGGTAGTAGTAGGTCCCCTCGGGAACCTTGGTGCCACTGTTGGTGCCATCCCACGGATCACGGTAGCCCACGCTGCGGTACAGGCGCTGGCCCCACCGATCGAAGATCAGGACCTCGGCACCGGGGTAGTCGGCCATGCCTGAGATCTCCCACAGATCATTGATCCCATCCCCATTGGGGGTGAAAGTATTGGGCGGCGTAATGCGGCGGATGATGAAGACATCGACCTGATCGGTATAGGTACAGCCATCGATCTCCGTAGTGACCGAATAGGTCGTACTGCCGTTGGGCGAAGCGATGGGGTCCGGGATGCTGTTGCCACTGAGGCCCGATGTCGGCGACCAATCGTATGGTGGTCCACCGAAGGCTTCGAGCTGGGTTGTTTCTCCTTCACCGATGGTGATATCCGGCCCTGCTGAAAAATCGACGCCGATGACATCCACCCCGGGTCCTGCCACCTCGATGCTGAACCCACATTGGGCAGCGGTCGTAGCTCCATTGTTGAGCGCACCGGCCACCACCACCCAGTAGCGGGTATCGGGCATCAGCGCCTGGGTGACCAGCTCGAAGGGCAGCGTATCGCTCTCGCAATCGGACACGGCCGCGAAGGACATCGGCAAGCAACTGCCATCGCCGCTGAGCACCACCACACTGAGCGCATCCCCCGTACCTGCGATCTGCGGACAATCGATCGTCAGGATCCTGACCACCGCTTCTCCACCCAGGCTATTCGTGAGGAAGGTGTACCAGAGCAGGTTGTCGGTACCTGGGCAAAAACCAGGAAGGCCAACGGCACCGGTGTTATCCCCTTCCACCGGTTGTTGCGCGCACAACAGACCGGCCTGCGCGCAATCGCTGTTGGGCGGTTGCGCCAGCAGGGGTGCCGCAAGGAGCAGCATAAGGAACGCAAGGGCGGGGATACGCATGTAGGTCCACCGGCCGACAGCAGTGCACACGCCCCCGGCCACGCCGAAGGTAGACGGGGCCTACGGCGCGCCCGGCCGCAGGACCAGCGCTTTTTCACACAGTACGGTGTTGAGGGCAACACGAAAAGAAGCGGCAAGTGCCCCCTTCGACGCATCCGTCCCCACTGTTCCATGCGCGCGGACCCGAAGGTTCCAAGACCTGTGTGACCCCACCAGGAATCGAACCTGGATCTAGAGTTTAGGAAACTCCTATTCTATCCGTTGAACTATGGGGCCGTGTTCGGCCAAAGGGCAGAACGGCCGCAAAAGTAGCCGAGCAGGGCTCACGATCAGGTAGCCATCATCCGAACTTGTCCAGCGTCCAGGAAGCGCGCCGCAAGCATCATCCACAACCGATCGGTGGAACCTTGTCCCGGGCCACACGTTCGAAAGCCTTTCAGCATGCCAACTTCGCATCTTGGCCAAGCGCTACTACCGGGTGGCCGGTGATCCCATCGTCCAACCAGCTCGCGCACGTGCACACCATGACACCATCCAAGTCTTCCGTTCTGGATCGAACAGCCGTTCTGTTCCTTGTGTTCAACCGGCCGGAGACCACCCGTGAGGTATTCGCTGCCATACGCGCTGCACGCCCCCCAAGGCTGTATGTGGCATCCGACGGGGCCCGAACGGACAGGCCCGGAGAATCCGACACCGTGGATGCGGTGCGCCGAAGCATCCTGGATGCGATCGACTGGCCCTGCGCGGTGCACACCCTGTTCCGCGAGAGCAACCTGGGCTGCCGCGATGCGGTCAGTGGCGCCATTACCTGGTTCTTCGAGCACGAGGAGGAAGGCATCATCCTGGAGGACGATTGCCTGCCCAGCCCGAGCTTCTTCCCCTTTTGCGAGACCTTGTTGGAGGAGTATCGGAACGACCCGGGCATTGCCGGTATCACGGGGGATTTTAGGCCTGTGGCCAGCAACCGACCGCCCAATACCATTGGTCGTGTGGGATATCCCTTGATCTGGGGCTGGGCCAGCTGGCGGCGCGTGTGGAACACGTATGATGCGACCATGGGCGCATGGACCGGCGACCCGAACGACTTTCCGCGCCTGGCGACCAAGCCGCGTGCCACGCGACGCTACCTGCGCCTGGTCTTCGATGCGGTGAAGAAGGGCGAGATCAATACCTGGGACTTCCAGTTCAACTTCCTGTTGCAGGACGCGCGCCAGGATTTCCTGCATCCCCACGTGAACCTGATCTCGAACATCGGCTTCACAACCGGCGCCACCCACACCGCTGATGCCGACGACCCCAACGCCGCGTTGCCACGCGGCGAGGTCGAGTTCCCGTTGGTGGGCCCCACGGAAGGTCGTGCGTACGAGGCCTGGTTGGATCGCAAGGTCTTCGTGTTGTCCTCCCTGGCCACCAAAGCCAGGAACAGGCTGTACCGCTGGTCGGCCATGATCTTTGCGCGCGGATGAGGATCCTGACCGTGAACTCCAGCGACCTGGAAGGTGGCGCGGCCCGCGCCGCATACCGCCTGCACCAAGGCTTGTTGCGCATCGGACTCGATTCCAAGGTGCTGGTCCAAAGCCGCAGCAGCGATGACCCGCGGGTCCAAGGGCCTTCCACACCCTTCGCCAAGGCCATGTCGCGCTTGCGACCAACGCTGGACCTGCACCCCGTGAAACGCTACCCGAATTATGGTCGAAAGATGTTCTCCCCGGCCTGGCTGCCGTTCGGCGGGCTGGTGGACCGGATCAATGCGAGCGATGCGGATGTGGTACACCTGCACTGGATCACCGCTGGCATGTTGCGCCTGGAGGACCTGGCCCGGGTGGAGAAACCCATGGTGTGGTCGTTGCACGACATGTGGGCCTACACCGGCGGATGCCACTACGACGAAGGTTGCGACCGCTGGAAGAGCAGCTGTGGTGCCTGCCCCATCCTCGGCTCCTCGAGCGAACGCGACTTGAGCCACAAGGTATTCCGGCGGAAACTCGCCACGTACGCGAAGCTGAAGGATCGCCTTACCATTGTTGGCCTTAGCCGATGGATGGCCGAGTGCGCCCAGGAAAGCACCCTGCTGAAAGACTTCCGCGTGGAGCAATTGCCCAACCCCATCGATACCCACGTGTTCAAGCCGGTGGACCGCACCGAAGCCAAACGCATACTCGGGCTGCCTACGAACAAGCCCTTGGTCCTGTTCGGCGCAGTGAACGCCACGGCCGATCCTCGCAAAGGCTTTCCGCACTTGAGCGCAGCACTGCGTGCACTGCCGAAGGGTGATATCGAACTTGCGGTTTTCGGAGCATCGCGGCCCGACCAACCGCCGGACCTGGGGCACCCGATCCACTACCTGGGTCGCTTCCACGATGATGTCTCCTTGTGCCTGCTCTACAACGCAGCGGATGTGACCGTTGTCCCCTCGCTCCAGGAGAACCTCTCCAACACCATTGTGGAGAGCCTTGCCTGTGGGACCCCCGTGGCCGCGTTCGCCATTGGTGGCAATGGCGACATGGTGGAACACGGTGTGAACGGGGTACTGGTGCCTGCCTTCGATGCGGAGGCCCTGGCCCAAGGGATCCATTCCACCATACGGGGAGCGCAACATCAGGCATTGCGGGAGCAAGCCCGTCGCACAGCATTGGAGCGCTTTGAGCTGGTCGCGGTAAGCGAGCGCTACCATGCGCTGTATCGCACGTTGGCCAAGTAACCGGCCTTGGAGATGGGCGGCTGCACCGCTTGCCAACGCTGCTTCGAAGACCTGATATCGACCGCTCACGGTTCAACTGGATCCATTGCGAAGCGCCGCATTGGAATGAGCATCCGGTCCTGTTGGGGACGCTTCCATGGAAGTTTCCTCCTCACGGAACATGACCATATGCAAAAGGGCCGCCCTTTCGGACGGCCCTTCTGCTTTAGATGCGATACGTATCGGCCTTGGTGGCGCGTCAGTTCGCGATCACCAAACGCTCGGTGTAGCGCTTCTCCCCTGCCGTGATGTTCACCAGGTACATGCCCGTGGCCAGATCACCTTGCAGGTCAAGCACCGTGTTCAAACGATCACCTTGTGCTGGAATGATGCGGGTCACGATCTGCTTGCCGGTCAGGTCGAAGATGTCCACGGCCACCGCTTCCACATCGGCTTCGATGCCACGCAGGTCGATCCACAGTTGGTCGCCACCGTTGGGGTTCGGCCACATGGCCAAGCTGCCATCGGCGCTGTTACCCAAGCCCAGGTTCTGCTCCTCACCCTGCGCCAAGGGGTTGATGGTGAGTGTGCAGCTTGGGCCCCACACCGCGCCGCTGGCGCACCAGGTGGCACCGCCATCCTTGCTCGCACGGGCCTGCACTTCGTAGGTCTTGCCGGGCTCCAAGGGGTTGGTGGCCCAGTTCAACTGCAGGAAGTAGGTGTTGGAGCTTACCACTTTGATGTAGCCTTCATCCACGATGCGGAAGCGGAACTGGTAGCGGTTGGCACCACTTACCTGACGCGCATGAACGAAGTTGCCTGGACCCCAGTTGCGGAAGCTGTTGCAGCTCAGCGCAGGCTGGTCAGGAATATCGTTGAGCTTGGTCTGTGGGCAGGCCGCTGACACCGGATCGATCATGAACTGGTAGGCCGGGCCGAATGCGCCGTACACCCCTTCGACACGGGTGCGCACCCGCACGTTCATCAGCACGTTCGCAGGGATCTGGTTCGCGACAGCCCAGTTGTTGATGCGCATGTGGCAGGCACGGAACTCGTTGGCGGGTCCGAAGCCATCGCTGGTGCTGTGGTAGCGACCGCGGCGGAAGCTGAAGCTGCCGTTGGGGTCGAAGAACCAGAACTGGTAACCGGTGTTGCTGCTCTGCACACTGTTGGGTCCATTCGGGATCCACTCTGCGCTAACCGCTGCATCGGGCTCGCACACGAAGAACTCGTTGCTTACCCAATCCATCTTGTCGCGGGCCACGAAGATGGGCTTCTGCGTGCTGATCGGCAGGCAGAACACGCTCGGGCCGTTGCCGATCTGGCTCACTCCGGTGACCATGTTCTGCGTGTTGTCGATGATGCGTGCGCCGTCGGTACCGGTGAGGCGAAGCACGTAGCCCAAAAGGCCATCGCCCGCCGTGTCCGTCACGCGGAGCTGGTAGCAGCCATCGGGCAGGCAGAGGGTCTGGGTGCCGATGCCGCCCGCGGGCACCGGGTTGTTGCCGCTGAGGAGGGTGGTGGTGCCGGTGGCGTCCAGTACCTCGTAGGTCACGCCCGCTGCGTTGCCGGCATCGCTCTGCAGTTCCAGGATGTAGTCGGTGCAGGGCACATCGGGCACGCAGGCCACGGCCCCCACCCCACTGGTCTCGCCCACCGGGCAGGCCAGGCATTCGGTCTGGCCCGCATCGGGGTTGAAGGTGTTGGCCGGGCATTGCACCGCCACAAGCCCGTCCGCACAGAAACTGCCCGGCGGGCAGATGGTGCAGGCGGTGATCACA
>CAYQMC010000078.1:0-10869 GCA_964418285.1 uncultured Chryseobacterium sp.
ATCTCTTCCACCTCGGTGTGGTCCACCTCTTCATCCTCCTCCTTGCCAGGCATGTGGATGCTCATCGTTCCTTGGGTCGAAGACGCTGGTAGGATGTAATCATCGCGGTACACTGGAGCCGTAGTCGCAGACGGTAGGTGCCCGCCAGCCAGTGTACGAACCTGGTCCTTCAAGGCGTTCAGGTCGTTCTTCATGTCGAACAGGAATTTGAAGATCAATTCCCGCTCGTTGATGCTGTCCGCGCCCGAGCCTCCAGCACCACCCGATAGCGGGGCCAGGGCAGTGACTTCCGCAGGCAGGTATTGCCGCAGCGTCTTGGCGTCCACTTCGCGGGTTTGCTCGATCACGCTCATCTGCTCTACGATGTTCCGCAGCTGACGCACGTTGCCCGGCCAGCGGTAGGCCAGCAGCAGTTGTAGTGCATCATCACGCAAGGTCAGCGGTGGCGCCTTGTATTTGGTCGCGGCATCCTGGGCGAACCAACGGAAGAGCAAGTGGATGTCTTCTTTGCGTTCGCGCAGTGGTGGTACCGGAATGGGCACAGTGTTCAGGCGATAGTACAGGTCCTCGCGGAAAGTTCCCCGTTGTACGGCCTGCAGCATCTGTACGTTGGTGGCGGCTACTACGCGCACATTGGTCTTCTGGGCTTTGCTGCTACCCACACGGATGAATTCCCCGGTCTCCAGTACACGCAGCAAACGCACCTGGGTGGTCAGAGGTAGCTCCCCCACCTCATCCAGGAAGATCGTGCCGCCATTGGCCACTTCGAAGTATCCCTTTCGCGCTTCGTGCGCTCCGGTGAAGGAGCCTTTCTCGTGCCCGAACAGTTCACTGTCGATGGTGCCCTCGGGTATGGCACCACAGTTCACTGCGATGTACGGCCCATGTTTTCGCGCGCTGAAGGCGTGAATGATCTGAGGCATTACCTCCTTGCCGCTTCCGCTTTCGCCGGTGATCAAGACGCTGAGATCGGTCGGCGCCACCTGCGCGGCGATCTCGATGGCGCGTTCCAGCAGAGGCGATGCCCCGATGATGCTGAAGCGCTGTTTGATGCTTTGTACGTTCATGCGCTTGCCAGTGCTTCTTCCACGATCTCCATCACCTCTCCTTGCAAACTGCCTGCGGTACTGCTCGTGATCCGGGCATGCACGAACATACCGGGCTTCAATTCGACGCCTCCGAACTCCCGCGCTACGATGACGATGGAGTTTTGACTGCTGCGGCCGTACATGTTCGCCGTGCTACGCTTGCTCACGCCTTCTATCAGCACCTCGTGCTCCTGGCCCACGTAACTGGCCATGCGCTTGGCACTGCTCAGTTTCTGCGCTTCGATGATCTCGGCCAAACGGCGTCCCTTCACGTCCTCGGGCACATCGTCCGGGTATTTGCGTGCGGCAAGGGTCTTGGGCCGCTCGCTGTATTTGAACATGAAGGCCATATCGTAGCCCACTTCGTTCATCAGGCTCAAGGTCTCCTGGTGGTCCTCCTCGGTCTCGCCGCAGAAGCCCGCGATGATGTCCGTGCTAATGGAGCAATCGGGCATGTGCCTGCGGATGCTCGCCATGCGCTCCATGTACCAGGCCCGGTCGTAGCCGCGGTTCATGCGTTTCAGCACCGCGCTGCTGCCGCTCTGTACCGGCAGATGGATGTACTTGCAGATGTTCGGGTACTTCGCCATCACCACCAGCACCTTGTCGGTCATGTCCTTGGGGTGGCTGGTGCTGTAGCGGATGCGCAGGGTGGGGCAGGCCAGGGCGACCATTTCCAACAGGTCGGCGAAATCCACCGTGGCAGCGCCATTATTGACGGGTCGACCCGGAGGGTCGACGGCGCCGGAGGCCCCATTCGCTGGCCGCCATTTGTACGAATCCACGTTCTGGCCCAGCAGCGTGACCTCTTTATAGCCCTTGACCACCAGGTCGCGGCACTCGTCCACGATGCTGTGCGGATCACGGCTGCGCTCACGGCCACGGGTGAAGGGCACCACGCAGAAGGCGCACATGTTGTCGCAGCCCCGCATGATGGTGACGAAGGCCGTAACGCCATTCGTATCCAAACGCACCGGCACGATCTCGCCATAGGTCTCCTCCCGGCTCAACAGCACGTTCACGGCTTTCTGGCCGGTGCCCACTTTCTCCAGTAGGTCGGGCAGGGTGCGGTAGGCATCGGGTCCCACCACCAGGTCAACTACCTTCTTTTTCTCGAGCAGGTCTTCGCGCATACGCTCGGCCATGCAGCCCAGCACACCCACCTTCAAGCCTTTGTTGCGGGCCTTCAGATTATTCATCTCGTTGATGCGCTGCATCACCGTGTACTCGGCCTTCTCGCGGATGCTGCAGGTGTTCAGCAGCACCAGGTCGGCCTCCTCGGCGCTTTTCACCGCCGTGTAGCCGTCCTTGGCCAGTATGCTCGCAACGACCTCGCTGTCGCTCACGTTCATCTGGCAGCCGTAGCTTTCTATGTATACCTTTTTAAGCACAGGTTACCGGGAAAGGGTGGCAAAGATACCCTGTTCCCAGCTATGCTGCCATCATGTCAGGTATGGTCAAGGTCGATCGGGCAACCACTCCAAGCTTACGCTATTGATGCAATACCGCTGCCCCGTCGGCTTCGGACCATCATCGAACACGTGGCCGAGGTGGGCATCACAACGGCCGCAGGTCACCTCCGTGCGGAGCATGCCGTGGGTGCGGTCCTCGATGTATTTCAGGGCATCCTTGCGGTCGGTCTTGAAGAAACTGGGCCATCCACAGCTGCTGCTGAACTTGGCGTCCGCCTGGAAGAGCACGTTGCCGCAAACGGCACAGGCATAGGTGCCGATGCCCTCGAAGTCCCAGAACTTTCCGGTAAAGGGCCGCTCGGTGCCTTTCTCGAAGGCGATGTAGTAGAGGTCATCGGGCAGCAACTTCTTCCACTCGCTCTTGGGCACATCCAAGGTGTTGGTATCAGTGTGCGAGTAGTACGGATTGTTGCTGTGGTCGTATTGGCTGGTGGTATCCATGGTGCTGATGCTCTCGCTGCGCGACTGTCCGTTGCTGTTGCCACAACCGGTCAGCAACAGCGCGACACTGAGCAAAACAGGAAAGGTGTGTGAGCTGATCATGGCCGGTAGTCGCTTTGCTGATGTGTTCATGACAAAGATGTAACGTACCAACATACGGGAGTAGTGCTTCGTTCGGATCGTTCTCGCCCCCTCCGATCCGCACACCCCCCCTGTTGAAAAAAATGTTCCCCCTAAAGGGGAAGAGGCCAGGTGACACAGGTCGAGTGAACCGATCCGCCGATCATGCCCTTTTATTTGCCACCCGAAAAGCTCAAGCCATGTCCAAGAAGAGTGCAGGCGATCTCGTGATCGTGGAGTCCCCCGCGAAAGCAAAGACCATCGAGAAGTACCTCGGTGCCGGTTATACGGTGCTGAGTAGCTATGGCCACGTCCGCGACCTGCCTGAACGCGATATCAGTGTGGATGTGGAGAACGGTTTCGAACCGAACTACATCATCCCCGACGATAAGAAGGACCGCCTTCGCCAACTACAGCGCGAAGCCGACAAGTCGACCACCGTGTGGCTCGCGACCGATGAAGACCGCGAAGGGGAGGCCATCAGCTGGCACCTCAAGGAAGCGCTTGGTCTCAGCCCTGACAAGGTGAAGCGCATCACCTTCAACGAGATCACCAGGACGGCCGTGATGAAGGCCATCGAGAATCCGCGCGAGATCGACATCCATCTGGTGGATGCCCAACAGGCCCGTCGTGTGCTGGATCGTCTGGTGGGTTATGAACTGAGCCCCGTGCTCTGGCGCAAAGTGAAACCCGGCTTGAGCGCTGGTCGTGTGCAGAGCGTGGCTGTGCGCATCATCGTTGAGCGCGAACGCGAGATCCTCGACTTCAACAGCAAGAGCGCCTTCCGCGTTACTGCTGTGTTCACCACTTCCGCCGGGGCACAGGTGAAGGCCGAACTGCCCACCCGCTTCGCAACCGAAGCCGAGGCCACGGAGTTCCTTCAAGGCTGCATCGGTGCCAACTACACGGTGAACGCGGTGGAGAAAAAACCCGGGAAACGCACACCCGCTGCGCCGTTCACTACGTCCACCTTGCAACAAGAGGCCAGCCGCAAGCTCGGATATGGCGTTGACCGCACCATGCGGATCGCCCAAGGTTTGTATGAGCAGGGGCACATCACCTATATGCGTACCGATTCGGTGAACCTGAGCGAAACCGCGATCGCCGCCGCAGCAACGCAGATCACCGCTCAATACGGCGGACGCTATAGCAAGAGCCGCCGCTACACCAGCAAGAGCAAAGGTGCCCAGGAAGCGCATGAAGCCATCCGTCCTGCCGACATGATGGTGCGCAACGCCGGTGCCGACCGTGATGCCGAACGCCTGTACGACCTGATCTGGAAGCGCACACTGGCCAGCCAGATGGCAGATGCCGAGCTGGAAAAGACCGTGGTGGACATCGCCATCAGCACTCGACCCGGACAAGCCTTGAAAGCTTCCGGCGAGGTGATCCTCTTCGACGGCTTCTTGAAGGTTTACATGGAAGGCAAGGACGACGAGGACAGCGAGGAGCAGGAAGGCTTGTTGCCGGACATGAAACAGGGCGAGGACCTGGGTATGCGCGAGTTGACCGCCACCGAACGATTCGATCGCCCATCCCCGCGGTTCACCGAAGCGAGCTTGGTGAAGAAGCTGGAAGAACTCGGCATCGGTCGTCCGTCCACCTACGCGGCCACGATCAGTACCGTTCAGAAGAAGAACTACGTGGTCAAGGAGGATCGTGAAGGGTCCAAACGCAATTACCGGATACTGTCACTGGTCAACGACCAGGTCACCGACACGACCGCTACTGAGAATGTCGGTGCCGAGAAGCAGAAGCTCTTCCCCACTGACATCGGCATGGTGGTGAACGACTTCCTTGTGGAGCACTTCCCCACGGTGGTCGACCTGAATTTCACCGCCAAGGTGGAAGAGGAATTCGACGTGATCGCCGAAGGCAAGGAGAACTGGCGGGAAATGCTGGCGCGGTTCTACAAGCCGTTCCACGCCACGATCGGAACAGTAAAGGAGACCGCCGAGCGCGCCACAGGTGCCCGGGAACTGGGTTTGGATCCTGCCAGCGGGAAGAAGGTCTATGCACGTATCGGGCGTTTTGGTGCCATGATCCAGATCGGGGAGGCCGAGGACGAAGAGAAGCCTAGGTTCGCCAGTCTTCGCAAGGATCAGAGCATTGCGTCGATCACCTTCCAGGAAGCGATGGATCTCTTCAAGCTTCCACGCACGGTAGGCAGCCATGAGGGTGAGGAGGTCATCGTGGGTGTCGGTCGATTCGGTCCCTACGTCAAGTACGCTGGGACCTTCGCCAGCCTTACCCCGGACGATGATCCATTGGAGATCGACCTGCGTCGCTGCATAGAACTCATCGAACTAAAGAAGGTCGCCAACGCCACCCGGGACCTGGGCGAATACCAAGGTGAGATGATCGTTCAGGGTCGCGGCCGGTTCGGGCCCTTCGTGAAGCACGGGAAGCTCTATGCCAACATACCCAAGGCCGAGGACCCAGCAACGGTCACCTTCGAGCGTGCCGTGGAACTGGTGGAAGCCAAGAAGGCCGGCGCCCGCCAGAACGTGCTGAAGGAATTCGAAGGCTCGGTGATCCAGGTGCTGGATGGTCGTTATGGCCCGTACATCACCGACGGCAGCAAGAACGCCAACCTGCCCAAGGAGACCAAGGCCGAGGACCTCACCTTGGAAGAAGCCACCACCTTGCTGGCCAACGCTCCTGAGAAGAAGGGCAAGGCACGGAAAGGGGCTGCGCGCAAAGCGGCACCGAAGAAAGCGGCGGCAAAGAAGGCCGCACCGAAGAAAGCTGCGGCCAGGAAAGCGGCACCGAAAAAAGCCGCTGCGAAAAAAGCGGCCGCGAAGAAATAGCTCTGGCCCTGTGCAACCCTTGACAGCAGGGGGAATGGTGTGCTTGCCAACAGCGCGTTGTGGACATATCCATGTCCACGCCTTTGGATCGGCGGACCATGGCCCTGACCTTCGCAAGCAACACGCCCTTGGTCGGGGTTCCACATGCTAACGACCATTTGGCGTGGCGTGCCACTGGTCGCGCATGGATATCGGTATCTACTTCAAACCTTCGGAGCGCTTCGGAGCCTCACGGCCCGAATGGCTGCCCAATTCGATCGGCGACAATACCGTCTTTCATACGGTGGGCCGTGGCTTTCCTCCGCTGGAGGGAATGCACTTAGCGCTCTTCGGTGTGCTCGATGACCCGGGTCACGCCCGGCCACGTACCTGTACCGAGGCTCCTGATGCTGTACGGGAGGAGTTCTACAAGCTTTACGCTACTGCTGGCAATGTGCAGCTCGTGGACCTTGGGGATATCCATCCTGGGGCTGGTCCTGGGGATACCCAGCATGCTCTGGCGGAGGCCATCGCAGAGCTCATGCGCTTGAACATCGTGCCCATCATCCTGGGTGGAGGGCAGGGGCATACCTTCTCCCAGTATCTGGCTTACGAGATGTTGGAGCGCACCGCAAATCTGGTGTGTGTGGATGCCCGTTTCGATCTGGGCGAACCGGGACAAGGCTTGGCAGAAAGCAGCTACCTCAGCCATATCGTGCTGCGCCAACCGAACTACCTCTTCAACTACAGCAACCTTGGTTTCCAGACCTATCTGGTGGACCAGCCCGGCATCGAGTTGATGGACAAGCTGTACTTCGATGCCCACCGCCTGGGCGAGCTGCGGGCGAACATGGCCGATGCCGAACCCGTGCTCCGGAACGCCGATACCATGAGCGTGGACATGACCGCGGTCCGAAGGAGCGATGCTCCGGGCACTACGCGACCTGGCCCCAATGGCTTTCACGGCGAGGAGATCTGTCAGCTCATGCGCTACGCGGGCATCAGTGAGAAGATCACGTCGGTCGGTATCTATGAGCTGGATCCGGCTCGCGATGTCGATGGCGTAACAGCCCAGCTTGCTGCACAAATGGTGTGGTGCTTCATGGACGGATACCGCTGCCGAACCAATGACCTGCCTTGGCTGGATCGTAAGCGCTTCACACGCTTCCGTATACCCATACGCGGGCACGAGCAGGAGTTGGTGTTCTTCAAGAGCAATGTGAGCGATCGGTGGTGGATGGACATCCCGTACCGTGCCGAACAGGAGGCACGCTTCGAGCGGCATCACCTTGTGCCGTGCTCCTACACCGACTACCAGCTGGCATGCAGGGAGGAAGTCCCCGACCGTTGGTGGCGCACTTTCCAGAAGCTGTCCTGAGGAACTTCAGCAGGCCAGGGCTTGGACCGCTTCGATATGCCCCGAGAATAGGGCGATAGATTTGGCGGATCGGATCTTTGCTATATTGGCGCCGGTATCAGCAAGGAACCCGGGGCCGGATCGGTCTCGTGCAGAACTAGAATCGCAACAAAACGATCGCATGAGGGGGATAGTTACCGTAGCATTGTTCGGTGTCATGGCTGGTAGCGCATTCGCACAGCAGGACCCACAGTTCTCGCAGTATATGTTCGATCGCTTGTCGGTCAATCCGGCGGTAGCGGGTACATCCGGGCAATTGTGTGCAACGGCGCTTTTGCGTCAGCAGTGGACCGGCTTCGATGGCGCGCCCAAGACCGGTCTGCTCAACGTGAGCATGCCGATAAACAAGATCAGCAGCGGTATCGGCATGTCGGTCTACCTCGATGAACTGGGTCAGCAAAAAAGCACCTTCGCTCGCTTGCATTATTCCTTCCACCGCAAGTTAGGTGGTGGGACCTTGGGTATCGGTGTTTACGCCGGTATGGGAAGCCATGCCCTTGGCAACAACTGGATCGCTCGCGATCCCATTGCTGATGATTCTGCCATACCCGTCAGTGGTCAAAGTGATGGAGGCTTCGACCTCGGTGCTGGTATCTATTACACGACCGAGAAGTTCTGGGCCGGTATCAGCAGTACGCACCTGCCGGAAACAGAGTTGGAGGACGTAAGCATCAAAATGGCCCGCCACTACTTTGTCCAGGCCGGATACGATTGGCACATCGGAGGAGACAAGAAATATATCCTTACTCCTTCCACCCTTGTCAAGTCCGATGGGTCGTCCACCCAGATCGACCTCAATGCCACCTTCCTGTATAATAACCAGGTGTGGTTGGGCGTTGGATTCCGTACCGAGGATGCCATTGCGCCTATGGTGGGTTACCAACTGAAGCCCAATGACAACTCGATGCTGCGCATTGGATATAGCTACGATGTCACTACTTCCACCCTCAGCAACTACAGCAGTGGTAGCCATGAGGTGATGCTTAATTACTGCGTGCTCTTGGTGAAACCACCAAGCCTGCAGATCTACAAGAACGTCAAGTTCCTCTGATAAGTCGAGTAACCCGATAACCAGAACTGCCGTACACCGTCTCGTCCGAAGTGTCCGCTTACCACGCTCACTGAACGACGGAACGACCTGACTGGAACCCAGGAACGGCAAAACAGGAAGAACATGGAACGTCCCCTCTTGTATCTCTGTGCCATAGTCTTGCTGGCGAGCTGTGGACAGGGTGGCCAAGGCCAATTGATCGGTGTTCAAAGCCGGCCGACATGGTATCAATTGGACCCCTATGGCATGAATTACATCCCGATGGGAAGCTTTGTCATGGGACCGAGCGATCAGGATGTTCCGTATGCTTTCGTGAACAAAAGCAAGACGGTATCGGTGCAGGCCTTCTACATCGATCAAACGGAGATCAGTAACAACGAGTACCGCCAGTTCGTGTACTACGTGCGCGATTCCATCGCCCGACGCATGCTTGGTGACGAGGATATCGGGGAGTTCGTGTTCACCGAGGACGAATACGGTGAGGACATCGATCCACCGAAGATCAACTGGAAGCCCCGTATCTACTGGGATGGTGATGAGGAGCGTGAGATCCTCTACGAGATGTTCTTGAATGAGAGCGAGCAATTCTATCGCCGGAAGGAGATCGATACCCGGAAACTGCTTTTCGAGTATTACTGGATCGACTTGAAGGAGGCTGCTCGAAAGGCCAACAACGCACGGGATCTGGACCTGAGCTACACCAACGTCAAGGGCCAGAACAATGCCATATTCGGGCATAGCGACCGTAGTAAGTTCATCATCAAGGAAGTGATCCCGGTGTATCCTGACACGCTGGTGTGGGTGCATGATTTCACATACTCGTTCAATGAGCCGATGACCGAGAACTACTTCTGGCATCCGGCCTATGATGACTACCCGGTTGTAGGTATTACTTGGCAGCAGGCCAATGCGTTCAATGTATGGCGCACGCAGCTGATGAATACCTGGCTCGACTACAACGGAGAGGCCTACGTGAACCGTTTTCGACTGCCTACCGAGGCCGAGTGGGAATATGCTTCACGCGGTGGGCTGGATCTGGCCCCGTTCCCTTGGGGGGGACCATATGTGCGCAATCGTCAGGGTTGTTTCTTGGGCAACTTCAAGCCCTTGCACGGAAACTACGTCGATGACGGCGGTTTTCACACGGTACCGGTGGATAGCTACACACCCAATGATTATGGGCTCTATAACATGGCTGGCAATGTGGCCGAATGGACCAGCACCGCATTCGATGAGAGCGTGTACGACTTCGATCACGACTTGAACCCGGAGTATAGCTATGACGCACTCGCCAACGACCCTCCTTCGCTGAAGCGCAAGGTGATCCGCGGTGGTTCATGGAAGGATATCGGGTATTACATGCAGACCGGAACCCGCAGCTTCGAATACCAGGACACCACCAAGGCCTATGTTGGCTTCCGTTCGGTGATGACCTACTTGGGACGTGGCAAGGCGGTGAATTCCGAGGATCTCTAGAACAGGCAGACCGCGACCGTTACCGGACCAGGACGATCGCATTACAAGGAAAGCAAGGAACCTTCAGACCAAACCTATCAAACGCAAGGAAGACCAATGAAACCAGGGAGCAAGAAGTGGAAGAACTTCATGGCGAAGTTGTACGGATGGGGCGCAGCCCTTGTGATCGTGGGCGCTTTGTTCAAGATCGAACACTGGCCTTTCGCCAGTGCGTTCCTCGTCATCGGATTGAGCACAGAGGCGGTTATCTTCTTTTTCTCGGCGTTCGAGCCGCCGCATGAAGATCCCGATTGGAGCCTTGTGTACCCGGAACTTGCCACGGGCGATCATGCCGAAGGCGATGACTTCCGCAAGGAGGATCAGCGTTCAGTGACCGAGCAGTTGGATAGCATGCTCGAAAGCGCGAAGATCGAACCCGAACTCATCGCAAGTCTGGGTGACGGCATGCGCAGCTTGAGCGATCAAGCTCGTCAGATGGGAGCCATCACAGGTGCTGCTGCAGCGACAAGTGAGTATGCCGATAGCCTTAAGGGTGCCAGCGCCAGGGTCAGCGAACTCAGCGATAGCTACGCTAAGGCAAGCGAGAGTCTTGTTGGGCTCACGAACAACGTGGATGCGGGTCGCAATGCTGGCGATAGCCTGCAGAAGATGAGCGAGAATCTCAGCGCGCTCAACGAGATGTACGAGATGCAGCTGCGCGGAAGCCGTGAGAAGCTCGAAGCGGCCAACCAGATGTTCGAGGGAATGGGCGAAATGCTCACCAACCTGAAGAACTCGGTGGACGATACCAAGCGCTATAAGGAGAACATCTCCGAGTTGAGCGACAATCTGGCCAAGCTCAACACTGTGTATGGAAACATGTTGAACGCCATGACCGTCCGCTGAGCCGTTGTGCTTGGACGATCAAGGAGCCTTTAATCCACAAGGACAATGGCAGGAGGAAATCTGTCCCCGCGGCAGAAAATGATCAATATGATGTACTTGGTGCTGACGGCGCTGCTTGCGCTGAACGTGT
>CAYQMC010000078.1:10879-13832 GCA_964418285.1 uncultured Chryseobacterium sp.
GGAGATCCTGGATAGCTTCGTGACGGTCAATACAGGCTTGGAGATAACCAAGCAGACCTTGTCCACGAAGATGGGAGAGGCTTACGGCCAATTCGGTGCCCTTGCCCAGGAGAACAGCCAGAAGTACGGTACGGCCTACGCCGCAGCGCAAGGTGTGCAAAGCGAGGCCGATCGGATCTTCAATTACATCGATACCATCAAGGCCCGGGTCATCGCGACCACGGACAAACTGCCGATGGATTCGGTGGTATTGAAGGATGCCAATGGCAAGCCCATGATCCGCCCCCTTGACTTGGCCAAAGGCAAGGACAATTACACCGTACTTACCAACATGATGGGGATGGGCGATCCAGGCAAGCCCCTTGAGGTGGAGTACGGCGCGGTCGAGTTGCGCTCCAACCTCGAAGCCTTCCGGGATAAGTTGAAGGCCGCTGCGGCCGGAAACGATGTTCTGGTGGCCAATTTCGATAAGATGTTCACCTTCGAGGGCATGAAGGATTCCGGTGGGAAACCGGTGACCTGGGAGGCTTTGAACTTCTACCATGTGCCCCTGGCGGCTGGTGTGACCATTCTTTCCAAGATCCAAATGGACATCCGTAACGCGGAAGCGGAACTGGTGAACTGGATGATGGGCGAAGTGGAAGGCCAGAGCTTCAAGTTCAACACCCTGGCCGCCATCGTGAAGCCGCAAAGCAGTTACGTATCGGTCGGTGGAAAGTACATGGCCGAGATCTTCCTTGGTGCGTACGATAACCAGAATGCCCCTGATGTCTTCATCGCAGGCCCTGGTGCCACCGTGGATACCGTTGCAAAGAAGATCATCGGCGAGTCCATCAAGCTCCCCATGGAAGGGGCGCGGGCGAAACTGGAGCTACCCGCGTCAAGCGCGGGGTTGAAGACCGTAAAGGGCATCATCAAGTTCAAACCTGTGGGTGGCGAAGAGACCACGCAGGTCTTCGAAACAACCTATGAGGTTGCTTCGCCGAACCTTGTGGTGAGTCCCACCAAGATGAATGTGTTCTATCGCGGGGTGGACAACCCGGTCAGCGTTAGCGTATCGGGCTATAGCGATAAGGATATTGTACCCTCGGTCACGAACGGCGACCTCAAGCGCGGGCCTGAAGGATACATCATGCGACCGGGTAAAGGGCCCGAGGCATTGATAGGTGCAACAGTGACCAATCCTGATGGATCGAAGAAGTCCATGCCAGGCATGAAGTTCCGCGTTAAGAACGTGCCCAGTCCAACGCCCTATTTCGCTGGCAAGAGCGTTAACGACGAAACCATCAAGAAGGCCGAATTGACCGCAGCAGCTGGTGTGATCGCCAAGATGGTGGACTTCGAGTTCGACCTCAGGTTCGATGTTGTGGAGTACCGCGTCACCATGATCGTGGGCGGAACTCCTTTGGAACAAACGACCAGAGGTCCGGCCGTGAGCAGCCAAATGAAGGAGATGTTCGCCAAGGCCAAGCCCGGGCAGAAGATCTACATCGAAGGCATCAAGGCCAAGGGCCCTGACGGAACCGTCAGGAATCTGGGATCACTGTCGTTCAAGGTGACCTGATCGAACCTTTGAAACACGTCCAACGATGAGCACACTGAAGAACATATTGGCCACTGCAGCGGTCGTTGCGGTCGGTACTTGGAGCACCCCGGAAGCGGTGGCCCAGACCGTGCTCGATGGTGCCTACATCAAGGAGCACACGAAGACCAAGCGTGTGGTTCCGTACACCCATATCCGTGAAGCTGATGTGATGTGGGCGCGGCGCGTGTGGCGTACGATCGACCTCCGGGAAAAGTTGAACCATCCACTGTACTATCCGACGGAGGCCATCAATGATCGCAAGAGCCTCTTCGATGTGATCAAGCAAGGGCTGCTCACCGATGGATCCATCACAGCGTATGACCCCGGTCCGTTGGCCGATGATGATGAGTTCAAGAAGCCCTTGCTCGCAGCGGAGTTGCGCGAAATGTTCATGCGGGTGGATACCCAGTACACCGAATCCCTTGAGACCGGGGAGATGATGATGGTGATCCAGGAGATCCCCTTGGAGACCCGGGACATCAAGATGTACCGCGTGAAAGAGGATTGGATCTTCGACAAGCAGCGCTCCACCATGGACATCCGTATCATCGGCCTGGCTCCCATGAAGGAGATCCGCGGGGATGATGGCGAGTTGCGCGGTTACCGGCCGCTCTTCTGGCTGTACTACCCGGAGTGCCGTTACGTGTTCACCAACTGGGAGGCTTTCAACCGTGAGAACGATGCGGAGCGTAGAAGCTTCGAGGATATCTTCTGGAAACGGCAGTTCAGCAGCTACATCACCAAGTGGAGCAACGTGTACGATCGCCAGATCAATGTATACAAGACAGGCTTGGATGCCTTGTTGGAAGGGGAGGAGATCAAGCAGGCCCTGTTCGAGTTCGAGCACGACCTCTGGAACTTCTGATCCGAGCATAGCTCATTCATGGTGGAACCCCGGACAGCAGCGTCCGGGGTTCCTGTTTTTGGGAAGAGGACATGCTTGGAACCAATGCCTTTGCGTTGTTCTTCCATGACCTCCCGGTCCTTGCTCCACATCGCCCTTACGTTCCCCATTACAGGGCAAGGCCTATGTGCATTGGCCCAAGGTGGTGGCAACGTATTGGAACCATTATCCTGCACCCGCGATGCACGGGCCATGCCCTACGCACTTATAAGGGAATCGGATGCCATGTGGAGCAGACGCGTGTGGCGCATCATCGATCTGCGCGAAAAGATCAACCATCCGCTCTTCTTCCCGGCCGAGGCAGGCCACGGTTGTCCGAGCCTCTTCGAGGTGGTCCGCAACGCCCTCCTGCATGAAGGGGGTGTTACAGCCTACGACCCTGGGCCGATGCGTTCGGATGACAGCTTCAGCAAACCCTTGGACCGTGATGCCCTAAGGAACTTGTTCGAGCGTGTGGATACTGT
>CAYQMC010000079.1:0-13617 GCA_964418285.1 uncultured Chryseobacterium sp.
AACCCAGGTCAGCATCCACAAAGTGACCGAAGTAAGTATTGAACAAGGTTTGCGTGCCCTGGTTGATGACCACGTAGTTGTAGAAGGTCATGTTGTTGATCTCGTCGTTCGCGTTGAACGAGAAGGCCTGTGCACGCACCTCCAGACCGATGGGCTGACCCTGGGTCTCGGTATGCACGTTGCCCTTGTCATTGAAGATCCAGTAGATGTTGTCGTCACCGAACAGAGGTACTGGATCCTCGCGTCGCTTGTTCTTGCAATCGTCCACGCTTAGATCGAAACCATAATCCGGATAATCACCAGCAGTGGGGTCGTACACTCCATCACCGTCCACATCCACGAATGGCGCCAAGTACAAGTCCTGACCGGCATCCACATTGCCCAAGGCTGGCCACTCCAGGAAAGTGGGGGGGATCGAGTATCCGTCGGGGAACACTTCGGCACAGTTGCCTTCCTCCTGGCACACATTCCATTGAATATGAGCTTCTGCCTGGGAACGCTTGGTCTGCCAGAAACGATCGTACTCATCGCACACATCAGCATCCACTGAAGCATCGCCGGTGTTGGTGAGCGGGCCTGGCCAGAAATCGTTCGCACCGGATGCGCGATACAACACGGCTGCGAGCTTCAATTGGTTGTCGGCCGAGATACCGCCCATCCACAGACCACCTGCGTAGATCGCATTGGGGCCGGTGAAATCCTCGGTCTTGGGAACCTCGTAGCCTGAACGGCCCGTTCCACCACGGCGCGTCCATAGGTTGCCACCGTTCTCTATAACAGCCCGCACATTGTTGAAATTGAGCTGTGTGATCTCCGAGGCAGGAGAGCAACTTGCCGCCTTGGCGCTACCTACTCCCGTGTTCGGGGCAGGTGCGATCCCCGAGCCGGGTACGGCATCGGGTTCCCGGGCTTGTGATACTAAGCCAAGAGCAAGAACGAGGCTCAGAGCGAAGGTTCTGGTCAGGAGTGCGCTTTGAGTGCCTTTCATGGGATGCGATTGTGCGTTCATCAGAAGTCGAAACGTACCCCGAGACGGATCTGGCGGGGCAGGCCAAAGTTGAATGGATCGTTCACCTTAAGAGCATACAGATCGCGGTAGGAGTTCGGATCGATCTGTGATGTGTCGGTGAGTTCGGCCAAGAAACCATCGTTGTTGGGCGAACCCGTGTAACGGAATACACCAATGATATTCTCGGTATTGAAGAGGTTGGTGACGAGCAGGAAGATGTTGAGGTTGGCGGACTTCGCCTTGTCTCCCTCCTTGCCCCCGAAGCTCAACGGAATGTCGCGGTCGATCTGCACATCCGCAGTGTACTGCCAGGGAAGACGCGCTCCGTTGAGCGTACCGTCCAAGCGGTAGTTGGTAAGTCCAGCACCTTCGTTCACCACCTGGCTGCTACGGCTGTATGGTGTACCGCTGGCCAGGATGTTCACCATATTGATACCGGTGCGCTGGAAGATCTGCTTACCACCGATCATCGGGCCATTGTAGTCCTTGCCGCCTCCGTAGCGGAAGTCGATGGTGGCCTGGAAGCGGTGACGCTGATCGAAATCCAGCGGTGCGATGGTACGCAGGTTGGGCTGGCCGGTGTTCACCAGATTCAACCCGGTGTTCGGACCTGACCCAGTACCATCCGCGAACTGTAGGGTGTAGCTCGCACGCATCCACACATTGCCGGTCCGGCGCAGGTCGAAGGTCGCACTGAAACCTTTCACAGTACCGAAGTCGAAGTTGTCGAAGGTGCGGTAATCACGCGGCCATGCGTTCTGCACGTTGCGGATCTGGATCTGGTCCCGCAGTTCGCGGTAGAATGCCGCGATCTTCAAGGAGGAGGACTTGCTCAACACCTGCTGGAAACCCAGTTCATAGTCGATCGTCTTGGTAGGCCTGAGGTTCGGGTTGGTCAGGATGTTACCCGTATTCTCGATGTATGCATATTCGATCAGATCGGCACGGGACTGCACCGCGTTGGGACGCTGTGTCAGCACATCGTAGTGGGCGAAGAACACGGCTTCATCCGAAATCGGGAAGGAGAAGGCGATGCGGGGCATCACATTCACGACGGGAGTATAATCACGGAAGGCTGCCTTGCTGAGGTTGGAGCCCGCCAGACTTCCGGCCTGACCACGCTCGATCAGGTAGGGCTGGATCTGACCGGATTCCTGCAGACTGCTACCATCGGCCAATTCAACGCCATCAGCGTTGTACCACTGATCACCGTCGCGGTATCCTTTGACCGTATTGGGACCTTGGAAGTTGTTCACGTAGACCACATAGTCGTCTCCGATATTGTCCGGACGGTTCGAAAGCTGGTCGGCGATCGCTGCATCAGCCACCGTTGAACCAGCTGTGTAGGCTTCCTGCCACAGGTACTTGTCCTTCAACACGTTCTGGTTGGCATCGTAGCGATCGACACGCACACCCACGTTGAAGATGATGTCATCGAAGGCGAACTTGTCCATCACATAGCCTGCGATGTAGATCGGCTGGAAGGGGGCTTGGATGCGTGTGAACTGCCCATCCTCACCGCGCTCATCGAAGAACGAGTTGAAGCTGGGGCGGCCCGTGATGCGGTTGCCCAAGTGATCGTAGCCAACGTAGGATACCAGGTTGTTACCGTCGTTGATCAACTCATCCGGCGAGAACATGTCCAGGCTGAACACCGATGGGTCCAAAGCATCGACATCGATGAAGTCCAATCCATCGGGGTCCAAGCCCAAGGAACTGCGCAAGCTGCGGTCGAAGAAGCGCTGATCATCACCCCGGTTGCGCGAGTAGAAGTAGAAGGGGAAGGTTCCGGGCAACTGGACGATGTTGGAAACTGCCGTATCCTGCCATTCGCGGATGTGGAAGTTCGCCAACTGGCGTGCACGGGTCCACAGTCCTACGGGAGCCAGATCGTAGCGGCGCTGCGTAAGCTGCTCGTATTCAACACCGACCTGGATCGCATGTGATCCAATGTCGGCACTACCGGCAGCGGTGAATCGGATCTGATCGTTCTGGCGCTTGCGGTATTCGGCACCATTGGGATCATCGATGAAGCCGATGTTGTTCCACGTATCATATATACTGCGTGGGCGAACCCCGTTCCAGATCACACCACGCGCGGTGGTTTCCTGGAAGTTCTCGTAGAACCCGACGTAGTTGGGGTCGACACCGGCTGGGGCCCCGAACAACTCCGGCACAGGGAAGCCCTGTGGATCCAATGCGTTGAAGTAGAACTCATTGAAGGCGGCAAGATCGGGATTCTGGGTCCCTGGCGTGAAGGTCACCAAGGTGTCACGCTCACCGATCTGCACGAAGCGCGATCCGCGCAGTTCGAACTGGGGTGCACGGAAGGTCTGGAAACGACCCACATACCCATAGTCGAACAAGCGCTCGCCATGCACGAAATCGGAAACCTCATTGTTGTAGCGGGAGTAGTCCAACTGCAAGGTGTAGAAGGCGTTCTTGATGGTCGACCGCTTTTCCTCGGACTCCGTTCGATTGGTGAACCGCTGTGTGAACTTCACGAACGTACGCCACGTGCTCTCCTTGATCCGGATGTTGTTCTCCGCATTCAACAGGGCGTTGTTACGGTTGTACACCTGACGATTGGAATAATCCAAGGAACCACCTACCGACAGGTTGATCGTTGGTGTGGTGGTGATATCGATCTTGCCTGAAGCAAGGTAGCTCGTGCTTCCCGAGTTCTGCCGCGTGGGGATGCTTTCCACATCGCCTGTACGCAGGAATTCCGTATTGTAGGAAAGCACGAAATCATTGGGGCCGTTCGGCAGCAAACGTGCTGGCTCCAACAGCAGTTGGTCACGCACATCGGGGCGTACCCGCAGGTCGCCATTGTAGAATGGACGGGTATCCACCACGTTGGTGTACTGGCCCGAGAAGAAGAAGCCGATCAGGGGCTTGGTCTTGTTCCCCAAGCTGTCCTTCTTGAACAAGAGCGGACCGGAGAGGCTTGCCTCCAGCTGGTTGAATCCGAATTTATCCAGTCCTGCCACTTGGGTGATGTCTTCGCCGTACTTGAAACCGGATGTAAGGTATTCGACCCCACCGAAGAAATTCCGGCTCGGACCACGAGTGGTGATGTTGATCAGACCACCGGTCACATCACCATAGTTGGCGGGAACCCCACCGGTGATCACCTGCACTTCCTCGATGGCGCTCTTCGGCAGACCGGTGCCAGCTCCTGCAGGCACCTTGACACCATCTATATAGTAATAGGTGTTCTCCGAGCGCGCTCCGCGTATGCTGATACCACCTCCGGTACCGGCATCACTGGTACCTGCCACCGTGGTGGCTATGGATGCCGCCGACCGGCCCGGCATCTTGGCGATGTCCTCCCGCGTAACGGTACCACCCGACGCACCACCATCGCGATCGATGAGCGGCACATTGTACTGGATGACCTCGAATTCCTTCAGCTCGATACCTTGATTGAGCTTCAGGTCCAGGAACGTGATCTTATTGCTGCTTATCACAACGCCGACCTGCTTGTAGGGTTGATAACCTACATAGGTGACGATCACGTCATAATTCCCGGGATCGATCGGTTTGATGAAGTACTCTCCATTGAAGTCGGAGGCACCACCCGTGACCTGCTGGCCTTGACGCTCAAGGACCACGTTCACGAACGGAAGCGGTTCGCCGGACTTGTTATCGGAGATCTTGCCCTTGAGACTACCGGAGCCGACCTGGGCCTGGGCACCGATCGCGGTTACAACAAGGACGAATGCGGAGAATAGCCTTCTCACCATCAACGGAAAGGTTTAGCGTTCAGCAGTACAGCGCAACGAGGGGGCGTAAATATAGGAAGATCCCGGATCGGCAAAACATTGATTTTTCCGCGCCGGATGCAGCTTTCCGAGCATCGGCCCAAAACGGCGGCATCTGAAACCAAGGAGTGGGGTCACCATTCGTGTGGAACTGCGGCGAAAGATATCGGCAACACACAGTTCACTTGGCAGGGCAGCGTTCCAAGAACAGCGTGATGTATACATGTCCATGATCATCGCGAGCGTTGGAACAAGCCGCGGAGCCCACCGTCGCGGTGGGCTCCGCTACCGCGTCGATCGGCACGTTTTGTATGCCGCTTCAAGCGCTTGCGCGTGGCCTTGTCCTGTATGGAAAGGTGACGCTTGCGGTCGGCCTTCTCCTGCTTCACCTTGGCCTTCTTATCCTCCTTGGCCTTCTTGGCAAGGATCTTCTCCTGCTGCTTTTGGCTGATACCATCCTGTGCTGGTGATACGGTCGGCATGGCGGCCAACATGGTTAGCAGCGCCAATCTGCGGAGCAAGGTGTACATGGTACAAGAATAGCACCTTCATACACCGCATCCCACATACCTAACTTCGCATTCCCGCGTTGGGCAACTTGCACACCGCCGACACCATGCAACGAATACGCATCGCATTACTGCTTCTAGCCTCGGCATCGCTTTTCGGCTGCAAGCGCGAAAGGCCCGGCGGTGTTCCTCTGACCCAAGTGGATATCGCGATCAACGTGAACAACCCCGCTTACGTTGACCTGGCCGTACCGGGCGGCTGGCTCTACCTCACGGGGGGCTCCCTTGGTATCATCGTATACCGCCGCTCACCCGATGAGTTCGTTGCCATGGACCGCCATTGTCCGTATCGGCCTGAAGAATTATGCCGCGTGTTCGTGGACGATAGTGAAGTGATCGCGCGCGATACCCTCTGCTGCGGTTCTGCCTTCCTCATCACCGATGGTAGCGTCACCCAAGGGCCGGCAGCCTTGTCGCTGCAGCGCTACAACACCTCGTTCAACGGGACGACCCTGCGGATCTACAATTAGTGACGGAGCGACGGGCGTACCCACCAAGGGGCGCGGCAATACCGTTCCCGTCACGCACCGCGCACGATCATCGGTGGCGCTTCCACGAGCCCGCCGGTGCACCCGGCACCTTGGCGCGTAGGTTGGGACTTGGAACGAGGGCATGACGGCATGAAAGCAAATCGGCGGATCCTTTCGGATCCGCCGATTTGCTTATCGGAACTTCTTATGATCAGTAGCGATACTCATCGCTCTTGAAGGGACCTTGCTTCGGCACACCGATGTACTTGGCCTGCGCTTCCGTAAGCTCCTCCAGTTCCACACCGATCTTGCTCAGGTGCAGGCTGGCCACCAGCTCGTCCAGGTGCTTGGGCAGCACATACACCTTGTTCTCGTAGTTGGCATGGTTCTTCCACAGTTCGATCTGGGCCAGCGTCTGGTTGGTGAAGCTGTTGCTCATCACGAAGCTGGGGTGACCGGTGGCGCAGCCAAGGTTCACCAAGCGGCCCTCGGCCAGGATGATGATGTCCTTGCCTTCCACGGTGTACTTGTCCACCTGTGGCTTGATCTCGACCTTGGTATTGCCGTAGGTCTTGTTCAACCAGGCCATGTCGATCTCGTTGTCGAAGTGGCCGATGTTGCACACGATGGTCTTGTCGTTCATCTTCCGGAAGTGCTCCTCCGTGATGATGTTGTAGTTGCCCGTGGCGGTGATCACGATATCGGCACGATGCACCGCGGTGCTCAACTTTTTCACCTCATAGCCGTCCATGGCGGCTTGAAGCGCGCAGATCGGATCGATCTCCGTTACGATCACGCGCGCACCAGCGCCGCGCAACGAAGCTGCGGTGCCCTTACCCACGTCGCCGTAGCCGCAAACGATGGCGACCTTACCGGCCATCATGATGTCGGTTGCCCGGCGGATGGCGTCCACTGCACTTTCCTTGCAGCCGTACTTGTTGTCGAACTTGCTCTTGGTAACGCTATCGTTCACATTGATGGCGGGCATCACCAAGGTGCCGTTCTTCTCGCGGTCCTTCAGGCGCAATACGCCGGTGGTGGTCTCTTCGCTGAGACCGCGGATTCCAGCGGCCAGCTCCGGGAACTTGTCGAAGACCATGTTCGTAAGGTCTCCTCCATCGTCGAGGATCATGTTCAAGGGCTCACCATCGGGAAAGGCATGGATGGTCTGCTCGATGCACCAATCGAACTCCTCTTCGCTCAGACCCTTCCATGCATAGACCGGAATGCCGGCTGCTGCGATGGCGGCGGCGGCATGGTCCTGTGTGCTGAAGATGTTGCAGCTGCTCCAGCTCACCTCAGCCCCCAATTCCACCAAGGTCTCGATCAGGACCGCGGTCTGGATGGTCATGTGCAGACAGCCCGCGATGCGCGCTCCTTTCAATGGCTTTTCCTTGCCATACTGTTCGCGCAGGGCCATCAGACCGGGCATTTCGGCCTCGGCCAGTTCGATCTCCTTACGGCCCCAATCGGCCAGGGAGATGTCCTTCACTTTGTACTTCAACTGTTCTTGGGTCTGTGACATCGTGCTGTTCATAGGGCGGCAAAGGTAGGGGGTTGGGGAAAAGTGGAGTTGCAGGGAATGTGAGGATGTGGAAATGAGGGGGCTATGGGAACGATCGATAGCCGGATGAGTCTCGATAGAGACCTACGGAGTTGTAGCAACCAAAGCTTCCGGAGATCTTCGGCATTACATAACCGCTCATCCACCCTTCCGATCGAGATTTCGACGTCGTTCCATTCCCACATCCCTGTATGGGTGTAAGTTCGCAACGTGAGTTCGGCCCTCAAACACATCGAAGCGGCAAAGAGTTCGGGCAGGAAACTGTTGGCCGTACTCATCGACCCCGACTTTGGACAGGATGAAGCGCAACTTGAACGCACCGTTCAGAACGCTTGCATGGCCAAGGCCGACCTGATCATGGTGGGCGGCAGCCTGCTCACCTCGGCATCGTTCGATCGCTGCGTGGAACTGGTCAAGCAGTGGAGCAACAGACCTGTGGTGCTCTTCCCTGGGAGCCCTGCACAGCTTAGCCGCCATGCCGATGCGGTCCTGTTCCTTTCGTTGATCAGTGGGCGCAACGCCGAACTGCTCATTGGCCACCACGTTACAGCAGCGCCTTCGATCAAGGCACTCGGCATCGAGGCCATCCCTACCGGATACATGCTCATCGATGGCGGCAGGCCAACGACCGTGAGCTATGTGAGCCAGACCCTGCCCATACCGCACAACAAACCCGGTATTGCCGCCGCCACAGCATTGGCGGGCGAACTGCTCGGATTGCGGACGATCTATATGGATACGGGTAGCGGAGCGGAGCGGACCGTGTCGCCCGAAATGATCGCCGCAGTGCGTGGGACCGTGCAGTTGCCGATCATCGTTGGTGGTGGTATCCGCACGGCCGAACAGGCCCGGCAACTCTGCGAGGCCGGAGCTGACGTGCTCGTGGTGGGCACTGCGTTCGAAGAAGATCCAGAGCACGTATTCGCGCTAAGTGCTGCGGTGCATGGGTGATACCCGCTGCTATTGTCGAACGGTCGTCATGCATCGCTGCATCCTGTTCCTCTGGCTTGCAAGTGCCTCCTGGGTGCCATTGAGCGCACAGAACGACTCGTTGTGGAACGTGTGGCACGATACCGAACGGCCTGATAGCCTCCGCCTCCAAGCCATGCAAACCCTTTCCTGGAAAGCCGTTTTTGAACGACCTGACAGCGGGATAGCGCTTGCTACACAGCTCCTCGCCTTCGCGGATCAAGCCGATGTGCCGATGGCCCGGTACGATGCGCTCACCACGCTTGCGGTGGGAAGCAGCATGAAAGGGGACCATGCTTCGGCACTGGAGCATTTCGGGCAGTGCCTGGCCCTTGCCCGTAACATGGGCGATCGTAAGCGCGAGGCAAACACCCATAGCAACTTGAGCAACGTGTACCGCAGCATGGGTGACCTGCCAGCCGCTTTGGAGCAGCTGCGCAAAAGCGAGGCTATCGACACCGGGCTGCACAACACAGAAGGACTGGCAGGGACCTACAACAACCTGGGCAACCTGTACACCGAACTGGGCGAGCTCGACAAGGCACTCGAGAGCTACCGACGCAGTGCAGCGCTTGCCGAGGACCTCGATAGCGATCGTGGCCGGGCACAAGCGATCCAGAACCTGGGTGCCACATGGCTCCAACTGGGGCGTCTCGATACCGCTGTGACCGCATTCCACGAAGCTCTGGAGCTTTACCGCACCATGGGGCGCAATCTGGAGATGGGCATGGCCTGCAACAACCTGGGAAGAGCCTATGGGCTCCTCGGCCGCATGCACGAAGCCCACGCCTACCTGGACACGGCGCAAGATCTCTTGAGCGCGGTGCGGAGCGATCGACACCTGGCCCGCACCTACATCAACCGGGGCCAGAACCATCTGCTCGCAAAGCTGGCACCGGCGGCCATCGCGGCCTGCAGCGAAGGTCGTCGGATAGCACAGGAGGGTGGCCTGCTCCAGCAGGAGAAGGAATGCCAGGAGTGCCTTGCAGAAGCTTATGCTTCCAATGGTGAACACAGGAAGGCATTCGGCGCACTGAAAGCGTACAACCTGCTCAACGACTCACTGCTAGCACTGAACAACGGGCGCGAAGTGATGCGTATGGAGGTAACGCGCTCATTCCAGGAACGCATGTTCGCCGATAGCCTGAGCAATGTGCGCGAGACATTCGAACGCGAGTTGGCATACCAGGAGCGCTTGGGCGACGAGCGGGACCGCCGGAACATATCGGTCTTCGCTGGCATCGGTATGCTGGCACTGGCCATCGGGCTTTGGACCCGGTTGCGGAACGTGCGGCGGGCGCGAGCGGCCATCCAGCGCGAACGGGACCGCAGCGAAGGATTGCTGCTCAACATCCTCCCTGCCGAAGTGGCCCAGGAACTGAAGGACACCGGCAAAGCCAAGGCGCGCCAATACGGGCAGGTCACGGTGCTCTTCACCGATTTCAAGGGCTTCACGGCACTAAGCGAGCAACTCACGGCCGATGCCCTGGTGGCCGAGATCGACCTCTGTTTCCGTGCTTTCGATGCCATCCTGGAGAAATACGGCATCGAGAAGATCAAGACCATCGGCGATGCGTACATGGCCGCAGGGGGGGTGCCGGACACCACTGCTGGCCGCCCCGCTGATGTGGTGAAGGCCGCATTGGAGATGCAGGAGCACATGGCCATTTATTCCACCCAACGCAGGAACGATGGAAGGCCTTACTTCGAAATGCGGCTCGGCATCCACACAGGCCCGGTCATCGCTGGTATCGTTGGTGCCAAGAAATTCGCGTACGACATCTGGGGCGATACGGTCAACACCGCCAGCCGAATGGAGTCGTCCGGTGAAGTGGGACGTGTGAACATCAGTGGAAGTACCCATGCCTTGGTCAAGGAGGCTCTTACAGCCGACGGCAGCGGGCCCATGTTCGCATTCGAACACCGGGGCAGGGTGCATGCCAAGGGCAAAGGCGAAATGGACATGTACTTCGTGCAGCGGTCGTGATCCGACCTGTGCCACTTGCAGCACGATCCACTGCACTCGATACGAAGTGGCCGAGGTAACTATCGGAGCAGGACAACGCGCCCCTGCTGAACGGCTCCAGAGGCCGCCACGGCGCGCACCACATAAGCGCCACTGGGCAAGCCTGACAGGTCCAAGATCAGCGTCGAAGCATTCTGTGGCTGTACGGCCCGTGCCTGAAGTTCTCTTCCGCTTGCATCCAGGACCACCATACGCACAAGGGGGCCGATACCGACAGAAGGCACAATGCTCAAGACCCCATTCGTAGGATTCGGATGCATAGCCAGGTCAGCGTTCGATCGCACATCAGGAACACCGAGAACAGTACCTGACGTGAAGCCTTCGCTGTAGGTTCCGGCCGCTCCGCCACAGGTGACCGAAACGATCTCCTGTCCGTCGCTGAACAACCTTCCCTCGCAGGGCGCTTCGCCGGAAAGCTCCAGCGCATAGCACCCTCCGTCTTCCAAGGTGACCCATGCTTCTTCATCGCTCGCTCCGGAATAAGGACCGCCCTGTGCTGCTGCTTGCCCAAGACCATTGATAACCCGCCACGTTGTGCCAGTTGCACCGCTAGCAGGCAGGGCTACGCGCACCAGGTAGCTCGTGGCCACTGGTGGTGCAGCTTCCACCTCCACCTCAAGGATATTGTCCGTCACCCCTTGATCGGGCTGTCCGCTCACACTTATGATCCGGAACTCAAGAACATCACCAGGTTGTGGATCGGTCACAGCCGGAAGTGCCGGTTTGCGCGACTCGTCCGGCAAGGCTGCAACAGCCAATATCCAGTTGAAGGAACCCACTTGCACGCCGTTCTTCCACGTATCCACAACGCAGCTGTTCATGGCAGTGGAACCCACGTTCTTGATGGTGACCACCGGTGTGAAAACACCAACGCAGCTATACTTCAGACCCGAGTAGCGCACGAAGGAGGCATCGAATTCCTCCTAGGCTGAAACGTTCATGAACGATAGCTGCATGAGCAGCAATACAGTAAGGTTGCGCATCATGGTTCGTGCTGTTTCGATGATCAAACATAGGCGTACATGGTCGTGGGAGCAATAGAACATTGGTTAGGGGTCGACCGATCAAACGCTCTTACACACGACTCCGGCAGAAGTGCACGTACCATGCGAAGCGGAGGACGCGTTCCGCCCTGCGATCCTTATTCGCGCATGGCATGCTCCGTTGGCGTTCGCATGAAGCGGGGACCGGACAGGTAGCGATCTGTGGAGCCCTGGACCATGTTCCACATCAGGGAAACATGGGCTTGATGATAGCTTCAACCTGCACGACCCTCAACCCTTCGCGCTACTTGGCAGGACAATTGCTCACGCTACTTCGAATACCAAAACACCATCGAGCCTGACATGAAACGACTCCTACTCTCCCTTGCGATAACATCGGTAACCGCGCTCTCCGCGCAGAAGACAGCCACCACGAAGGTCAAGATGGACCACCTCCACTTGCCTACTCTTCCAGTGGAAGGGGTCAAGACCATAGGTCTGCAGGTCTACACAGGGCCGATCCCTTTCAACTCCGACACACTGCGCTACTATTTGGGCAATATGGACATGATGAAGTCCGGAGGAGAGCGACTTTCGTCGATCAAATACAAGGCCCTTACAGAGACCAACATCGTCGATGGCTCCGGGGACATCACGATCAGCATGGCCTTCGGTACGCCCACCACGGGCAAGAAGGAACTGTTGGATGCGCAGTGCATGATCGCCAAGGATGGTTGCAAGCAGTACTTCTACAAGGTCGCTTACGAATTGCCCGCTGTTGTGCAGGCATCCAAGGGAGGAACGATACTGGAAACATGGGAACTGGATGCTGCGATGACGCTGCAATTCGGAAACGAGCAGGTGGAAACACAATCGAAGAAGGATGGTGGATCGACCACCACGGTCCGTGTGGTGAGCTACACTTCCCAAGAGGCACTGGAAAAAGCCTATGCTAGCGCGGGTGCCTCCTGGCTGTCCCGTAAAGCGGCAGTGATCCAGTTGGGCCGCATGGCGGATAGCGTCTATCCAAGGCTCTTCGCTCTCCAGGAGGAAATGAAGTTCGATCTGACCTCCGGAAAAGGGGAAGCGACCGACTACACCGAAACTCAACAAGCGGCGGAACAAGCAGCAGCAGCACTTGCAAGCGGTGCATACACCACCTTGGCCGGCCCTATCGCCACATGGGAAAAATGGTTGACCCGCTTGGACGCCGATGACAAGAAGGCAGCAGTGAACACGAAGATCGCCGAGGGCCTGCACGAGAACATCGCCATCGCCAGTGCGTTCGCGGGCGACTACGCCAAGGCCCGCACCAACCTGGACAAGACCCTGGTCTACGCCCAGCAAGGCATGGTGAACGAGAACAACGTTGCACGGCTGCACGCTTTCCACGGCTTCATCAACGATCTGGAGAAGAGCCGCGCGAGCAATGGCACCGCAAGCACAGCCAGCCTTTCAGATGCGCCGGACATCAAGCAACTGCTCGGGCGTCGCAAATTCAACGAGGACTTCGACTTCCTGAAGGCCGAAGACCGTTACGCTTCCATGGCGAACGCCGGTGGAGGAAGCCAGAACACAGCGCAAGAGCCTACCCTGGAGGATGCATTCGGAGCCCTGCTGGGTGGTAATGCCGGCACTTACGAGAGCCGCAGCGCGAACGGTGTATTGATCCTGACCACCACCTTCTTCGACAGCGACCTTGCCGGGCAGCCGATCCCCGGAAGCATCTGCGAGCTTCAGCACCTTACCAGCCTTAATGCACGCAGGATGGGGCTCACCGCGGTGCCGGATTGCATCGGTGATCTGGGCGGCCTTGAAAAGTTGATCATCGATGGCAACGCCATCACGGCCCTGCCGGAAACCTTGGGCCAGCTATCCAAACTCACGGTACTTGATGTATCGGACAACCAGTTGAGTTCCCTGCCGGAAAGCATCTACACCTTGCAGAACCTCAAGAAGCTCACGGTCACTGGCAACAAGCTCAGCGCCGAGCAGATGAAGACGCTTGCCGAGCGCCTGCCGAATTGCAAGATCAAGTGATCGCAGCGCCTGCGCTGATACTACCGACACGTGTGGTCCGGTGCTCCTGCAACTCCGGCAACAAGGGATCCGCCTGACCCATGAAGGGCCGACCGAACAAAGCAACCTGTTCGGTCGGCCCTTTTCGATGCGGTCCCTTGTTACGTGAACGACCAAATTGGACACCGGCTGCTGCGCTGCTCACAAGCGCAGGACCACCCCGCCCAGCACATGCAAGGGT
>CAYQMC010000080.1:0-10281 GCA_964418285.1 uncultured Chryseobacterium sp.
CCTTCCCCACCGAACTGGAGGACGAAGCCGGCGAGCACATCCGTAAAGCCGGCAACGAATTCGGTAGCACCACCGGGCGTCCGCGCCGCTGTGGGTGGCTGGACCTGCCCGCGCTGCACTACGCTGTGATGGTGAATGGCATCACCGAACTGGCCATGATGAAGTCCGATGTGCTCAACAACATGGAGACCGTTCGGCTCTGCACACACTACCGCGTGGACGGTAGGCTTACCGACCGCATGCCCTACGATATCACCACCGGTGTGGAACCCGTGTACGAGGACATCCCAGGGTGGGGCGAGCTTTCCGTGGACGCGCCCTTGCCCGAAGCGCTCCAGCGCTATATCGCGCGCATCGAACAGGCCGTAGGCGTGCCCATCACCTTGGTATCCCTGGGTCCCGATCGTGCGGAGACCGTGCTGCGCGAAGCAGCCTTGGCACACTGAACGCAGATGGCCCGGCGCAGGAAGGGCGGACCGATATCGGGACCGGATGCGCGTCTGCCCGATGCCTTCGTGGAGCGCAGCGCTGCCACCTTGGGCGACGAGTGGCCCACCCTGCGCGAGGCGCTTGATGCGCGGCCGCCGGTAAGCATCCGCATCAATTCCGCGAAGCCTGGCGGCCCAAGCGGCGAGGCTGTACCGTGGTGCTCCACCGGACGCTACCTGCCAGAGCGCCCCACATTCACGCTCGATCCGCTGCTGCACGCAGGAGCCTATTACGTGCAGGAAGCATCCTCCATGTTCCTGGAACAGGCCCTGCGCGCAAGTGGCCTATTGGACAAGCCGATCCTGGCCCTCGACCTCTGTGCCGCACCCGGCGGTAAGAGCACCCTGGTCCGGGGCCTGCTCCACCCGGACTCCCTACTGGTGGCCAACGAAGTGGACCGCAGGCGCCAGCACGCCCTGCAGGAGAATCTATGGAAGTGGGGGCTGCCCAATGTGGTGGTCACGGGCAGTGATCCGGCCGACCTTGTACCGTTGTCGGAGACCTTCCACCTGATCGTGGTCGATGCGCCCTGCTCCGGCGAGGGAATGTTCCGCAAGGACCCCTACGCCAGGCAGCAATGGAGCGAAGGACTCGTGCAGCGCTGCGCCATGGTACAGGCGCACATCGTGGAGCAGGCGTGGAACACTCTGCGGCCGGGCGGCATCCTCATCTACAGCACCTGCACCTGGGAGGCCAGCGAGAACGAGGATCGCTTGCGGCAACTGAAGGCGCTCGGCGCGGTACCCATGCCGATACCTTTGGAACCCCTTTGGGGCATTGTCGAAACGAAGGACCAAGACGTGGTCGGATACCGCTGCTACCCGCACCGGTTGCGTGGCGAAGGCTTCTTCATCGGCATGGTTCGCAAGCCTGGTGACCTGGGTACCGATCCGCGTTCCGCACAACCCGACACGGATCACCCGGAGGTCCGCGCTTGGTCGCATCAGGGAGCACACTGGCACCTGCGCGAGCAGGACGATGTGCTACACGCTGTGGACGTGCGCTGGGCCGCATCCCTGGATACCCTTTGCCCTGTGTTGCGCACCCTGGCGCCCGGCCGCCCTGTTGCCGAGCGAAAGGCCGGCACCTGGCGCCCTCATCCCGCACTGGCCTTGGACACCAGCTTGGACCGTAGCGCCTTCACGGAGATCGAACTGGACCACACAGAAGCGCTGGACTACCTGCGCGGCCAGGCATTGCCAGGCCATTCGGCCAACGGGCCGGGATTGGTGGTACATAAAGGCCTTCCGCTGGGTTGGGCCAATGGGGCCGGAAGCCGGTGGAACAACCTGTGGCCTGCGCCTTGGCGGATCCGCATGCACGGTTCCTGAGGACTCCTATCTTTCGCCGAACAGAACACGACCATGGAGCTAATGAACCCACCTGCATTCGTCAATGCACCCAAAGCCAGCGCTGGGGCACGCATTGGTGCCTACCTCATCGATGTGATCCTGCTCGCGCTGGTGGGTTGGATCCCCATCCTGGGCTGGATCGTTGTACTGGGCTACATCCTTACCCGCGATGCCCTACCCTTCCTCGATGGCCAAAGCATCGGCAAGAAAATGGTGGGGCTGCGGGCAGTGGACGAGAATGGCGCGGCGCTTACCGGCAACTACGGACCCTCGGTGATCCGCAATGTGGTGCTCTTCATCCCGTTCTTCCCCTTGATCGAGTTGATCGTGTTGCTCACCAACGCCGATACACGCCGACTCGGCGACCAGTGGGGCAAGACCCGCGTGGTGGTGGTGAAGTGATGGTATACCGGCGTTGAGCAACCGGCCCAGGCCCGGAAGATCAAGAACCTGCTCAAGATGTTCGACGCATTCCTGGACTGGTTCGAGCGCAACAAGGTGGGGGTGATAGGCACCCTTGCCCTGCACACCCTGCTCCTGATGGTGCTCACCTTGGTGGGCCTCAGCAATACACCGCGCGAAGAGGACCGTAGCGAGATCCGCATTGAAATGGTGAGCAACGAGGATGCTGAGGAACTGCTCGAGCGCATCGATGCCGGGGAGCAGTATGTACCACAGCAGGTCACCAACCTCAGCAGCAACATCACCGCCGAACTGGCCAAACCCAGTTTCTCCAACGAACGTTTGTCGCAGCGCGTTGAGGAGGACCTGCGGGCCTTGGAACAAGCCGAATTCGAACGCCTGGCCGAAGAGCGCAAGGAGCGCGGGGAAGAGATCGAAATGCCCCAGCTGGATCCCAGCAAGTGGGACAAGGAACGCTACATGGAAAAGGCCGCTGAACCTGTTCGGGTGGAAGGTGCCACCACGGTGTGGCACGACCTACAAGGACGCGTACGGGCCAACGATGTACCCGGCTACCTCTGCCGCACCCAAGGAAGGGTTGCCATTCGAGTCAGCGTTGACCGCTCCGGCACTGTGCTGAAGGCCGACTTCGATGCGGCGCGCTCTGCCACGGTGGATGATTGTATGTTGGAACATGCACTACGATCCGCCAAGCGGGCACGCTTCAATGCCGCCCCCGGTTCCCAGGACCCACAAAACGGCACAGTGTTCTTCCTCTTCTTATCCCAATAGTGTCACTTTGGCACTTAATTACTGCGGTAAGTGCCTTTTTGTCTTACACTCCGCATTGGTATTCGTTTTGGCGATGGGGCTGTGCACCTGAACGTGCCTCAACCATTAAAACCAACATGCCATGCTTACCATCAAGAACCGCCCGCACAACAACCTCCCTTCGCCCTTGGGCGACCTCATGAGCGAATTCCTGGGCCGCGATATCGGACAGGTGTTCGGTACCAACGAATTGAAGCGCACCGTACCCGGTGCGAACATCGTGGAGCGCGAGCAGGAATTCGAACTGCTCTTACTGGCGCCCGGCTACACCAAGCAGGACCTGACACTGAATGTGGAGGACGACCTCCTCACGATCAGCGCAGAAAAGAAGGATGAGGCTTTGCAGGAGAACGAGCGCTACACCCGCCGCGAATTCTCGCACAGCGCCTTCAGCCGTAGCTTCACACTGCCCGATACGGTCGATAGTACGGCCATCGAAGCCAGCTATAGCGACGGGGTGCTCAGCGTTCGCATCCCCAAGGCCGAGATCAGCAAGCCCAAGGCCCGCACCATCAGCATCAGCTGAGGAGCAGAACGAACATTCCCCCTGGATAAGGCCGCCTCGTGCGGCCTTATTCTTTGGCCCACTGGATGTGGGCCTTGAAACCACAGCATCGGCACAGCGTATCATGGTCAAGCAGAGACCCACCCATACCATGAACAGCAAGACCGACCTGCTCACCTACCACAAGGATGTGCTCGAGAAGATCAGCCGGGCCGATGTGCGCACCTTCCGTAAGGAATTGCGCAAGGCCTTCAAACGTTTGCTACCGAAGGACCGGGAAGCCTTGAAGACCTGGTTCCGCAGCACATGTGTGTGCCGCGTGGAGCACCTCCAGCGCAGCACTACCGCGAAGGGCACCTAAGCCGGAAGGCATGCTCAGGCGTTGAAGTACTTGCTATTCCAGGACCGGTCGCTGAATTGCCCGAAGAAGGCGAACCAAGCGAATACGGTGAAGCTCGTGCAAACGGTGCTGATCCAGAAGAAGAAGAGCACTCGGTGCCCACCCCAGAAGCCCACATCGGGGTTGCTGGTGATCAGGTGTGCCGGCACGATGGCGGTCAATACTACGGAGAGCAGCAACACAGCAGCCGCGAGGTGCGCAGGCGTCCTGAAGGCCCAGCCGGCAACCACACGCCGCAATCCCAGGTCGTTGCCCCACTTGTGCACCAGGTAGTAGCGATCGTTACCCACGGGAACAAAGAGCAGCGGATCCACCTCGCTATCGCAGAGCCTGAATCGCTCGCTGGGCGCCATCATCTTGAAGCTGGTGATGGGCTCGCCGACCTGCCGTTCCAGCTGGCGGATGGCCAATACGGCTTGGTCCGGGATAACACCCTTGAACAGGCCCGCATCCAGGAAGCGCAAGCGGTATTTCACACACAGGGCCTTGATCGCGTTGCCGGGGTAGATCCGTTCCGGATCCAGCCCGGAGGGGTCCACCGGACGTTCCTTTTTGGAACTGAGCACCACGGCACGCAGGATGTCGTCATGCTTGTTCTCCTCCTCCAACCAGTGATGGACCTGGTCCATCACCTGGTGTTGCCCCCGGAGCACGCGCTCCAAGCGGTCTCGTTCGATCTTGGTCTCCATGGTCATCTGTGATCAAGGAACGCCGCCAAAGGCCGATCGGTTCGTCAGCCTTCGCTTTGTCCGGCAATATCCACTTCGTCCGCTATCGCATCGGTATCTTCTTCGGCGTTCATGGCAGCCAGCACATCCTGTGAGGCATCCACTGGAATGCTGGTACGCACCGAGTTGTTCGGGGCTATCAGGTGGCACTGGGCGTTGACCGCGATGGGCTCGCGGTGGGTGCCCTTCTCGACCACAACGTTCCAAACCGAGTCGTAAGGGACCACAAAGCGTATGGGTGACTCTTCGTAGAGCCCTCCTATGTAAGTGTGTGTGCGCCCCTGCTTGTAGGCCTTCATCTCCTTACCGGTCATGAACTTCACCTTGGTGGGCACATCGATCTCCACCTCGATGATCTGCTTCTTCTTTGCCTCGAAGGGCTTGTAGAGGAACCTCATGCGTGCTGTGTCTGTGTATCTGTCAAAGATAAGGCCTGCTCCCGACCCTCAAAGCTTAACGCTGAGCACGGGCGACGAAGTATTGTTCACGATATCCTCCGTCAAACTCCCGTTGACGACATGGAAGAAGCCGGTGCGGCCATGGGTGGCCATGGCGATGAGGTCAGCATCGATGCTGCGCGCGAAATTGAGCACCCCCTCCTCGATGCTGAGGTCGTTGTAGATGGTGGCGGTGAACTTCTTCAGCGGATAGCATTGCAGGAAGGCGTCGATGGCCCGGTGGGTGTCTTCGCTGCGCTCGAAGGTCTTGGGGGTGTTCACCTTCACCAGGTGGATCTTGGCGTCGAAAAGCTCCAACAGCGGTGTAAAAGCATCGAATTTCTCCACGTCCTGTTGGGAGAAGTTCGATGCGAACACCACATCACGCAGATCCAGGTCCTCGATGCGCTGCTTGACCACAAGCACAGGCATGGGTGCCGTCCGCACCACACGCTGGGTATTCGACCCCACGATCCCCTTGAGGCCTGTGGCACCGTGGGTACCCATTACGATCAGATCGACCTGGGCCAGCTGTTCATTCTTGAACATCTCTGTCAGGCTCATCTGCCGGAGCATGAATTTGCGCAGTTCCACACCCTTCAGGAAGGGCAAATGCGGCACTTCGTCAAGCTTTGCCTCGATCTCATCCCGCACTTTCTGGTTCTCGGTGTGGAAGTCGGTCATCTGTTCGTACAGATGCACGATATCGATGACAGCACCACTGCGCCTGGCAATGGAACCAGCCACCTGCAAGGCATCCCTTGCACAATCGGAAAAATCATACGGTACCAGGATGGTTCTGATGCGGTGCTCGTCCATGGTGTCAACGCTTTGGGTTGGGGAAAATACAACAGAGGATCGGACCGCGAATAGAACGATCGTCGGCTTCCATCACGAGGCGCTTACTTTCGTGCCCATGCCCACGGATACCGTCCCCATGAACTGGCCAGGTACGGATAAGACACCGGCCGTGACCTTGGATCGTGGTACAGGTTCGCTTTCCATCTCGGGCTGCTCCATACCGGAGAATGCCGACCGCTTCTTTTCACCCTTGTACGACCTTGTGTGCGGATATGCCGAACAGCCCCCTCCGGTCACCACGGTGGACATCCGCTTGGAATACTTCAATTCCAGCACATCGAAGTATCTGCTGGATATCCTGAAACGCTTGGAGGACCTCCACGCCAGCGGGGGTAGTTCCGTGCGCATGCTTTGGCACCACAAAGCGGGTGACCTGGACATGCAGGAAGCCGGTGAGGACTACCGTGGGCTGGTGGAATTCCCGGTGGAACTCGTAGTGGACTAACGCGCGCCGAAGGCCTCGATCCACACGCGTTCGGGGATCGCCGTACCATCCTTGAAGTACATCACCTCACCCCAAGCGTGGGTCACTTTGCGGAATATGGTCGGCCTACCCTCCACCGATATGCTGCGCTCCACCACCACGGCTCGGCCCTCTTTGTAGATGCGTTCGCCCTCGGCGAACTGCAAGGGCGCATCGACCGCCCGTGCCGCAGGCTCTGTCCGCTCCAAAGGAGCGACCCTGTGCTGCTCTCCGTGGTGATCTTCCGTTCGTGTGGGCAGCGGTCCAGGGGTCGTATCCACTCGGCCAGGTGATGGCAGCACTTCGCGGACCACAGCAGGCTGCTCGGCTGGTGATGCGGGGTCGTCGACAGGGATCTCCTGGAAGGCCTCGCGCTTGGCGATCAAGGCTTGCAGATCCTGGATCTTCACACGCGGATAAACGTTGTTTGGCCGTAGGTCGCGGGCAACCATGAACTGCTCGAGGGCCGCTTCGAAACGCTGCTCACGGAAGTGCTCCTCGGCTTTGGCCATCACGGCTTGGTACTGGGCATCCTTGATCGCCCCTTCCTCCTCCGCTTTGGCGATCCGGCTGCGCTCCTTGGCGCTCAGGCTGTCGAAGTCCTTTTCAAGTCCCTTCCCCTGCCCCAGCGCCAAGGCGGCCCAGCACACGAAGCAGGAAGTGGTCAGGATGCGATGCATGGCGTGTGCCCGTATGGGCGTGAAGGTAACTGCAGGACCAGGAGCCTGGGCCTGACCCCGTTCCTACGTGGAACTGCGCGGTAGTGTTGCACGACCCACCGTTCACGGCGCGATCACACTACGCCGTGAAGTGCGACGCCGGATCTTGTGAACCGACCTTTCGTCCGTTCACCCATACAGCGAAGCCGGGCTCAGTACCTTTCGCCGCCTTTGACAGGTTGACATCCATACGATGCTGCCGCCGACCTTCGTTCGTTCAACAATAGAGCACTACCATGCGAATCCCACACACCCTCCTCATCATCGTTATCACCCTGCTTGCCGGCTGTGCCCAGGACCCCAAGGAGACGCCGCAGTTCCAGCAGCTTGCCGAGGACAACGACCGCGCCCTGGCACAGGTCGCTGAAAAGGACTCCATGATCAACGACCTCTTCGGTACGGTGAACCGGATCAGCGAGAACCTGCGCATCATACGCACCAAGCAGGGGCAGCTGGGTGAAGCCGAGGGAGGCAGCGAAGGCCTGAATGTGGAGGAACGCATCATGGGCGACATCGAGAGCATCGATGGGCTGCTGGCCGAGAACCGTGCACTGATCGAACGGCTCAGGAAACAGTCCAAGGGCTCGGCGAAAACGCTGGCAGAATTGCAACGCACCGTGGAGGACCTGGACCGCAGCGTTACCGAGAAGGACGAGGAGATCGCCGTGGTGAAGGAACAATTGGCCAGCAGCAACAGCTCCCTGGCCACCCTGATCGAGATGTACCGCGACAAGAGCCAGCTCGCGGACCTACAGCGCAACGAGCTGAACACAGCGTACTACGCCGTGGGCACCGCGAAGGAGTTGCGCGAGAACGGTGTGCTCACCAAGGAAGGTGGCGTGGTGGGCATCGGCGGGGTGGACAAGCTGAACACCGCGGACCTGGCCAAAGGCTATTTCACCCGCGTGGACATCACCAGCGCCAACAGCATCCCCGTGGCCGCCAAGAAAGCGAAGCTGGCTACCACACATCCCGAAGGAAGCTACCGCTTCGAAGATGGCGCCACACAGCTCGTGATCACGGACCCCAATGCGTTCTGGAGCATCTCCAAGTACCTGGTGGTGGTGGTGGAGTAGGCCGCTGGGGCGGAATGGGAAGATGGTGGGGATCGGAAGCTGTGGAGATGTCCTTCGCTTCGCCTGTCGGCCAGGCACACTGGGACCGGGCTCAGCGTTGCGTGAGCGTGCTGCCAGCAGAGGTGCGAAATGGCTCGTATCTCAACTTCCCTTAGTACCGCGTATCATGGTCTCGATGCTGTCCCACATGCCGGGTTCCACCATCTCCAGCATGTTGAATTGACCGGCGCCCTTCAACCATTCGCCACCGTCTATGGTGACCACTTCGCCGTTGATGTAGCCACTGTAGGGGGATACCAGGTAGGCCACCAGATCGGCAAGCTCCTGGTGTTCGCCTACGCGACCGAGGGGCACACGCTTGCTCATGTCGAACTTCTCCATCATGTCGCCCGGCACCAGGCGGCTCCATGCGCCCTTGGTGGGGAATGGGCCCGGTGCCACGGCATTGGTGCGTATGCCATGCCGGCCCCATTCGGCGGCCAACGAGCGGGTCATGGCAAGCACGCCGGCCTTGGCGCAGGCGCTGGGCACCACGTATCCGCTGCCGGTCCAGGCATAGGTGGTAACGATGTTCAGTACGGCCTTGTCGCGTTCGCCCTTGGCGATCCAGTGCTTGCCAAGTGCCAGGGTGCAGTTCACGCTGCCCATGAGCACGATGTCGATGATGGTCTGGAAGGCCTTGCTGCTCAGCCTTTCGGTGGGACTGATGAAGTTGCCCGCAGCGTTGTTCACCAGCGCATCCACCTTGCCGAAGCGGGCCAGGACGGTATCGCGCATGGCCTCCACTTCGTCGTAGCTGCGCACATCGCAGGCCAGGGGTAGCACGGTGCCGCCGGTCTCAGCGGCCAGTTCATCGGCGGTCTTGCTAAGCACGTCGAGCTTGCGGCTGGTGATGCAGACCGTTGCCCCCAACTGAAGGCAGTACCGCGCCATGGCCAGGCCAAGGCCCGTGCCCCCACCTGTGATGATGATGACCATACCTTCCAGTGCGCCATCGCGCAGCATTCCTTTCCGTTCGCTCATGTTCCGGCTGTTATCAGGGTGCGTTGGAGCGCACCGGTGCGTTCGTTCTTCGGTCCTTTTCCATGGGTCTGTCGGCAGGTTGGGAGATGGCAGGCCGCGGTGCAACCATGGGGCAGTGGGTGCGCACCAGATCCTCCACCTCGGCCCCGTGCAAGGCGGTGAAACGCAGGTCCAAGGCCGTGCGGAAATGCCCACAGGCCCGGATGGTATCGCCTTGGGCCAGTGCGATGAGGCCGAAATTGCGGTACACATATGGATTGTTGCGCCTCTTCCGTGCAGCGAGGGTCACGTTGCGTAGGGCCCGGTCGTTGTCGCCCAGCATGTGGTAGGCCCAGCCCCGGTTGTTGAACGCAAAGCTGTAGTTGGGGTCCAGCTTGATCGCCCGATCGTAGTCGGCAATGGCCTCGCGGTAGCGGCCCTGCTGTGCGTGGAAGTAGCCCCTGCTGTTCCAGCTCACCGCATCGCGCGGCGCCAGTTCCACCAAGCGATCCAGGTCCGCACGGGCGCCCGTGGTATCGCCCAACTCGCTGCGGCAGGCACCACGTTCGCGCAGGGCGGTCAAGTCGTCGGGAGCAAGGGCGAGCACACGACCGAAGCGGTCCACGGCATCTGCACAGTTGCCGGCAGTGCGGTCCAGCATGCCCAAGCGCAGTTCGGCCTCGCGCTCCGTGTTCCCACCCAATGCTGCGGTGGCCCAGTGGCGCGCGCTATCGGGCCGCCCCAGCTGCATGTGTGCGATGGCGAGTTGCAAGGCGGCCGCACGGGCCAATTCTTCGCTCACCACCGGCCGTGCATCGCGCGCATCCCGCAAGGCTTTCTCGTGATCGCCGATCATGTTGTAGCCCTCGGCCCGCAAAATCTTGAACTCCACCTTCGGCGCCTTGCCGGACAGCTGCCTATCGCAGGTGCGTATGCCGCCGTAGGGCTTGCCCTTGTCGTACGCCGCCCGCACCTTGTTCCACGCTTTGTCGCCTTGGGCACTGAGCAGGGTGCAG
>CAYQMC010000080.1:10291-13610 GCA_964418285.1 uncultured Chryseobacterium sp.
AAGGTATCCCGGCACGAAGGAAGGCATGGCTGCACAGGCGAAATATCTTTGTATCCCAACGCGTTCGAACAACCACCATGCGCACCGAATACCCCGCCAAAGTGCTCCTTGCCTGGGGCGAAGCCATCAGTGGCCACCGCGGGCTGCGCGATTGGTTGACCACCAACGGCTATCCGGAGCTGGGCATCTTCGTATTCGCGCTGAACAACAAGGACGATGCACGCAAGTGGTTGATGAGCAACGGCCACCCGCACCTGATGGCCCTGATCCGCGGCATAGAGGGCGACAAGCAGGCCCTGCAATGGCTGGAGCACAACGGCATGAACGTGCTGAAGCACGTGGCCCTTACCGGCGACAACGACGACGATTCGTTCCAATGGCTGCGCCAACACGGCCACCGCGAACTGGCCATGCTGGGCCTGAAGATGCGCAAGGTGAAGGGCGAGATCGAGGAGGACAATAAGGATCCGCATAAGTATCGGGGGTAACGACCCACGTTCCCTTACCCTGATCGCCAGCCCCTCCTCCGGCAGCGTCGACCCTCCGTGTCGACCCCACCAACCGGCCGACCCGGAGGGTCGCCGCTGCCGGAGGTACTGCGGAATGGGGTGCATCAATGTGCGTCGGGGGTGGGCATTGTGCGCCTATCGCGCCAGGCGCGGTGCAGTCCCTCCAGCAGCACCACATCGATCATGGTGTGGGCGGCCATGGGGGCCAGCAGGCCTTGGTGTTCGGCCATGTAGCCGAGGAGCATGATCATGGCGGTCATGGCCACACCGTAGATGGTGATGCGCCAGTTGCGCGGGTCGAGGTAGCCGTGGATTGCGACGAAGAGGATGGCTGTGACCGGGATGCCGAGCCAGAACTGGAGGGCTCCGCGGAAGAACAATTCCTCCCCTACCCCGGCACAAACGGATACCAGCAGGCGGTCGCTGCGGCGCGACATCCACGGGCCGATCATGCTGCTGTAACGCTCCAGGATGGGGGCCATGAAGGGACGGTGTACCATCCAGTGGGCGAAGAGGCCCATGGCCGTGCCAACGGCGGTGCCCAAGGCCAGCTGTGCCCACGACGGCCAGGGACCCGTGTGCATGGCGAGCAGGTCGCGGCCTTGTACGGCGTGTATCAGTGCGGCGCCACCGCCACCGAAGAACAGGATCGTGAGCCCCGCGAGCAGGAGCACTGGCCTGGGGCGGCGCCTGCTGGGGAGTGCGGCCTCAGCGGTCGGATCCTCCGTCGTCATCGCTCAGGCCGGTGCTCAGCATGCTACTGAACAGGTCGTTGAAGCGTGTGGCCCCGACCAAGGTACTGCGGCCGATGCGACTGTGTTCGGCCAGGCCGTGCAGCACGAATTCGCCCCAGAGGTACTGCTCTTCTTCGTCCAGATAGTCGTGGTGCTTTTCCACCAGACCAAGCAGTCCGGCCACGCCTTCCAGCGCAACGCGGTAGTCGGCATCAGGAGCTTCTGCGAGCAGGTCCAGATCGGTGCCTTCGAAGTGGGCAACGATGGGTGCGTAGGGATCCACCGCGGCCTTGCCACCAGCGTCCGGCCGTGCGCGTTTGCGGCTCTTGCTGGCATCGGGGAAGAGGTCAGCGAAGACGTTGCGCAGGGCTTGACCCAGGAGGTGCTGGGCCACTTTTTCCGGGCCCTCCTGTTCGCCTTCGTACACCAGTTCGATCTTGCCTGTGATGGCGGGTACCACGGCCTGCAGATCGCTCATGCGTGCCACGGAACGCTCGGCGCCCGTGCGCAGCGCCCGCCGCTCGGCCGCGCTGATCACGCTCTCCAACGCGCTGATGGTGAGCCGTGCACTTACCCCGCTCTTGCGGTCCACGAAGTCGCTCTCCCGCGCCTCCATGGCGATGCGTTCCACCAGCACCTTGAGCAGCTCAGGCAAACGCACCCGCACGAGCTGGTCGGCCGGACTGCGCAGTTCCTGTTCGGTGATGCGCATGCCGAGTTCGATGCTATCCGGATAGTGGGTGAGGATCTGGCTCTGGATGCGGTCCTTCAAAGGGGTGATGATGGCACCGCGGTTGGTGTAGTCCTCCGGGTTGGCGGTGAAGACGAACTGGATGTCCAGCGGCAAACGAAGCTTGAAGCCGCGGATCTGCACATCGCCTTCCTGTAGGATGTTGAAGAGCGCCACCTGGATGCGCGGTTGCAGGTCGGGCAGTTCGTTGATGACGAAGATGCCGCGGTGGCTGCGGGGAACAAGGCCGAAGTGGATAACGCGCTCGTCGCTGTAGTCCAGCTTCAAGTTCGCCGCCTTGATGGGGTCGCTGTCGCCGATGAGGTCGGCCACGGTGACGTCCGGTGTGGCCAGCTTTTCCGTGTAGCGCTCATCGCGGTGCACCCAGGCGATCGGGGTGTCATCGCCGTGCTGGGCGATCAGTTCTTTGGCGTAGCGGGAAATGGGCGCGAGGGGATCGTCGTTGATCTCACTGCCTTGCACCACGGGCATCCACTCGTCCAGCAGTTGCACAAGGCTGCGGGCCATGCGCGTCTTGGCCTGCCCGCGCAGCCCCAGCAGGTTTATGCTGTGCCCGGCAAGTATGGCACGTTCCAGGGCCGGCACCACGGTGTCCTCGTAGCCGTGTATGCCAGCGAAAAGGGGTTGTCCGCTGCGGATACGTTCTATGAGGTTGGCGCGCAGTTCGGCCTTTACGCTGCGCGATGTGTAGCCGCTTTGCTTGAGGGCGCCGAGGGTAAGGATCTGGGGGTGGGTCATGATCGTGGAAGTCGACCCAAGGGGTCGACGGTACAGGTGGTTCGGGAAGCTCTCCGGAAGGGGAGCTGGGAGCATCAGGATGCGCCCGTACATGGGGCTTAAGAAGATCTTCGGTTGGTGGTGTGGTCGCGGAATACCATGTCCGCGAGGCCTTGCAGGCCGGTGTAGAAAGCGTGGCCCTGGTTGGCCTCGGTGAAGCGTTCTATGAATTGTTGCAGGTAGGGATCCTGGGCGATCATGAAGGTGGTGATGGGGATGTTTGCTTTGCGGGCACGCGCGGCGGCGTCCAGGGTACGGGCCACGATGAAGTCGTCCAGCCCGAAGCTGTTCATGTAGTACTCGCCATCACGCTTGATGCAGCTCGGCTTACCGTCGGTGATCATAACGATGCGGCGGTTCTTCAGCTTGCGGCGACGCAGGATGTCCATGGCCAATTCCAGCCCGGCCACGGTGTTGGTATGGAAAGGGCCCACCTGCAAGTAGGGCAGGTCCTTCAGGCTTACCTGCCAGGCGTCGTTGCCGAAGACCACGATGTCCAGCGTGTCCTTGGGATAGCGCGTGGTGATGAGTTCGGCCAGGGCCATGGC
>CAYQMC010000081.1:0-2701 GCA_964418285.1 uncultured Chryseobacterium sp.
TCTCGGCGATGGTGCCGCCCACATCGGGCATCACGAAGAACTCGGGATCGTTCACATCGCCGCTGATCAGGTCAACGCCTTTTTCCGTGAGTTCGATGCCATGCTGCTTCTCGTCGATGGTGAAGTAGAGCTCGGCGTCCACCTTGGGCATGTCCTTGCCCTGGTCCTGCAGGTAGTGGTTCTCGGTCTTCTGCAACAGGGCACGCACGCCGGTTTCGCTGAGGTATTTGATCAGCGCGCTGTTCTTGGGCAGTCCGCGATGCGCTCGCAACAAAGCGAGGCCTCCTTTCTCCAGCTGATCCTTGCTGGCGGACCCATCGGCCAGGCCTTTCAGGTTGTCCTTCGCTTCGCTCAGCAATTTGGTCACCAGCTGCTTCTGCGCCTGGTGGATCTTCTCGATGCGCGGACGGTACTCATCGAACTGATGTACCTCGCCCTTGGGAGTCGGACCGCTGATGATGAGCGGTGTGCGGGCATCATCCACCAACACGCTGTCCACTTCGTCCACAATGGCGAAGTGGTGCTTGCGCTGCACCAGGGCCGTGGGGGCATGCGCCATATTGTCGCGCAGGTAATCGAAGCCGAATTCGTTGTTGGTGCCGTAGGTGATGTCGGCCAGGTAGGCCTTGCGACGCTCGGCACTGTTGGGTTGGTGCTTGTCGATGCAATCCACACGCAGCCCGTGGAACTCATGGATGGGACCCATCCATTCGGCGTCGCGCTTGGCCAGGTAGTCGTTCACGGTGACAACGTGTACGCCGCGACCGGCCAGGGCGTTGAGGAATACCGGCAGGGTGCTCACCAGGGTCTTGCCCTCACCGGTGCTCATCTCGGCGATCTTTCCTTTGTGCAGGGCCACGCCTCCGATCAGCTGCACATCGTAGTGCACCATGTCCCACTTCACGGGGTTGCCCGCTGCCTGCCATGTGGTATTCCAGATCGCACGATCGCCGTTGATCTCGATGTGTGCGCGCTCGGTGGCCAGTTCGCGGTCCACTTCGCTGGCCGTCACTTCGATCGTGCTGTTTTCACTGAAGCGTCGTGCGGTCTCCTTCACCACGGCAAAGGCCTCTGGCAGGATCTCCAGCAGGACCTCTTCGATCAGCTTCAGGCTGCTTTCCTGTATGGAATCGATCTCTTCGTAGCGCTGCTCACGGTCCTGGATCTCCATGCGTGGGTCGGCATCGATCTCGGCACGGATGGCGGCTACGCGATCATCGTTCGCCCGGGTGTGGTCGGCAATGCGTGCCTTCAGCTGCTGTGTACGTGCGCGCAACTCGTCATTGCTCAGCCCTTGCAGTTTGGCGAACTCGGCCTTGCAGGCCTCCACCAAGGGCATGGCTTCCTTCAGGTCGCGCGTGGCCTTGTCGCCGAATACTTTCTTAAGGGCATTGGTCAGTGAACCGATCATGGTATCGAAGTGGAGTGGATGAGCCCGAAGGAACTGTGGCCGGAAGGTCGAGCCAGAAGGCGAACAGGATGCCGTTGGCAGGCCGGGGGGCCTTGGGGTCGTTGGGGGTTGTTTCAGAAGGAGCGCAAAGGTAGCGGCTTGCGTCTGCACAGACCCTGCCGTGAAGAAGGTACTGCCAGAGCGGCAGTCAGGTACAATGCAGAAGCCCCCTCCGCATGGTGCGGAGAGGGCTTCTTCATGATCCGAAGGCCGGGTGTTCAGTATTCGTCCTCGTTGAAGAAGAAGTCCTCCTTCGACGGGTAATCAGGCCAGATGTCCTCGATACTTTCGAAAACCTCTTCATCATCCTCGATGGCTTGCAGGTTCTCCACCACCTCCAGCGGTGCGCCGGTGCGCATGGCGAAGTCGATGAGCTCGTCCTTGGTAGCAGGCCAAGGGGCATCTTCAAGATAGGAAGCCAGTTCTAGTGTCCAATACATCGATAGGCCGTGTTAGGGTCCGTTAAATCGGCCGCAAATATAGCCGGATAGCGATCGGGTGCTCAGTGACTTATCAACCGTTGTGGGGATCGCGGTATTGTGCGCCTGCAGAAGGACTTGAAATACCGTCAACCCCTTGGTTTCCAAGGCGTATCCGTTACGCCATGCAGATGGCCCAGGTGGCGGGCCAGCACAAAAAGGAGGTCGGATAGTCGGTTCAGGTACCGCACCACGGTCCCGGGAATGGCTTCTGAAGCGGCCAATTGCACCACCCTGCGTTCAGCCCGGCGGCAAACCGTGCGGCAGATGTGCGCCTGTGAAACAGTAGGGTGCCCGCCCGGAAGGATGAAGTTGCGCATGGGTTCCAAGTCGGTATTCAAGCGGTCCATGTGCTGTTCCAACGCGAGGATCTCCTCATCTCCCACGTGTGGTACCTGGAATTTGGTGGCCTCTTCTTCGCTGCTGCTCGCCAAGCGCGAACCTATGGCGAAGAGCATGTTCTGGATGTCGGTGATCAAGTCCCCATGATGCGGTGCCGCTAGATCGCGCAACATGCCCAGGTGGCTGTTCAACTCGTCCACCGTGCCATAGGCTTCGATGCGCAAATGGTCCTTGGGAACTCGGCTTCCGCCCAAGAGGCCTGTGTTGCCGGTATCGCCGGTGCGGGTGTAGATCTTCATGGCTGGGTAGGGGCGCGAGCCCGATGAGCAAACGTAAGCCGAACCAGCTTGTTCGATGTATGCGTGCTCAGCAGTTCAATACCGCAACACGAAATGCTCCTTGGCCTGTTCCTTCCGCAGGAACACCAGAC
>CAYQMC010000081.1:2711-13545 GCA_964418285.1 uncultured Chryseobacterium sp.
AGGTCGACCGTCCCGTTACCTGTGGATGTGCCTTGATCGCCTCCCACGCTTCTTCCATGCCCGAACTCCAGTGGATATCGTCCAACACGATGACCGTATCGTTGTGTGCCACGGCAAGGCACTGGACAAAGTAGTCCAGTGTTGGTTCCTTGGCATGATGACCATCCAGAAAGACCATGTCCAATCGCTTCATGCTCTGCAGCACTTCGGGCAAGCGCTTCTCGAAACTGCCCGATACCGGCACGATATTCCGCTGACGCAGACGCTCGAAATGCTGGATGGCGATACGTTGCGTTCGTGGACAACCTTCGATGGTGGTAACGGTGCCTTGATCCGCACCAAGCGCCAGGTAGAGGGTGGAGATACCGAAGGATGTGCCCAATTCCAGCACATATTCCGGTCTGAAGCAGCGGGCCAGTCGGAACAACATGGCGGCGTGCTTCGGGGCCTTCAAGGAAGTGCGGGCGATGTCCGCCACTCGTCGTGTTGGCGTATCGAACACCCGCGAGCCTGCGCCGAGGTCGGTCACCCGGATGCTCTGGTCGCTGTGTAGAAGTTCCTCGCGCAGTTGCTCGACGGGCGCGCATTCCGCCAGGGCCTCTCGTGGACGGAGCACCTGGTCGATCAACGCGTATACGAAGGGGCTGTGCACACCATGCCGGTTACGCGCCTTCGCCAGATGGCCCAAATAGCTGCGGATCTGGTGCAGTGCTTCGCTCATCACGGTCACAAAGCTATTTCGGTGGGGCTGTTGTGTCCATGTTCCGGGAACGCTGCTTCCCGGCAGTGTGATATTCGTCAGGTTCCGCCTACCGTGTCCCCGGCAGCTTTGCATCCGATCTAGAATAGGACCGTGGAGAAGCAGACCGCTGAACAACTCACGTGTTACCACTGCGGTGATGCGTGCCGGGAGGAGACCCTTCGTTTCGACGACAAGGATTTCTGCTGCCACGGATGCAAGGCGGTCTATGGCCTGCTGCAGGAAAGCGGCCTATGCGACTACTACGAGCTTACCGAACGCCCCGGTGTGAAGGAGGAGGATGACGCCACCACAGTGCGCGCCGAGCTCTTCGATCTGCCGGAGGTGCGGGAGAAATTGGTGGAGTACAGCGAGGACGGCATCACGCGCGTTACGCTCTATGTTCCGCAGATGCATTGCAGCAGCTGCATCTGGTTGTTGGAGAACCTGCAACGCATCGAACCGGCGATCATCCGTTCGCGCGTGCGCTTCACCAGCAAGGAACTCAGCATCACCTTCCGCGAAGAGCAGTTCAGCCTGCGTGCATTGGTGGAACTGTTGCGCCGCATCGGCTATGCGCCACTGCTCAGTGGCGGCAAGAATACCGCCGGGCAGCGTGGTCCCGGCGTGCCGCGCATGCTGTACATCAAGCTGGGTGTGGCGGGCTTCGCATTCGGCAACATCATGCTCTTCAGCTTCCCGGAATACCTGGGCGCCGATACCAGCGATCCGGAACTGATGAAGGGATTCCAGTTCCTCAACTTCGTCTTCAGCCTGCCGGTGCTGTTCTTCAGCAGCACGGGCTTCTTCACCAGCGCCTGGGCCGGACTGCGCACCCGCACGGTGAACATCGATTTCCCGATCGCGCTCGGCATCATCGCGCTCTTCGCTCGCAGTGTTTGGGATTTGCTCACCGGATACGGTCCAGGGTATTTCGATTCGCTCGCGGGTCTCATCTTCTTCCTCCTACTGGGCCGCTGGTACCAGGCCTACACCTACCAGGCCATGAGCTTCGATCGTTCGCTGAACGATTTCCTGCCCTTGGTGGTGCTGCGCAAACGGGGTAGCAAGGAAGATCCTGTGAGCGTTGGCGATCTGCAACAGGGCGACCGCATCGTGGTGCGCGACCAGGAGCTGATCCCCGTTGATGCGGTACTGCTCGCCGGCACCGGCAACATCGACAACAGTTTCATTACCGGCGAACCGCTGCCGGTGCGGCGCAACGTGGGAGATACCATCTGCGCTGGCGGTCGGCAACGTGGCGCGGTCATCGAGCTCGAAGTGCTGCGACCATTCCAGCAGAGCCACCTGAAACGCCTGTGGGAAGAGCACTCCGGCAGTGATGCCGCCCAGCGCCCCGCCATGCCGAAGATGATCGACCAGGTGGCGCAGCGCTTCACGATCGCGGTGATCTTCATCAGTGTTGCCGCAGGACTCTACTGGGCCGGTCGCGATACGGACATGATCTGGCCGGTGGTGACCGCCGTGCTCATCGTGGCCTGCCCATGCGCGCTTGCGCTGAGCATGCCTTTCGCCTATGGCCACACCATGCGCCTGCTGGGCAAGGCCGGGCTTTTCCTGCGTGACAGCGCCGTTGTGGAACGCATGGCGCACATCGATTCCGTGGTGTTCGACAAGACCGGCACCCTCACCGCCCGCGAAGCCTACGAACTGCGCTTCGAAGGCTCTCCACTCCGCCCCGACGAACTGCGCCGCGTCCATACCCTTGCACGCAACAGCACCCATCCGCTAAGCGCTGTACTAGCTGATCGCTTGCGCCCCAAGGATAGCGCCACCCTCGTTCCTTCATCCGCCATCGAAGTCCACGAAACACCCGGCCAGGGCATAGAAGGCACTGTGGAAGGCCTCGGTGTGCGCATCGGATCTGCGGCATTCGCCGAAGGCACCGAAGAACATCGCGAACCAGGCGAAGCACACGTGCACATCGCCATCGCAGGCATGCACCGCGGACACTTCGTGATGCGCAAACGTGCCCGCACCGGCATGGCCGACACGGTGGACGGTATGCGGCAATTCGCGAAGCCTTGGCTGCTTACCGGCGATGCCACAGTGGATCCGGAAGTGCAGCGTGTGTTCGCGAACGATGAAGTGCGCACGGCATGCAGCCCTCCCGACAAGGCGGCCCACGTACGCGAGTTGCAGGAGCAAGGCCGGCGCGTGCTGATGGTGGGCGATGGCCTGAACGATGCCGGTGCCTTGCAGCAGAGCGATGTGGGCATCAGCGTAAGCGAGACGAGTGCCGCGCTCACACCTGCCAGCGATGCCATCCTGGATGCGCGCCACATACAACAGTTGCCAGCAGCCGTTCACCTGACACGTCAGGCAAGGCGCATCGTGGTCGCCAGTTTGGTCATATCGCTGGCCTACAACATCACCGGCGTTTCCTTCGCAGTGGCCGGGAAGCTTACTCCCTTGATCGCCGCGATACTCATGCCCTTGAGCAGTGTTACGGTTGTTGGTTTTGTGACGATCGCGGTGACCTTGGCCGCAGGTCGCGTGGGCTTGCGTAGAAAAAGCTGACGAAGGTCATCCTTCGCCGTGACCACTGTCACGGGATCGTCAGTGCCGTCAAGGGACTTTTGGCTGCGCAAAGAAGCTCCTGATGACCATCATCTTTTTCCTGATAGCAGCCAGCACCACAGTCGCGGTGATCTTCCTCGCGGCGTTCGTGTGGGCCATGCGCACCGGGCAATATGACGATGATCATTCGCCGGCAGTGCGCATCCTGGGTGACGCACCGCTGAAGGCCACCATCACCAAGACCACTTCAACCGAAAGTCCACTGCAATGATGCAACGTTTTCAATACGACAACAAGATCGTCAACGCCTTCCTGATGGCGACGATCATTTTCGGCATCGTGGGGATGCTTGTGGGGCTCATCGCGGCCTTGCAGATGATCATCCCATGGATGAATGCCGCCGAGTGGTTCACCTTCGGTCGCTTGCGCCCTTTGCACACCAATGCGGTGATCTTCGCCTTTGTGGGTAACGGCATCTTCGCCGGGGTCTACTACAGCCTGCAGCGCCTGCTTAAGGCGCGCATGTTCAGCGATGGCCTCAGCTGGTTGCACTTCTGGGGTTGGCAGCTCATCATCGTTTCGGCGGCCATCACGTTGCCTCTGGGCATCACCAGTGGCAAGGAGTACGCCGAGCTGGAGTGGCCCATCGACATCGCGATAACCCTGATCTGGGTGGTGTTCGGCATCAACATGTTCGGCACCATCATCAAGCGCCGCGAACGCCACTTATATGTGGCCATCTGGTTCTACATCGCCACGTGGGTCACGGTGGCCATGCTGCATATCGTGAACTCCATGGCCATGCCTGTGAGTTTGTTCAAGGGCTATAGCATGTATGCTGGTGTGCAGGATGCCTTGGTGCAGTGGTGGTACGGACACAACGCGGTGGCCTTCTTCCTCACCACACCTTACCTGGGCCTGATGTACTACTTCATGCCCAAGGCCGCCAATCGCCCGGTATACAGCTATAAGCTATCGATCATCCACTTCTGGGCGCTCATCTTCATCTACATCTGGGCCGGTCCGCACCATCTGCTCTACACCTCCCTGCCCGAGTGGACACAGACCCTGGGCATCGTCTTCAGCATCATGTTGATCGCACCCAGTTGGGGGGGTATGCTGAACGGCCTGCTCACCTTGCGCGGTGCGTGGGACCGTGTGCGTGAGGATCCCGTCCTGAAGTTCATGGTGGTGGCCGTTACCGCATACGGTATGTCCACACTTGAAGGGCCGCTGATGAGCACCAAGATCCTCAACAGTATCAGCCACTTCACCGACTGGACCATCGCACACGTCCACGTAGGTGGCTTGGGCTGGAACGGCTTCCTCACCTTCGGCATCATCTACTGGATGCTGCCACGCCTCTTCGGCACCAAGCTCTACAGCGTGAAGCTCGCCAACGTCCATTTCTGGATCGGTACGTTGGGCATCGTGTTCTACGCCATCCCACTCTACTTCGCCGGGTTCACACAGAGCCTTATGTGGAAGCAGTTCACACCGGACGGCTACCTGGTCTACAAGAATTTCCTGGACACCCTGCTCCAGATCAAGTATGCCTATTGGTTGCGGGCACTGGGTGGAACCCTGTATCTCAGTGGTGCCTTGGTGATGGTATACAACGTGATCATGACCGTGCGTGCCGGCAAGCTGATCGTGAACGAGGATGCCGAAGCTCCAGCATTGGACAAGGCCGAAGTGATCACCGACGGTGGCTACTGGCACCGCTGGATCGAGCGCCGTCCGGTGCAGATGCTTGTGGTGAGCTTCGTGCTGGTGGCCATCGGTGGTGCCATCGAAATGGTGCCCACCTTCCTGATCAAGAGCAATGTGCCCACCATCGCCAGCGTCAAGCCATACACACCGTTGGAGTTGCATGGGCGTGACATGTACATTCGTGAAGGCTGCTACACATGCCATAGCCAGATGATACGGCCCTTCCGCAGCGAGACCGTACGTTATGGTGAGTACAGCAAGGCCGGTGAGTTCGTTTACGACCACCCCTTCCAGTGGGGCAGCAAGCGCACGGGTCCCGATCTGGCGCGCGAAGGCGGCAAACGTCCGGACAGCTGGCACTACTACCACATGTACGATCCCACCAGTACCAGCGATGGCAGCCTGATGCCACCGTATCGTGCGATGTACACGAACCTGATCCCGCTGGATATCATCCCGGCCAAGATCAGGGCGATGCAGAACCTGGGAGTGCCATACGCTGAAGGTTTCGATGAGCTGGCCGTGGGCGATCTGCAACAGCAGGCCGCAGGCATCGCTGCCAACCTGAAGGAGAACGGCATCGATGCCGACCCCAACACGGAGATCATCGCGTTGATCGCCTACCTCCAGCGCTTGGGAACGGACATCAGCCGCGATGCGGGTGCCTCCACTGTGGGACAAGTGAATCCTTAAGCGAGCGTAGCGATGCTGAAATTCATCAAGCACCACATGACCTCGATCATCGGGATCGAGATCTGGCCGATCCTCGGCTTCCTGCTCTTCTTCACATTCTTCTTGGGCATGCTCTGGTACGTGTTGACCTTCACACGCAGGCACGTGGCCCACATGGAACAGATCCCTTTCAACGACAACGGAACGACCCCGCTCGATAGCCCGGTCCACTGATAATGCACCACACCATGCGCCTCCGTACCAACCGTATCGCCATGCTGCTCTTCGCCGGAGCGGCGGGTATCATGCCCGCCGCAGCGCAGGGCAACGACTTCCTGAGCCTTGTCGAAAACCCCTCCATGGAGACCAACTACATCCTGTTGGGCATGGCCATCCTCCAGGTCATCATCGTGCTTACGCTCTCCGGCATCATGAAGACCTTGGGCGGCAACGGCCAGGTTTGGGTGAACTACCTGAAGGGCCGGAAAGCGGGCATGGCGCTGCTGCCGCTGTTCGCCGGCCTTGGTCTCGAAGTACAGGCCGCCACGCCGGCCGTGGCGATGATGACCTCCCAGAACCTGTTCTGGTGGTTGTTCGTCACCAACCTTGTGTTCTTCATCATCATCATCGCGCAACTCACGGTCTTGAAAGGACTGGTGCGCACGCTGTCAGGGGAGTATGAAGAGTCTACTGCGGCCAAAGCGAGCGAGCCCGACTTCGCCGACACCATCCTGAGCAAGCTTACCAAGCGCGTGGAGCCCGAAAAGGAGAAGGACATCTTGATGCACCACGAGTACGACGGCATCCGCGAACTGGACAATGTTCTTCCGCCTTGGTGGCTCTGGTTGTTCTACGGCACGATCATCTGGGGTGCGGTGTACGTGGTGAACGTACACGTGACCAAGGTGTGGCCCGACCAGGAGACCGAGTACGCTGAAGAAATGGCCCAGGCCGAGGTGGATATCGCTGCTTATCTGGCACTTCAGGCCGCAGCCGTTGACGAGAACACCGTTGTGATGCTGTCCGATGCCTCGGCATTGGGCAGTGGCAAGGCCACCTTCGAGGAGTTCTGCAAGGCCTGCCATGGCGCTGCCGGCGAAGGCAATGCGGTTGGGCCCAACCTCACCGACGCCTACTGGATCCACGGCGGTAGCATCAACGATCTATTCCGTACCATCAAGTACGGCGTGGCCGAAAAGGGCATGCAAAGCTGGAAGGGTGAGTTGAACCCCCAGCAGATGCAGGCAGTGGCCAGCTACATCCTGAGCCTGCAAGGCAGCAACCCGCCCAATGCGAAGCAGCCCCAGGGTGAGTTGTATGTGCCCAAGGAAGCAGCGCCCGAGGAGCCGGCAACGGAACAACCCGATGCGAGCGCTGATGCCGCCGTGGCTTTGGTACAGTAATGGGTCAGGCGCCGGTCACTTCGGCCGGTCATGAATTCGCCGCACGTTGCGGCACGCAGGAATGGATCCGCAGAAGGACAATATCGAAGAGACCTACCGGGACTCCATAGCCACGGTGGACAAACAAGGCAAGCGTATCTGGGTGTACCCAAAGATGCCCTCGGGCCGCTTCACCAACTGGCGGAACATCGTCGGCTTCGGTCTGCTCGCTTTCCTCTTTATCGCGCCGTTCATCCGCATCGGTGGCGAACCGTTGTTGATGGTCAACCTGATCGAGCGTCGCTTCGTGCTCGTCGGGCAGACCTTCTGGCCGCAGGACATCCACCTCTTCGTCCTGGCCTTCATCACGCTCATCATCTTCATCGCGCTCTTCACCGTGGTGTTCGGGCGTTTGTTCTGTGGTTGGGCCTGCCCGCAGACCATCTTCATGGAGTTGGTGTTCCGGCGCATCGAATACTGGATCGAGGGTGATCGCAACCATCAGATCGCCCTCAACAAGGCTCCGTGGACGGCCGACAAGATCATGAAGAAGGTGGGCAAGCACGCCATTTTCCTTGGCATCGCGTTCCTGATCGGAAATACCTTCCTGGCCTACATCATCGGCACCGATGCCTTGTTCGAGATCATCACCGAACCACCCACGGCGCATCTTGTGGGATTCATCGCCATGCTGGTGTTCACCGCTGCGTTCTACGGCGTGTTCGCCTTCTTGCGCGAGCAGGTGTGTACCACCATCTGTCCATACGGTCGTTTGCAAGGTGTGCTGCTCGACCGCGATTCCATCGTAGTGGCCTACGATCATGTGCGCGGAGAGCAACGAAGCAGCTTCCGGAAAGGCGAGGATCGAGCAGCCGTGGGCAAGGGCGACTGTATCGACTGCAAGGCCTGCGTGGTGGTGTGTCCCACGGGAATCGATATCCGGAACGGCACACAGCTGGAGTGCGTGAACTGCACCGCCTGCATCGATGCATGCGATCATATCATGGACCGTATCGACAAGCCACGCGGACTGATACGTTACGCAAGCGAGAACGAGATCGCGGACAAGAAGACCTTCCGCTTCACAGCGCGCATGAAAGCCTACTCGGCCGTGCTCGTACTGCTCATCGGTGTCATCATCACGCTCATCGCCACCCGCACCGATGTGGAGGCCACCGTACTGCGCACACCCGGAACACTGTACCAGAAGCAGGACGATGGACGCATCAGCAACCTGTACCAGTACCGCCTGGTGAACAAGACCACACGCGACATGCCCATCCGCCTTGAACTGCTCGATGTGGACGGGGAAGTGAAGCTGGCCGGGCGCGATATCACGCTCGCAAAGGCCAGCCTCGCTGAAGGGCAGATGTTCATCATCCTGGACAAGAAGGATGTGCAGGGCGTGAAGACCACGCTACGCATAGGGGTGTACAGCGACGCCAAGTTGGTGGAAGAGATAACCGCCCTGTTCACGGGCCCAATGCCAGGAGTACTATGAAACTACACGCAGGACATGCCGTTATCGTCGTGATGGCGATCTTCATCCTGATCATGACGCAGTTCATGGTGCGAGCCTACCACAACCAGGAATCGCTGGTGGCCGAGGACTATTACGCGAAAGAGATCAGCTACCAGGAGCAGATCGATAAGAAGCACAATACCAGTTCGCTTGGCGAAGCCGTCCACATCGAAGCACTTCCGGGTCGCTTGGTCATCGACTTCCCCAAAGCCATGCACGGCCAGGCCATCACGGGTGAGCTCTACCTCATGCGGCCTTCCGATGAACGCAGCGACCTGCGCCTGCCGATCACAGCAGATGGCAATGGCCGCTTTACGGTGGACACGGGCGACCAGCTGAAAGGTGCCTACACGGTCCAATTGGAATGGCAGGCCGGTGGTACCGCATACCTGACCGAGGACAACATCCACCTGCCATGAACGAGATGCTGCTGACCGCCCTGTTGTTGGGCGTGCTCGGTAGCGCGCACTGCGTGGGCATGTGCGGCCCATTGGCATTGGCAGTTCCTTCTCCCAAGCATTCCTTCGGGGCCCGCTTGGGCAGTGCCATCGCCATGAACGGTGGACGTATCATGACGTATGGCCTGATCGGGGCTGGTTTCGGACTATTCGGCCGAGGTCTTCAGCTTGCCGGGTTGCAGCAGGTCGTATCCATCGTGCTGGGCGTGTTGATCATACTGGGTTTGTTGTTGCCGCGTGTGTTCCACGCGATCGGTATCGGGCGTGTGGCGGGCACTCTTGTAATGCGGGGACAGGGACTGATGGCCAGGCAGCTCAAGCGGACATCACCCGAAGGGCTCTTCTTCACCGGCATGCTCAATGGCTTGTTACCGTGCGGCATGGTCTATCTCGCAGCTGCTGGTGCACTTGCACAGGATGGCTGGCCGCAAGGCGCGCTCTTCATGGTCTTCTTCGGCTTGGGTACCTGGCCTGCGCTCGTTGGCCTTAAGATCAGCGGTTCCTACGCCGGACCCGGCCTTCGTAGCGCATTGCGAAGAGCAGCACCTTATGCATACGCCATCATGGGCGTGCTTTTCATTTTGCGTGGTTTGGATCTGGGGATCCCCTACATCAGCCCGGACCTTCCTGAAGCGAACAGCGTGGTCCAGGAATGCGCTCCGGGATATTGAGGGAGCCAAGTGTTGTCGAACGAGCAAAGGTGAGGGGTGAGGTGTACCCCGATATGCATCGAGGCTGGGTTGTGAAGTTCGATCACTTCACACCGCACACCTGACAGTGCACACTTCACATTTCGTATCCAATGCCCGTTCAGCTCCTGCGCTGCTGTGCCAGAGCCTTCTTCGCCTCCTTGTAATACTTGAAGGGTACCACCAGCATCCCAAAGCATTCACCGTCCTCCTTGCCGAGGTGCTTGTGATGCACCTTGTGTGCCTTGCGGATCGCCAGGAAGTAGGGGTTCTTCGTATTCCGCAGCCACTTGATGCGCTGGTGGATGAACACCTCGTGCACGAAGAAGTATAGGATCCCGTAGATCAGGATGCCGAGGCCTATCCAGAGCCAGGGCGTATCCAGACCCTTCAGGCTGCCCACGATGAAGAGCGTCATGGACGGTACGGCGAAGATCAGGAAGAAGGCGTCATTACGCTCCAGGAAGTCATAGTGGTCCTTCTTGTGGTGGTCGGAGTGCAGGTACCACAAGGATCCGTGCATCACGTACTTGTGCGTGGCCCACGCCACGAATTCCATGAAGACCGCCGTTCCCAACACAATGCCGATGATGGCCCAGATGCTCATTCCCACGAATGCTTGAAGGTGCTTGATCAGTGCTTCCCCGCAGTTCCGAACATCCGTTCCAACGTTGTGGTCCGGAAGTCGAAGATGCCGTGCAGCTTGCGCTTCACAAAGATACCGTGGGCAAGGTCACCAAGAGGCCCCAAGGGCAGTTCGTACTCCACGCGATCGCGCATGATGACCCCGCCATCCACCTCCTCGAAGGTGTGCTCGTGCCACCAACGTTTGTAAGGCCCTTTCAACTGGGTGTCCACGAACTTGAGCGGAGCCTGTACATCCTCGATCAACGTGACCCACGTGAGCGGAATACCGAGCACTGGCTTCACTGTATAGGTGATCCGCTGTCCGGTGTAAGCGTCCTTGTTGTCGAATGGTTCCCGTATCACAAAGCCCATTTCGGGTGGAGTGATCACGGCCAGGTTCCGTGGTGTACTGAAGAAATTCCAAGCCTCCTCCAAGGTTGTTGGCAGGAACTGCTCGCGTTCAAGGACGTACTGTGCCATCGTTGCTCAAC
>CAYQMC010000082.1:0-13459 GCA_964418285.1 uncultured Chryseobacterium sp.
ATCGCTGCTTTGTTGGGCCCGTGCATAGAGCGAATCAAAACGGGCATCACGGTAACGTGTGCTGTTCAGATAGGCCGGGTCGCTCGGGCTCAAGGGGGCGTTACGGCCATAGAACAAGGCCAGGAAATTCTCCGGATCGGGATGGTCCACCACCCACCCTTCGCGCCAGAACGAGGCTTCGCCGTTCTCCACCCGGGCGAAGTGCTGGTCGGAAGGCAGGACCGTGGAAACCACCCGTGCACCCAGGTTGCGTTCCAGCATGGATTGCACTTCACCCGCCACGCGCACATACCCGAAACCCGTATTGTTCACCTGCAGGAATACCGTGGGTAGTCCCGCTCCATCGGGATGACCCGCTTCGGCGAGCAGCTTGCGCGCAGCGACGGGATCGTAACGCAATGCGGGGACCGAATCATAGGGATAGTCCGCGAAGCCCGGTGCAACAACTCCATGGTCGGCGGGAACGGCAAGTCCGTTGAGCACACTGTCCACAAGGAACTGCCGGTCGACGGCCATGGAGAAGGCCTTCCTGATACGGATATCATCGAAGGGTGGCTTGGATCGATCGAATCCATAGAACTGCACCGTAAGGCCGGGTATGTCCTGCACTTGGAAACGGCCCTCAGCGTAGGTCTTCAATACAGAGGTCCGGCCTATCGGCAACTCGTACAGCACGGTCAAACGACCCAATTCGAACTCGTCGAGTTCCACCTCCTTGTCTTCGACGAAAGTGTACCGTATGGCATCCAGGAATGGCAGCTGATTACCCAGTTCATCCTTGCCCCAATAGTGCGGATCACGTTCCATGATCAGCACTTCGCCCGGCCGAAACTCCGCTTTTCGGAACGGCCCGGTGCCCACGGGTTCCCATCGCGCATCGGGGCCGTAATGGTCCACCAGCTCCTTGGGGTAGATCCAGCAGCCTTGGTGTGCAAGTAACTGCAGAAAGGCGGGCCACGCACTGTTGAGGGTTATCCGGAAGGTCAGGTCGTCCACAAGCTCAAAACCCTTCACGCCGGAAGATGGTCCTCCTTGCATGGTAGCGGCATAGTGCGCATTGGCGCCCAAGACCCGATCCAGAAGGAGCCATTCCATCTGGTTGGACCCACTATAGCTGCACAACTCCGTGAAACAGTACAGCACATCCCTGCCGGTCATGGTGCGGCCGGTTCCGTCAGGGAAACACGCATTGTCGTGGAACCGCACTCCCGGTCGCAACTTGAATGTGTAGACCCTTCCCGATGCATCGACCTCCCAGCTTTCCGCCAAGGCAGGCCGTATGGAAAGATCATTTTGATCGAAGCGCACGAGACCTTCGAACATTTGCGCGCCGATCCGGTGTGCAGCAGCTTGGGTAAGGCTCAACGGGAACAAGCTGCGGATCTGCTCTGTTTCATTGGCGTTGAAGACCCCGCCGTAGTACCGCCCCCCAGCACCTTCACGGTCCCGTGGAGCAGTTGGCGAGGTGCAGCCCATCAGGAGCAACAGCGGTGCGAGGAGCAGGCCAGGTAAACGTTTACAGGATACGGTCATCAGAGGCAGGATGGTGGGTAAAGCTATCGTGCGGTGCAATGCCTGACCGATGTTGTACACACAGGCCATCAACAACAGCTTGGTGAAGAATGTCCCATACGGCCTGCAAAGGGATAATTTTCGGCCATCCTGACCGTATGTGCCATGTGCCCCTTGGCCACCGTACCGTGAAGAACCGAACCGCACAAAGGTGCCGGAAAGGCATTTCCATGCCTGTTCTGCTGGTGCTTATGCTGTGGGCTATGGCAGCGACATCATGGGGGCAATCAGGATCGAACCTTCGCGAGCGCTGGGTCTTTCCGAAGGGGGATACGCTCCAAGTGGACACCTTGAGCATCGTTCCCGGAAGCCTTGTGATGCTGGTGGATGGTATTCCGTTGGACCCGGAGCTGTTCAGCCTGGACCCCTTCAGCGCAAAAGTGTATTGGCCCAACGCCCCCGATTCGGCATTGGCGCGGTACAGGGTGATGCCCTTGCTCCTGGCCGGTGTCCGGTCCAACAAGGACCCACAAAGCTTGATCTCCGCATCGGGCGATCGTGAGGACCCGTTCCGGTACATCCCGCCAAGGCAACAAGGCGACCTGATGGACATGCGTGGCTTGGACCGAAGTGGAAGCATATCCCGGGGCGTGCTCTTCGGCAACAACCAGGACCTGTCGGTGAACTCATCGCTGAACCTGGAACTGAGCGGCAACATCACCGAGCGCATCGGGGTACTGGCGTCGATCACCGACAACAACATCCCCATCCAAGCGGGTGGCAACACCCTGGAGCTTCAGGATTTCGACCAGGTCTTCATCAAACTATTCGAAGAGGACAAGGACGCGCCCGGCTACAAATGGGAACTCATCGCGGGCGATTTCGTCCTTCAACGCCCCAAAAGCCACTTCCTGACCTACCTGAAGAAGACCAAGGGTCTGAGCTACGGCACCCGGTTGGGCAAGGCCGATGGTTTACGTGCTGAAGTAGGTGCCAGTGTGGCCATCAGCAAAGGCAAGTTCGCACGCAATGTGGTCCAAGGCATAGAAGGCGTGCAAGGACCCTACCGGCTGCGGGGCAACGATGGCGAACTGTTCATCATCGTACTGTCGGGCACCGAACGGGTCTTCATCGATGGGCAACCCTTGGTGCGCGGCCAGGAGAACGATTACGTGATCGACTACAATACGGCGGAGGTCACCTTCACGGCCAAGCGGATGATCACCAAGGACCGGCGTATCACGGTGGAATTCCAGTATTCGGACAAGAACTATGCGCGCTCGTTGGTGCGTCTGGAGAACACCACGGAGATCGGCCGAAGCACGCTCCGCCTCAACGTCTACAGCGAACAGGACCACCGCAACCAGCCCTTGCAACAACAGCTGAGCGAGGAAGAGCGCGAGGTGCTTCGCCTGGCCGGCGACGACCCGTTGGCAGCCACCGTGGAAGGCGTTGACAGCACCGGATACGCGAACGACCAGGTCCTATACCTGCGCACCGATTCCTTGGGATACGCACCGATCTACGTCTACAGCACAAACCCCGACAGCGCCCTGTACCGCATCTCCTTCACCTTGGTGGGGCTGGGCAACGGGGATTATTCCCAGCAGGAGTTCACCGCCAACGGGCGCGTTTTCCGTTGGGTTCCCCCCGATACGGTGAACGGCACCATCGTTCGGCGCGGTGACCACGCTCCAGTGCGCGTACTGATCGCACCCCGCAGCCAACAACTGATCACCCTTGGGGTGGACCACCGGTTCGGACCACGGACCAAGGGAAGTGTGGAGTTCGCCTTCAGTAACAACGACAGGAACACATTCAGCCAAGTGGACAACAACGATGACCAAGGACTGGGATTCGTGGCGCGTATGGAACACGGTATCCCCATCAGCGCCAAGGACACTTCCCTCCAGCTCGTGGTCGGGGGGGATGTGGAGACCACCTCACGCGACTTCCGGTTCGTAGAGCGCTACCGGGCAGTGGAGTTCGAGCGCAATTGGAACGCCACGGGGTTGCTGCTGGATGGCGACCAGGTGCTTGCCGGTGGATACCTGGGCCTTCGCGGTAATAAACTCGGGCAGCTACTTTACGGCCTGAGCAGTTTCCAGACGCGGGATCGCTACAGCGGTTGGAAGCAGGACATCCAGAGCAATTTGCGCCTCGGCCGTACGGAGGTTGTGGGAACCGGAGCATGGCTGAACACCACTACTCCACGCGAAAGCGACTTCCTACGTCACAAGGCCTCCGTAACGCACCGCCTCAAAGGGATCAGTGTGGGTTATCGGGATGAGCATGAACGTAACCTCTTCCGTTCCGACACCTTGCCGGGTCTTCAGCAAGGGAGCTACCAGTTCTACGACTGGGAACTGTTCATTCAGAGTCCTGATACCCAAGGCACCAAATGGCGGGCGAGCGGCGGACAGCGCTACGACCGGGCCGTGAATGCCGGGGAACTCGTGCGCAGTACGGTGGCCACGGCCTACAACCTGGGGCTGGACCTTACCAAGAACCCACGCAATCGCCTTGGAACCTCCTTCACCTACCGCCAACTCGCTATCAGCGATAGCAGCCTGACCGCCCAACGACCAGAGGACACCTACCTGGCACGGGTGGACTACAATGCCATGGCGTGGAAGGGTGCCGCCGTCTTCTCCACCTTCTACGAGATCGGTTCCGGCCTGCAGCAACGCCAGGAGTACATCTACATCCAGGTCCCTCCGGGTCAGGGGTTGTATGTATGGAACGACTACAATGGCGATGGCATCCGCGATCTCAACGAGTTCGAGCTGGCCAACTTCGGCTACGAAGCGGACTACCTCAGGGTGTTCGTACCAAGCAACGAGTATGTCCGGGTCTTCAGCAACCAGTTCAGCGCTTCAGTGGAACTGCGACCATCAGTGCGCTGGGCAGAGGCCGAGGGATTCAAGAAATTCGTCGCCCGCTTTTCGGAGCAAGCCTCGTGGCGTGTGGACCGTAAGACCGGTGCCGAAGACCTGTTGTCGGCACTGGATCCTTTCGTGGGCGAGACAACGGACACTGCGCTTACCTCCTACGTCTCATCGGCACGCAATACCATCTATTTCGATCGCACCAGCCGCGTCTTGAGCGTGGACCACACCTGGCAGAACGACCGCAACCGCTCCCTTTTGCTGAACGGGTTCGAAGCCCGCGCCCGCCAATTCAATACCCTGCGCATACGCTGGAACACCACGCGCCAATGGACCTCCGACGTGGAGGCCGAGACAGGCCGTATCAGCAATGCCAGCGACCTGCTCCAAGGGCGCACGTTCGCTCTCACCCAACAGGGCATCCGACCCCGGGTGACCTGGCAACCCAACACCTCGATAAGGGCGCTGGTCTCCTTCCGATACACCGAAAAGACCAACCGCGAGGAGTTCGGCGGAGAGCAGGCCCTGATCCAGGACCTGGGGGCTGAACTGCGGTACAACACGGCCGGCAAGGGGAGCATTCTGGTGACCGCCAACCTGGTATCCATCGACTACAATGGGGAGGTGAACTCTTCCTTGGGCAACGAGATGCTGAGCGGCTTGAAGCCTGGGACCAACGGGACCTGGAGCTTGAGCATCCAGCGCAACCTGAGCAACAACCTGCAGGTGGACATCACCTACAACGGCAGGCGCAGCGAGGGCGTACCGGTGATACACGTAGGCGGCGCACAAGTGCGGGCCTTCTTCTGAGCCTACTTCAGATCGAAGTTCGCCTTGGACACCAGCGCTCCTGCCTCGTACACCTCAACGATGTATTGTCCGGTGCGCAACTCTTCGGAGCCGGTCCAGAAGACACAAACGTCAACGGGTTGGTTCTGGTAGTTCACTTCGCGCCGTGCGCTGAACTCCCCTTCCACGCCGTTGAACTTGAAGCGGTTGTCGCTCTCGGTGGAAGGCAGCACCTTGCCATCCGGGCTTATCACGCGCATGTAGAGCACCTTGTCTCCAGCCCGGGTCACCGAGTTCTGCCCCAAGGTGAAACAGCACTTCACCATTTCGGCCCGTTTGGCCCGATCGGTCTCCACCTGCTTGCCATTGTTGCGCATATAGAGCGCCCCGGCGGAAATGCTGGTGGTATGGAGCACACTACCCTTGGCCACCACGCTCTCCAATTCCTGCGCCTTGGTGCTGATGGCCTCTTTCTGGCCCTTCACTTCACCAAGCTCCTGGGTCAATCCGATGTTCTCGGCTTGTAGCGCTTGATTGGCCTGGTTGAGCGAATCGATCGTAGCCACATAGCCCTTCATGATCTTCCGCAGGGTCTCGGCCTCCTTCTTGGCCTTGGACAGGTCGTACTTACCCCGCTTCACTTGATCGAGCAGGCGCTCCACTTGGGCCTTCTGCGCTTCCAACTCCACGGTGATCTGCTCGTTCTCGGTCTCCAGCGTATCGTAGGATGCGAGCATATTCTCCAAAAGGAAGGTCACATTGTCCTTCTCGCTGGTCAGGGTCTCCACCTGCTGCTCGCCGAGATCGGCCTGCTTGGTGGCTTTCCCCAGTTGGATGAAGAGGTAGAAATTGGACAGCAGCAACAGCACGACCAGTATCAGCAACCCCGTGTTGGTGCGGTTCTTATTGGGCTCGTTCGGGGTGGTGCTGGTGGTCTGTTCCATGGGCGGTCGGGGCGCTATTGCTTCCGGGCGCTAAATTACGTCCGACCAGTAGGGCCACTTTTCCTGAACGCTTCGCTTATCAACAAAGTATTGAACCCACCGAACACAGGATTCAGCCTTTGGGTGCGCGACCTGGCGGCACTCTTCCTGCCACGTCGCTGTGCAGGTTGCGACACGGGGTTGATGCGATTCGAGACGGGCCTATGCCTCGCCTGCCTGGAAGACCTGCCTCGGGCACGGTTCCACGACGACCCCGAGAACCGGGTGGAGCAATTGTTCTGGGGAAAGGTGCAACTGCAAGCAGCAAGTTCCTTCCTCCTATTCACCAACGGCGGCATGGTGCAACGCATGCTCCACCGCTTGAAGTACGCCAACGACCGGGAGATCGGCCTACTGCTGGGGCGCTACATGGCCGAAGAATTGATGGCTTCGACACGCTTCAGTGGCGTGGACCTGCTGCTGCCCGTACCCCTGCATCCCAGAAAGAAGCGCAAGCGCGGCTACAACCAGTGCGATGTGATCGTGGAGGGTATGCGCCAGCTTTGGTCGCTGCCACACACCGAACAGGAGCTCATGCGTGTGATCAGTACACCATCGCAGACCCGCAAGGGGCGATTGGACCGGTGGCGCAACGTGGGCAAGGCGTTCCAAGTCCATGACCCGGAGGGTATGCGCGGCAAGCATGTGCTGCTCGTGGATGACGTAGTGACCACTGGAGCCACATTGGAAGGATGCATAAAGGCCCTGGAGGCGGTCCCTGATGTGCGCATCAGCGTATGTACCGTGGCGTGTGCGTAGCAGGATACCTTTGTCGCCCCCGCCATGGATACGACGATAGACCTACCGGCCACCGGTGACCGACATGTCCTCCATGCATCGCTACTGCCGCAGCTGGAGGCCTTGGTCAGCGGCGAGCAGGACCCCATTGCCAACATGGCCAATGTATCGGCAGCACTGCACATCGCTTTCGGTTGGCATTGGGTGGGGTTCTACCGGGTATCGGGTGATGAACTTGTGCTTGGGCCCTTCCAAGGCCCCATAGCCTGTACCCGCATCCCATTCGGCAAGGGTGTATGCGGCACCGCTTGGAGCACCAACACCACCATCGTGGTGCCCGATGTGGAGCGGTTTCCGGGCCACATCGCGTGCTGCGCATCATCCCGGTCGGAGATCGTGGTGCCGCTTCGGAATGCCGATGGCGGCGTGATCGCCATCCTCGATGTGGACAGCACACTTGTGGACGATTTTTCCGATGCGGACCGCCAGGGCCTGGAGGCTGTATGCCGGCTGCTGGAGACCACGTTGCGATGAGGTGGAAATGGGCTGCGATCCTGGTCTGGCTGCTGGTGGCGGCATGCGCACAGGTGCGGGACATCACCGGTGGTGACAAGGACACGCAACCACCCCGGCTGTTGGTTGCCGACCCTCCCGACCAGAGCGTGCGCTTCCGTGGACAGCGGATCGTCCTGCAGTTCGATGAACGCATCCAACTGGACCGTGTACGCGATGGACTCCTGATCTCTCCACCCCTCTCAAGCCCTCCAAGTGTCCGCATCACCAAAGCCAGGAACGTGACCATCGACCTGAACGGACCTTTGGCGGAGAACACCACCTACACCTTCGGCATCGGTGAAGTGGTGAAGGACCTCAGTGAGGGCAATTCCGCAGGTGGACTGGCCTATGTGATCTCAACCGGGGACCACCTGGACAGCATGGCCGTGAGCGGCCGCGTGGTGAACGCCTTCAGCGGAGCACCGGAAAAAGGAGCCTTGGTGAGCCTTTATTCAACGGACGACACAAGTAACGTACGCAGCGGCAGACCCAGCTACGCTACACGCAGCGATACCGAAGGACGGTTCGACCTGCGCTACCTACGCACGGGGCGATACCGCTTGCACGCCCTTCGCGACCAGAATGCCAACTACCGATACGACCTTCCCAATGAAGAGGTGGCCTTCCTGGATAGTACAGTGGTCCTGGTACCGGGCGATACGGTACTTCCGGACCACACCCTGCGCCTTTTTGCCGCGGTAAGCCCTGTGCAAGCCGTTCGTGAGACCAGGGTCATCCCGGATGGCGCATTGCGCCTGGTGTTGGCCCGGCCGGCCCAGGATGTGGCCGTGCGCGATGTGGCACGTGTAGGCGGCGTGCTGAACTGGGTGGCTGAATGGAGCACCAAGCGGGATACGGTACTACTCTGGCCTTCGGACACCACTGCCCTTGTCGATGGGCGTTACGAACTGCGCCTTGACAGTGCCATCCTCGATACGGTGAGGTACCGCCGAGTGGATCGAATGCCGTACAACGTAGGCTTGCAAGCCAGGGTCCGGGAAGGGGGCACGGACGCGTTCGTGGAACTTCGTGCCGAACGGCCGATCGTTGCACTGGATACAACGCGGATACAGGTGGAGCGGGACAGCCTGTCGATCCCTTTCAGCATCGAACGCGACAGCCTGAACATGCGACTTGTGCGCTTGCGCACCGATCTGCCGCCTGGTGGTTCGGCCACCTTGGTCCTGCTGCCCAAGGCCATCCAAGACCAATATGGCGGAAGCAATGACAGTCTGCGCCTGGGTCTGGGCCGCGCTGCCGAAAAAAGTACAGGCACACTTCGGATTCGTCTCGATGAACGCGTGGAACGCAGCACACCGGTGATCGTGCAATTGCTTGACGCGCAAGGTCGTGCTTTGCGGGAAAGCAAACTGGCCGTGGGTGAGCGTACCTTGGCTTGGGAGCGCCTCTCCCCGGGCAACCACAGCATACGGATGATCTTCGACCAGAACGACAACGGGCGCTGGGACACCGGCGACCTCGATGCAGGCTTGCAACCCGAGCCTGTCGTGGCCCATGGTGAGACCATCAATGTGCGCGCCGCCTGGGACCTGGCGATCGACCTGCGCATCGAATGATCGCTCTTCCGTAGTTCCGTTACCGGGAACCTTGCACGGGAAACGACCGTAGGAACGGCCGCTACCAGGTATGTTCTGCCGGTACGGACCCATGTCAGAAAAAGGACTTCCAAAGACCCGCCCGATCCGCTGGCAAGCGCTTGCGCTGGGGCTTTGTGCTATACTGTCGCATATCGGAACAGCGGCACAGGATGACACCCAGCTACCGACACGGGGCAAGGTGTTCTGGACCGGCTTCATGCAGAACGGTTTCGGTGCACAAAGCCTGAAAGTCCACATCATGGGTGCCACGGCAACAAGTGGTACCGTAAGCATGCCGGGCACGGGATGGAGTGCACCCTTCGCTGTAGCGCTCAACGGTGTAGCTGTGGTGGATATCCCTACCAACGCAGAGAACAGCGGTTCCGAGGTCGTGACGGCCAAAGGCGTGCTAATTCAAGCCCAGGACAGTGTGAACGTGCTGATCAGCAGCTTCCAGAACTTCACCCACGACCTGGCACAGATCCTACCGGTAACAAGCCTGGGTAGCAGCTACCGTGTCGACAGTTACCAAGGGCTGCCCAACTTCAACAACCTGCACAAGAGCGAATTGCTCATCGTGGCCACCGAGGATGGCACGCAAGTGCGGATCACCCCCACGGTTAACACGGCTGCCGGCAGACCCGCAGGAGTGCCATTCGAAGTGGACCTGAATGCCGGACAGACCTACCAGGTCCAAGCGGCCACGGACAACACGGACCTTACCGGCACGCTGGTCGAAGCCACCGCCGTGAGCGGGAATTGCCGGCCCTTCGTTGTGCTAGGCGGCTCCATGTGCGCTACCGTTCCCGGCTCCTGCTCGGCCTGTGATGCCATCTTCGAACAACTCATTCCACGCAGCGCCTGGGGCAGACGTTACTTCACTGTTCCCATCCAAGGTGTCACTGGCACCACCTACCGCATCATGGCGGATGAGGATGGAACAACCGTGACCATTGGTGGCGGTGCGCCCATCAACTTGAACGCTGGGCAGCGCCATGAGGTGAACGGACACGCCACGCCAGTGTGCATACAGGCCAATAAGCCGGTCAGTGTGGTACAACTGCTCGAGGGGTACAGCTGTGCCGGGAACGGAGACCCATCCATGGTGATGCTGGCACCCTCGGACCGTACATCGACCAAGGTCCTGCTGCACACACCCACTTCGAGCCAGCTCAACCAACACAGCATAAGCGTGGTGGTACCGCCCGATGCCGTGGGCCAGCTTACACTGAACGGCACTGTGGTGAATCCTTCCTTGTTCGTCCCTTATGCGGGATGTACCGATCGTTTGCACGCCCGATTCCCTGTTCCTGCCGGTGTACATCGCTTACAGGCTGCTTCCGGATTCCAGGTCTACAGCTTCGGACTGGGCTACGGAGAAAGCTATGCTGCGCAAGTGCAGGACATCAGCGCCATCGCCATTGCCCAGGACTCCGTGGTGTGTGGTAGTGGAACGCTAACGCTGAACAGTCCCGAACCCCTTTCCAACATCACTTGGACCGCTGCCAGCGACCCAACCACGGTGCTGGGTACCAGCGCCAGCCTTACCGTGACACCGCTTTCGAGCGACAGTTATACGGTGACCGGCAATGTCGCCTCCAGCGGTTGCCCGCGCAGCTTCACATACCATGTGGGAGCTCCCCTGACCATACCCACACTATTAAGCGCCAACAATGGTCCATCCGCGAGCATCTGCCAGTTCGAAAACGTGCAGCTCGGTCTGATACCTCCACCGGACCCCGCCTGGTTCCAGATGAGCTGGTCGCCCGGCAACACCCTAAACGACCCTTCCATCCCCAACCCGATAGCAACGCCACAAGAGGATACCTGGTATTCGGTCTCCATCACAAGCCCCACAGGCTGCGGAACAATGGTGGATAGTATTCTTGTCGAGGTCGTGCCTGCCCAAGTTCTTGAGCTCGCTGTGGACGCAGACCGGGACCGGATATGCCTGGGTGAAGACATCGCCCTTTCGAGCAGGACGCTGCGGGTTATTGCACAGGATCGTTTCGAGACCGGAGGCAACCCGATGTGGGGGGCCGTACAAGGGGGTATCCTTTCCGCCTCGTGTGGAAGTGTAGCGGGGAACGCACTCTACTTCAACGGGAACGGGCAGCGCTACGTCCAGACCGTTGGCTTGAACACCTTGGGGGGAGGGCGGATCCGTTTCCACTTGAAGATCGCCGATGGAATGGCGCCGTGCCAGAATGCCGACCCCGGTGAGGATGTGGTGTTGGAGTACTCCACGAACAACGGATTCTCATGGAACCTGCTCAATACCTTCACCGAGAACAACTTCCCGACATTCACCGCTTTGGACCTGTCGATACCCGTGTCAGCGCAGGCAGCGAGCACCCAATTCCGGTTGCGGCAACTGAGCAATTCGGGAGCAGGCCAGGACAACTGGGCCGTGGATGAATTCATCGTGGCACGTTACGATGATACCTGGCTCGACTATTCGTGGAGCCCCGCCAGCGTGGCATCTCCTACAGCTACGAGCACGGCTGCATCCCCCGCACAAAGCACGTGGTACATCCTGAGCGGCGTGGACCCCACCGCAGGCTGTGGCTATAGCGATTCGGTCTACATCCATGTCGACCCGCCGTTCAACCTTACGGTGACCAACGACACCACCTTGTGCGATGTGACAGGCCTGCAACTGGATGCTGTACCCAGCTTTTCCACGGATATCGAATACGTGTGGGGCCCCAACGATGGAAGCCTGAGCGCCATCGACAGCGCGTCGCCCCATGCGACCCCCCAACAGACCACCACGTACACGGTGGAGGCCACCACCAGCAGTGGGTGTGTGGCCAATGCTTCGGTCACCGTTCAAGTGGGGCAACTCATCGGGTTGACAGTGGGTGCGTCGAACACGATACTATGCCAGGGGCAAAGCGCACAATTGAGCGGCACAGCCGTTGGTGGACCGGACTTGGTGTTCAACTGGAGCGGTGCTGGTCTCAGCGACCCCAGCATACCCGACCCTGTAGCTACACCAACCCAAACGACCACATACACATTGGAGGTATCGGACCCCCAATCGGGTTGCCTGCTCAGCGAAAGCATCACCATCATCGTGAATACCGGGTACACCGCGGAGTTGGGTCCGGACCTGACCCTTTGTTCTGCACTTGGGCACGTTCTGAACGTGCAGCACAATGTACCCGGGGCGACCTATGATTGGAGTCCGGAGGCCAACCTGAACGCCGTCGACATCCAGTCCCCATCGATCCTGAACGATGTTTCTGCGACCTATACCGTTACCGTAACGGATGCGAACGGATGCTCGGTGAGCGATGCCGTTACGATCGACCGTCCGTTCGAGGACCTGCCGGTACAAACCACCGCAAGTGCGTGTGCGGATGCACCTCCTACGCTTACCACTCCCGAGCCCGGCATTGCCTACTTCTGGAGCACCGGCGCCACAAGTGCCAGCATTGTACCAACAGCAAGTGGCCCCCATACGCTCACCATTTCGGACAGCAACGGATGCCAGGGTATCACCACTTTCGACGTGACGTTATTCCCACTACCCATTGTGGACCTCGGACCGGAAATCACCCTGTGTGGGGCTTCGGAACACATCCTGCAGGCGAACAACCCGGGCAACTCGGTATCGTGGAGCACGGGAGCAACAGGCCAGCAGTTGACGGTCACCAACTCCGGAACGTATGGGATCACGGTCACCACACCGGATGGCTGCTCCGCGACCGATGATGTGCAAGTCACATTCAACACCTTGCCCATCGATGTGCTCCAGGACCAAATCGCTTGCGTCAGCTCACCACCGCAACTGGACGCTGGCAACGTCGGAAGCACCTACCTGTGGAGCACAGGCGCCACCAGCCAGATCATAACACCGACATCCAGTGGCGTTTACACGGTCACCGTGATCAGTAGCGCCGATTGCAGTGCAACCTTCGATGCTGAAGTAACCCTGACCCCGGTAGTGGATGTGACCCTGCCCAATGATACAAGCATCTGTTCTGGAGCGGAGGTCGTACTCGATGCAGGCAACGGGTCAAGTGGTATTCTCTGGAGCACCGGAGCCACAACACCTACGATCACGGTACAGGCCGAAGGAACCTATGGCGTAACGGTGACCAATGGGCCCTGCAGCGCAAGTGACGCAATAGCGATCACGCTTCTGGACGGTCCAGTGAACACACTGGCGGATGGGTCGAGCTGCGCTGACACACCCGTGGACCTGGATGCCGGGAACCCCGGCAGTAGCTACCTCTGGAGCACCGGCGAGACCACACAAAGCATTGTCGCTGGAAGCAGCGGAGCCTATTCCGTTGCGGTCACCCTCGCCAGTGGTTGCAGTGCCGAATTCGCGGCGAACATCACGTTGGTGCCTCCGCCAGTGGTGGAGCTTGGTGCGGATACGGTG
>CAYQMC010000083.1:0-13312 GCA_964418285.1 uncultured Chryseobacterium sp.
CATGCGCTTCCTATCTCGCTTCTTGGCGGTGGCAGCACTATCCACCAACCCCGTGGCCTGGTCGTTCAAGGCCAAGGCTTGCTCCTGCTGTTCGCGAACCCGCGTTGCTGCTTGGACCAGTTCCAAGGCCAGTTCCGAACCATCATCGGCTGCCTTTGCCGGATCAAGTGCCAGGGCGGTCTGCTCGCTGGCCAGGAACTGCTCATACAAACGGGCCGACCGGCGGGCCTTCTCGTCCATGGCCGACTCTTCGCGCCGGGCCAATTGCTCCGCATCTGCACGGGCCCGTGCAAGATCCGCTTCCTGCGTGGGTGCCTGTTGCGAGCCAGCCGTGGTGGTGGTAGCAGTACCCTGATCGACCGCAGCGCGTTCCAAGCGATCACCGTCGGTGGCATCACTGGTACTCGCGATATCCTGTGCCTCCTGGCCATCGCCCCTTTCGATCACGCTTGGCAACTCGGCCCCTTGACCTTCATCGGGATCGGAGGCCCTCGTGCTACCCTGGGCCAACTGGCCATCGACCGCCTCGGTCACCCTTGATGCTTCACCACCCTGCCCAAGCATGGGGTCGGAGGTCGGGTCTCCGTCCGTGGCGGCTACCACCGGTGCAGGATCGCCCAGGTCCGTTGCACGAATTGTTGGTACCCGGTCCGATGGGCCGCCTGCTAGGTCATCCACTTCGGTGATGCCGAAGAGGCGTTCCGCCACAGCGGTGTACGCGATGGTCTCACCACGCGTATGCTGTTCGCTCAACAAGTAGTTGGCTACGGTAATGCTGCGATCCACTTCACGCAGACCTCCCAATTCGAGTTCGTAGGCCTGTCGGTAGAGGCTATCACGCAGGATGATATCCTCTGTTCGGTCCGCTTTCTTGCGCATGCCCTCGGCCTGTGTGATCAGGGCCTGGGCATCGCTCTTCATGCCGCGTTGCATCACCAACAGGGGCTCGGTGGGTGGCGCTCCTTTCCGTACGATGGCCTTCTCCAAGGCTGTCAGGCTATCCTTGGCCACGCTCCACTCCTGCTTGGAGAGGAACGCACTGCGCTGCCCCATGTCCGTTCGGGTGATCAGCAGGTCGTCCTTCAGCCGGTCCATGGATTTCACGACCCGGTCACGTTCACGCGTCCGGGGCATTGCATCGACCTTCATCTGGAGCGAATCGATGCGCAGGGCAAGGTCTTCCATCTGGGCCAGGTCGGCCTCCTTCTGCATGAGGGCATCGGCCACTTTGGGCGAGCGGTGGACCAAGGTGCTGGCATAGATATCCCGCGTATCGGCCTCGATGACCACGAAACGATCGTTGATGGGATCGGCTCCATCACGAGCAGCACCAAGGGCGGCAGTGCTGCCGACCCCCACTCCGGCTGCGGGCCGATCCGCTTCTTCGGCGATCAGCTCGGCTTCGCGCTTGCGCAGGTGTTCATCGGCCAGTGCCAGACGCTCCGCGCGCAATTGGCGCAACCGGTCCACGCGTGGTAGGACGCGTTCGGCCTGCTGCGGATCAAGTTCCAGGATGGACACTTGCCGCGCCATTTCAGCACGGATGCTGTCGGCGAGCATCAATTCCAACCCGTGAAGAGCTGCCGCACGCTCATCGGCATCGGCCAGTTGCATCGACCGGGCCTCATCCGTGGCATGCTCCGCATAGACCATGTTGATCAGGTCTTCATCCTCGGCCTCGCTGTCGAACGTGAGCGGTGTGCGCCTGATCTCCTCGGTGGATATGGATGCGAGCAACTCCTGGCGCTCCTGGGCTTCGGAAGCTTGCCTACCCTGGGCCTGCTCACTGGCCACAATGGTGGCTTGGCGCTCCATCAACTCGGTATCAAGTTCCGCGATGAGCGCACGCAGGCTATCGGCCTTGCTCCTATCGCGTTCAACACCGGCCAATTGGCGCAACTCCGCAATGCGGTTCTCCAACAGGAAGGTATCGGTACCGTTGTCGGCAGGCTTGACCTCGGCAGGCCCTTCGCCCTGGACGTCCTCCGTTGTTGCATTCCGCACCTGCTCGGGGCTAAGCGCTACAGGCTCTTCCGTGTCGCGCTGCCCGCTGGTGGTGGCCCCTGGGCCATCGGTGGCGGCACGCTCGGTGCCGCGTTCCTCTGTACGCACAGCGTTGGTATCGCCGTCACGCATGGCCGAGGGCTCCAGGGAGGGGTCGACCACAGCGTCCGCACTACGAATGCCGGCATCGCCACCGTCTTCAAAGCGGGCCACTTCCGCACCGTTCGAGCGGTCGCCGTCCTGCTCATCGATGCTCGCTGTACGCGCGGGATGGTCGGTATCGGTAGCATCCGTTCCACGTTCATCTGTGGAGCCTACGACCTTGGCCTCAGCTCCATCCTCCGCCAATTCCCCGATGCTGTCTTGTGCGCTTGCATCGTCCGTGGAAGTTCCATCACCACCGTTCGTCGAACTGTCGACACGCTCGCCATCGGTTTCTGGCTGATCACCCCCTCCAGTGGTGGAGGCACTCCGCTCGGTGTCGCTCCTATCCGAGGCAACTCCGGACCCGGGGCGCTGTTGCGCGATATCCTCGCCGACCTCCCGTGCTCCATCCAACGAAGCTGGATCGGTCGAGCCTTCGAACGGTTCGCTGGCAGCACGTGCATCGGCCTCGCCCAACGTTCGATCGGTGTCCATATCACCTGCCACTGTATTGGTGCGGCCGTCCATTCGCGCTGCATCCTGCCCGGTGTTGCGTTGCATGGCGAGCGTAGCACTGCGCTCGGTCTCTTCCCATGCGGCCGCTGCCGAACGATCCCACGCGAAGCTTCGGCCTTCCCGGTCGCTGGCGCGGATGGGCAGTAGTGCATCGAATCGTTCGTCGATCGGCAAGGCCTCGCTACGCGAACGGGTCGCAGCGATGCGGCGATCAAGCGCTGCGATCTGATCGGTCTCCAGCACTGTGCCCGTGGTGGCACCGGTGGTCACCAAATGCTTGGTAAGACCTGCATTGCCCCTCAGTACGGCGGTCTCGCGCTCCAGGACACGCGCCTTGGCAAAGGCGGCCTCGGTCTCTTCGTTCAGGTATCCGAGCTGCTGCCCGTAGGTGGCTATCTCCCTGGCAAGTTCGTCCTTGCGGCTCTTGGACCGCGCCTCCTCCTGTTCCCTGCGCAGGCGGTTCATGCGGTCGGTAAGCTCACTTTCCTCGGTGCGCTTCGCGTTGGCCTGCTGCATCATGCGCTCCACCTCCTTCTCTTGCTCGCCCACCGCACGCCGCGTGCGTTCGGCGATGTCCATTCTTCCCGTGGGCCCGGACTTGTAGTCCAGGCGTTCCTTCAACTTGGTCAGGTAGGGCAAGGCTTCGGCATTGCTCTGTGCGGTCATGGTCCGGCGCACATCGGTGGCCAACTTCTCGGCTTCCAGGGCTTGTTGGCGCTTCGTAAGCCGTTCATCATCGGCCACGCTCCCGGTCTTGTAGGCGGCTTGCGCACGCAATTCGGCATCGCGTGCACGTTGGCGCATCAATGCGGCCTGCACCATGGTCGCGTTGCGCTCCTCCTCGGTGCCCTGGGTGGCCGCTTTGGCGATCAGTGCCTCCGCATCCTTGGTGGCGCGTTCGGCCTCGGTAACGGCATCCAAGGCCATGCTGTAGGCCGCAGCACTGATATCCTCCAACTCCTTCACCTCGGTGTTCAAGGCCATGGCATCCTCCTGGGCCAGTTCGATCACACCAGCACGGTCCACGTTCCCTGCAAAGCCGGCCTGGGTCAGCACATCCTTGGGTTCTTCCTGCACAGGGGTCTGCGCTACGGGTGCACTTTCGCCCGTAACATCCAGGCGCGCCCTGCGCTTGATCTCATCCAACGCCATTGCGATGATATCCTCATCCAAGGGTTCATCGAAGTAGTTGCGGATCATCAGGCGCTCCAGATCGCCCTGGCGGGTCAGCGTCAGTTCCTGGCGATAGGCCTTCGGAGAATCGCTGCGTGGCACATCCACCGTTCCGCTGTGTGTGCGCCCCGTGGGACCGCATTCCACGAGAAAGCGGAACTTGCCGCTGCGTGGCAGGGCGAGCACGTAAGAGCCATTGATGTCCGTGCGCACATCGGCGACCTGTTCGCGCGTGATGGCATCCTCCACAACGATGCGTGCCTTGCGGTCCTTGGCATCGAACTCGCTGGCAAAAGTTCCCCTGAGCACGGAAATGATCAACGGGGTCTGCACCGTGGCCACCCTGTACACGTTCAGCTTTCCCTGGCGGCTGCTGCGTCCACTGGCGAAACAAGCCTCCTTCTGCTCGGCGTCCACCAAGTAGAAGATGTCGTCGTCCGGCGTGTTGACCGCGAAGTCCATGTTCTCCGGTCTGCCGAAGGCGTCCATACCGCTGTCGTAGGTGGTGCGGAACACATCGTAGCCACCCATGCTTGTGTGTCCCTTGCTGCTGAAGTAGAAGGTCTTGCCATCAGGGTGCATGAAGGCGTAGTCCTCATCGAACTCGGTGTTGATGAAGCCGGCAAGTCTTTCCGGAGTGGCGAATTTTCCGTCGGGCAGCAGTTCCGTACGGTAGATGTCCAGGCCGGTCCGTCCGTCCTTGCCATAGCTGCTGAAGAAGATCGTACCTCCCTTGTCCGGCAGGTAAACAAGGCTGCGCAACTTGCTCTTCTTGTCCAGGGAGGACTTCAGTTCGTCCGGGGTCACTACGATCCGCCCTCCGATGTCACTGAGGTCATAGAATCGGAAGAACTCGGTATCGGCCACTTCCACCTTGCTCCGCACGGTGATGTCCTTGAGCTTGCTCAGGAGCTTCTGGCCATTGCGGCACTGGTCCTCGAAAGCATCGGCGGGTAGTTCGGCAAGGGTCTTCTTATCGGCCACACCACGATAGTGCTGGTAGGCGACCAATGCATCGGCGAAACGGTAGTTCAGGTGGTAGGCCCTACCCAGCCAATACCACGCTGCTGGCGCGATGCTCGGCGAACCGGTGGCGAATTTGAGGTGGCCGATGGACTTTTCCTTGTCCTCACCCACGAAGAGCAGTGTGGTGCCGAAGCGGTAGTTGAGGTCGCGGTCCGCAGGCGAAAGGCTCACCAACTGGGAGTACATGGGCATGGCCTCCGCGAAGCGCTGTTCGTCGAACAGTGCATCGGCCTTGGCGCGTAACTGGACATCCCCTCCCTGCGCCAGGGCGAGGAATGGAAGGCAGTACGCGAGAAGTATGCCGGCGAGCCGGGTCATCGTCAAAGAGTGGGCGCTTGTACCCTGCCTGGGGCTGCAGGGTTTCATCGTTGAGGGCCGTTGCGTGTGGCCAGGCTCATGCGGCCCTCCTCGCCACGCAGCAAACGACCGATGTTCTGACGGTGTGTGAAGAAGACCAGCACACAGAGCGCAATGGCGAAGCCCACCTTGACCGCGCTGGTCTCCTGATAGATCACTGCAACGGCCACGGGGAAGGCAAGGGCGGCACAGAGGCTGCCCAGGGAAACGTAGCGCGAGACCATGAAGACGAGAACGAATACAGCCACACAGATGGCCGCAGCACCAGGATGCACGGCGAGTATGCCCCCCAGCGAAGTGGCCACGCCCTTGCCTCCCCGAAAACCGGAGAACACAGGATACAAGTGGCCCACCACAGCTGCGATCACCAAGGCGACCCGCAGCCACATCCATTCGGGGGAATCGGGTTGAAGGCCGCTCATGTTCGGCAGCATGCGCACGGGAATGAAGCCCTTGGCGATGTCGATGAGCAGCACCGGAACGCCGGAACGCCAGCCCAGTACACGGAAGGTATTGGTGGCACCGGCATTCCTGCTGCCATGCTCACGCACGTCCATGCCATGGAAGGCCTTCCCCCACCACACGCTGGTCGGAATGCTGCCGAAGAGGTATGCGATCACCACTGCGGCTATGCTGTACACCCAAGGATACTCCATGGTTCAAAGTCCGAATCGGTCGCGGAAATCCTCCACTTTGCGTTTTGTGGTGATGGTGAATTGGTAAGGCGGCTTGTCCTTGCCACCGTCCAGTTTCTTCTTGTCGTCCTTCGCTTCGCTCAGCATGGTGTTGAACTGGGCGTCGCTGCTGTAGGCATAAAGGTAATTCCTGGTGTATTGGAAGAAGTAGTAGGTCTGGTCGTCCAACATCAGCAGGATGGTCATGATGTCGCCACTGCGCTTGCGCTCCAAGTGGACCTTGCCCTTCACGTAGCGGTACACGGGCTTCTTCTGGATGGTGGCGATTCCGATCTCGCCTTCGCTGAGCCAGCTCTGTTCCGGCCCATCCCAGATCATGCGCACATCGGCCAGCACGATCGGCTTGACCAGTTCATCGGGCAGCTTCTTGATCTCGCCCTTGATGCTCAGTTCGCTGATCAGCTTGTCGGATCGCTCCAGACCCAGGAGCTCGCGCATGAGCTTTTCGTAATACGTCTTGGTGATGTCCACCGGTTTCTGCTCGGGATAGGCCATGATCTCCTCCGTCATGCGGTCGAGCGCGTTGTCCAGGAAATGGAAGTCGGCCTGGAGCACCGAACTGGAGGAAGCCTTCTGCCCATCGCTCTCGAAGCGTGCACCACCCACGCTGGTGAGTTCGACCCGACCCAGGTCGACGCCATAGGAGATACGGCCATCGGCAAGCACCACGCAGTTCTCGGTGGCCAGGCTGACAAGGTCACCAGGCAATTCGCGCTGGCGGATCTTGTCCTTGTTGGAGATCATGTACTCCTTGCGCCCCTTGTCGTAGAAGAGCAGTCCTTTGGCCGTGATGATGGGCTTGTCCTTGGCATCCCGTGTTCGGCTCAGGAAGGTCCCGTAGGTCTGGAAGGGATCCTCATCCGTAAGGTAGATACCCGCTCCGATGCGCGCACCTTGGTCATCGTAGAGCGTATCGGCCACAGGGATGAACACTTCCATGGGATCGATCGCTCCCCTGAAGCCCATCCAGTTCCGGGCCAAGCCATCGCAACCGTGCTGGATCCGCGTGCTGCCCACGAACGTGAGTTCCTTGATGCTGGCGGTGAGTTCCACGTCACCGAAGAAGTCGAAGGCCGGGCTCAGCTGGAAGTCCTCATCCTCGGCGATGCGCCCCCGGGCATAGGTCTGGTAGGTGCTATCCACGTTCACCGTTCGCAGGCGTATCTTGAAAGCCTTGTTGTTCTCGTCCACGTAGTCCAGATCGCCAGAGGCGCTGTAATCGCGCTTGGCCTTGATGCTTACCGTGGCATTGTAGATCCTGTGGTACTTGGTCACGAAATTGGCAGTGACCACGGCGTTGTCCAGCGGATCCATCACAGCGTTCTTGCGGATGCGCACCATCATGCTGTCGGGCGTCACAAGGGCGTCGGCCACTTGGATGTACTGCACATCGGTTGCCGTGATCAGGTGCTTCTTCAGGTCGTAGCGCGCCTTGGGCGCCATGAAGTTGAGGGAGTCCTGATCGGGCCGAACACTGATGAAGTTGGAACCCGATAGTTGAAGGTCTTCGCTGCCCTCGGCTGCCGTGCGGTCGCTTTCCAATTCGATGTCGCCCTGGTCCATGAACCACTTGAAGCGATCCATGAAGCAGACGTACTGGTTCACCGGGAACTCCACTTTGGTCTCGGTACCATTGCTCAAGAACTCGCCCACGCGTTCGTCCAGCTTCACCGTCGCGTTCACGTTGTCGGTCTTGAAGGCGATACCATCCACATTGCCGTCCGTGAGACGGAAGTCGCTGGTATCGGCATTGAGGCGCATGGTCTCGAAGTTGAACAGGTCCGACTCCAATGTGGCATTGCGGAAGTCGATCAAACCGGCACCGGACATGCCCGTGGGGGTCAATTCGGTAAGTCCATGCAGGTCGGCCTGGCCACTATACATGAGCAGCGGTTTGCGCAGTTTCTCGGTCCGCAGTACATCACGCCCGGGTTCCAGGCGCACGTACACATCGCCGGCGGCTACTTCGGGCACCTTGGCCGGTGCGGTGCTGGCGGTGTTGGTCAGGGTATCGGCCTTGCCGATGGTACTGTCCGGGCAGAAGACCAGGGCCTTGGAGTTGAGCGTGGTCGTCAGGTAGTCCAGTGTTCCATTGCCTTGCAGGCCACGGCTGTTCAGGGTGATGTCGCTGGTGAATTTCGCCTTGCGGCCATAGAGCGGTATGCCCGCCCCACCCGTTGCCCGCTCGAAGCCCAAGGCATAGTCGGTCTGCAAGCGCAGGGGTTCCTTGATGTCCGGGAAGATGCCCGCCGAGACCAATGTGCCGTCGAAGGTGAGACCGTCGTTCGTGAAGTTGTCCAGCGAATCGATCTGGAAAGGCTCCGAGCGGTAATAGAACTTCTCCCGGCCATACACGCCCCGTTGGATGGTGCCCTTGTCATAGAACACATAGCTCTCGCGTGTGCTGTTGAACTTGGGAAAGGCTGGGTACTTCTTCTGCTGCAGGCCGCCCTTGTTGCTGGGGGCGTCGATCTCCAGGGTGCCCGTCACCTGCTCCAACACGTTCTTCACCCGCACCAAGGTGCGCTCGCCGTTCTCGTTCGTGTCGAAACTGGTGGCCATGAAGGACACGGAGTCCACGTTCAACAGATCGATGGTGAACGGCGCGTAGTGGAAGTAGTATTCCTTGCCGTGGAAGGTGAGCTTTCCGGCCTGGATGACACCGCCGAAGGTGAAGTCGCGCCCTTTCTTCAAGGTGACCGACCTGCCGCTGGGTAGGATCCTTACATCCTGCGAATCGCTTACGATGATGCGCGCCACCCCGTTCATGGTGAGGTCGTTGTTCAACAGGTTGAGCGATGCATTGATGCCATCGTCGCTGTTGGAGTTGAACTGGAGCACGTCGTAATCCTGCCTTCCCGCACTGTTCAGGATGTGCTGGCGCAGCCGGGGCTGCACCTCCACCCATTCGCTCTCCGGATCGTAGTTCAGGTAGCCCTTGTTGGCCATGTCGATCAGCAGTGGCACCACCTGCTGCATCTGCATCTTGCTGAACACGGCGAACTCCTTGGCATAGAAGCGCCCATCGTTCTGCTTGCTGAAATCGTTCACACGGACCAAGGGATGGACGGCATCGATGCCCATCATACCCATGTAGCGCTTCTCCTTGTAGTAGTTGAAGCTCTCGAAGCTGGCGCGCGTCTGGCTGCTGCCGAGCAGGTTGCCCATCTGCACCAGAGGGTCGCCCTGTTTCCAGGTGAGCACCTCGAAGTACATGTCCACCTCGTGGTAGGTGTTGTAGAAAGGTGCTTTGGAAAGACCTTCGTCCTTCTTGATCAGTGAGAGCTGCTTCTTGTCCTTCTGGAAACGCAGGCTTACGCTGGGATGGTGGAGCGAATCGGTGTCGAGCTTGACCTGCACGGCCACATCGTCGCTGGTGATGCGCTCCGGATCGATGCTGAAGAGCACCCCCCGGGATACGATGAAGGGCCGTTTGTCGCGGTAGAAGGTGAGGTAGGCCGGCTCCTCCTTGGTGCCGTAGCCTTGGAGCTTTGCGCCCTGTACGGTGAATCCACCTTCGAAATCGATGCCCTCGGCGATGTCCCGGATCTTCATGCGCCGGTCGTAGCTCTCGAAACGCGGGTAGCTCGCACTCTTGGCGTCCACGTTGGCCAGCACCTTGTCGCTCAGCTTCCCCAGGAGCGCCCGTTCGAAATACGGGTCGTTGTACCGCACCGAATCGATGTCGAAGGAGGCGCTCTTCATCCGCACTTCGTAGGGGTGGCTCCACTCCGCGAAGGTGGCCGTGGGCTTCAGCCCAGCGCGCTCCCAGGTCACCGTACCTCCGGTACCCTTCCAGATCTCCAAGGTCGGGTAGTACGCCCCCCCCGTGTTCTTGATCACCGCGCTATCCCCTTTGGCCGTGCAGACCAGGTCGGTCTTGGGGAACACGATCTTGGGGATGCTGTCGAACACGAAAGTGAAATCCGTGCTCCGACTGCGCCAGGTGGTGCTGGGGCTTTCCATGAGGTTACCCGAATTGAAGAGTCCGGCGCACATGGCGATGAAACTGGTGACGTTCTGCTTGCGCCCCTTTTGCACCAGGCCATCCATGCCCTGCAACCAGGCGTCGAACTCCTTGGCCGGGCGGCTGCCGGTCGAGAAAGCGGCTACGGAAGCGAGGTAGTCCCTGAAGTTCGGATAGGCCTCGAAGCGCTTCTTGAGCATGAAGTTGGCCACCTCCACGACCTTCACGCGCTGCAACTCGCTGTAATAGGCGCTGTTCCACGCTGGTGCGAAGGTGAGTTCCACGAAGGCCCTCCCCTCTTTTTTGTCAGCATCCACAAGCATTTCGGTCACCTGCTCCAGGAACTGGGCCTGGTCGCTGGAGAAGGGCTTCGTCTGCGCAGCCCCTGCGACCGGCAACAGCAGGACGGATGCGATGCCCAACACACGCATCCAACTTGCAACGGCGCTGGATGCCAGCCGTGCTCCAGTCCACATTCCTTCCGCGATACCATTCCAGGTTCTCATTGCAGGCTTGCTGTTCTTAGCGGTTCTCGTTCCATTGGACACTGAAGCACAAAGTCGGTGCGGCACGTCGTGATCGGCAGTGGGCCGTGCATTCGCTGCTTCCAGCGATACCCGCGCACTTGACCTGGTCCGCCTCCATCCTTACGGTTTGCGGCAGCCGAGCAGGGCCCAGTCGCCATCGTTCGAACGTTCCTCGATGCGCATGCCCACTGCTTTCGCGGCGTCCACCAACATGTGGCGGTCGGTCACCACGAAACCGCTCAGGAAAAGGACCCCATCCGGGTTCAAGGCATCGTACATCGCTTGCATGGCCTTCAGCAGTGTGTTGCGCTCTATGTTGGCCAAGATAACGTCGAAGGAACGGCCCCTCAGGGAGTCGGCGTCGCCCTTTTCCACAGTGATGCGGTGACAAGCATTGCGCTCCAGGTTCTCCTTGGCGTTGTCCACGGCGAGTTGGTCGTTGTCGATGGCCACCACACTGCCGCCCCCCATGCGTTCGGCCAGGATGGCCAGCACACCGGTTCCGCAACCCAGGTCGCACACGGCCTTGTCCGCAAGATCCAAGCCGAGCATGGCCTGCACCATCATGCGTGTGGTGGCGTGGTGCCCGGTCCCAAAAGCCATGCGCGGGGTGATCACCAGATCATGTGTGAAGCCCTCCTTCACGGGGTGGAAATCCGCACGGATGCGCACGTCCTTCCCAACTTCCACAGGCTGGAAACCGCTCTCCCATTCGGCGTTCCAGTTGCGCGGCGCGATCTCGGTGCTCGTCCAGTTCACGCTCACATGCGGGTCGCGCAGCGTGAGCAGTTTGCCCAAGGCCACGGCATCGAACCGTTCAGCGGGGATGTACGCCTTCAGTTCTCCCGAGGGCCCGGTGGGGTCCGTGAAGCTGTCCTCGAAACTGTCGTAGCCCAGTTCGGCGAGTTCCACCATGAGGATGTCGCGCCATGGATCGACAGGGGCGATGAGGAAGGTGACTTCTGTGTAGGTCATGGATCGGTGGTCGGTGTTCGGGGCCTCAACGCGGCTGATCAATTTGGTGCGCTTGCGCTGTATGTAGCTCGGATCTGAAAGGCCGGATATCGTTGTTCGATGTTCGTTGTTCGGCCCTAACGCTACTTGGTACCGTCGCTCTTCGTATCAAGAGGTCTCAAGCGGTGCGCCAAGCCTTCGGTCGACTGTGAAGGAGGATCCAAGCGCCCGAACAACGACCATCGAACCACGATGCACGAGAGACTATCACCTCCCCGCTATCCGCACCAGCTCCAGGAAGGAGCCTGCCTCCAGCGCAGCACCACCGATCAACCCGCCATTGATGTCCGCCTGGGTGAAGAGGCCTGCTGCGTTATCCGGTTTGCAACTGCCACCGTAGAGGATGGGTATTGCATCGGCCACGTCGCCGCCCTGGGTGCGCAAGGTGCTGCGGATATGGGCGTGCATCTCCTGCGCCTGCCCGGGCGTGGCGGTAAGGCCGGTACCGATGGCCCACACCGGTTCGTAGGCCACCACCACCCGGGCCAGAGAAGCGGCGTCCAGGCCTCCCAAAGCTTCGGTGATCTGGCGCTCCACCACGGCGAAGTGCTGGGCGCTCTCGCGTTCCTGCAGCAGTTCGCCACAGCAGTAGATGGGCAGCAGGCCACCTTCCAGCAGGGCTTTCACCTTGCGGCCCACGGCAGCATCGCTCTCGCCGAAGTACTGGCGGCGCTCGCTGTGGCCCACGATGCATGCTCCCACGCCGATGCTGGCCAGCATGCCTACGCTCACTTCGCCGGTGTAGGCGCCCTGTTCGGCTTCGTGGCAGTTCTGGGCCGCAACCGTGATGCGTGTTCCCCGCACCCGTTCGGCCGCCATGGCCAGGAAAGGAAAGGGCGGTGCGATCACCATGTCCACATCCGCAGGCAGGGCTTCCGCCTCGGCCACCAAGGCCATGATCAGGTCCAGCGCCTCTGCCCGGTCCTTGTGCATCTTCCAGTTGCCAGCTACGATCGTTCTCATGTGGGGACAAAGATGGGCACGGGGGCGGGAGTTGACCGGATGCACATGGAAGAGGCATGCCCTATGAGCACCCGTACATCCGATGGAACACTCCGGCGCTTGGCGATCATAGCGATACACCATGGTACCTGTGAATGGCAGGCACCCCATCGATCACCCCATCCTACCTTGTCCGGCGAGATCGCAGATCCCCACCTTTCGCCCAAATGCTCTACGCGCTCATCAAGGTACTTGTACGGATCAGCACTGCGGTCTTCTTCAAGAGGATCGTGGTGGCGGGGCGCGAGAATATGCCCGAGCACGGCCCCACCATCGTGGTGGCCAACCACCCCAATACGCTGATGGACCCGCTGCTGATAGCCTCCCTGATGAAGCAGCAGGTGGGTTTCGTTGCCAACGCCGGCATCTTCAGCAACAACTTCCTCACCCGTTTCTTCCGCCATTTCCACGTGATCCCCATCTACCGCAAGAAGGATGTGGCGCCGGGCGGGAAGAACGACAACACCCAGGCCTTCGCACAGTGCCACGCCTACCTGGCCCAGGGTGGCACCTTCCTCATCTTCCCCGAAGGCAGCAGCCACTACGAGATCAACCTGCGCGAGATCAAGACCGGCACCGCGCGCATCGCATTGAGCTACCCGGGGATCGAAGATCTACGCATCGTTCCCGTGGCCCTGGACTACTCGGATGCCATCCAATTCCGCAGCATGGTGCGCGTTACCGTGGGCAGGCCGATCATGGTAACGGCCTACCGCGAAGCCCTTCAGCGGAACGAGGCCGAGGCCGTGGACGCCCTGACCGCCGACATCCGAGAAGCGCTTGCCAGAAAGCTGCCGTGGACCACCGGAAAGGAACAGGAACAACTACTGATCAAGGCGCACACCTTCTTCACCACCTACGCCGCACCGGAAGCCGATCTGCACCAG
>CAYQMC010000084.1:0-13063 GCA_964418285.1 uncultured Chryseobacterium sp.
TGGACCTGGGTGAACGGACCATCAGCGATGCAGACTTCAAGGCCATCGAGGTCAAGATGAAGGAGCTCGCCGGTAGGAAGAACGCCTTTGTGCGTACCGAGGTCTCCAAAGCCGACGCCGTGAAGTACTTCACCGGGAAGGGTGACGAATACAAGCTGGAACTGATCGATGGTCTGAACGACGGGGAGATCACCTTCTACCAGCAGGGCGACTTTGTGGACCTGTGTCGTGGACCTCATATCCCCGACACTTCGTTCATCAAGGCCATGAAGGTGATGAGCGTGGCCGGAGCCTATTGGCGGGGTGATGAGACGCGGAAGCAGCTGACCCGCATCTACGCCATCACCTTCCCGAAGCAAAAGGAATTGGAAGAGTATCTGGTGTTGCTGGAAGAGGCCAAGAAGCGCGACCACCGGAAGTTGGGCAAGGAACTGGACCTCTTCACCTTCAGCGAGAAGGTGGGTGCGGGGCTGCCCCTATGGTTGCCCAAGGGCACAGCACTGCGTGAACGCTTGGTGAACTTCATGAAGAAGACCCAGGAGGACAGCGGCTACGAGCAGGTGTCCACGCCGCACATCGCTCACAAGGATCTGTACATCTGTAGCGGTCACTATGAAAAGTACGGCAAGGACAGCTTCCAGCCCATAACCACCCCGCACGAAGGCGAGGAGTTCCTGCTGAAGCCCATGAACTGTCCGCACCACTGCGAGATCTACAAGAGCAGGCCGCACAGTTACAAGGACCTGCCCATCCGCTATGCGGAATTCGGAACGGTGTATCGCTATGAACAAAGTGGCGAACTGCACGGCCTTACCCGCGTCCGTGGCTTCACCCAGGACGATGCTCACCTGTTCTGCCGCCCCGACCAGGTGAAGGAGGAATTCATCAAGGTGATAGACCTTGTCCTGCTCGTGCTGAAGGCCTTGAATTTCGAGAATTACGAGGCGCAGATCAGCCTTCGTGACAAGGAGGACCGGACGAAGTACATCGGCAGCGACGAGAACTGGGAGAAAGCCGAGTCGGCCATCATCGAAGCGGCCGCTGAGAAAGGGTTGAAGACCATCGTGGAATATGGCGAAGCGGCCTTCTACGGCCCCAAGCTCGATTTCATGGTGAAGGATGCCCTTGGCCGCCGCTGGCAGCTGGGTACCATCCAAGTGGACTACAACCTGCCGGAGCGTTTCGAACTGGAATACGTGGGCAGCGACAACCTGAAACACCGCCCGGTGATGATCCACCGCGCACCGTTCGGAAGCTTGGAACGCTTTGTGGCCGTGCTCATCGAACACACTGCCGGGCGCTTCCCGTTGTGGCTTACTCCGGAGCAGGCCATCGTACTGCCGATAAGCGACAAGTACGTCGATCACGCCAAGAATATCGCCCGTGTGCTGAAAAACTCCGATATTCGCGCCTCCGTAGACGAGCGGAGCGAGAAAATTGGCCGAAAGATCCGCGACGCGGAACTGGCCAAGACAGCGTTCATGCTCATCGTCGGGGAAAAGGAAGCCGCTGAAGGCTCCGTGTCCGTAAGGGAACATGGCCAGGGAGACCTGGGGGCCATGGCCCCTGAAGCGTTCGCTGCATTGGTGAACGCACGGGTGAAGGAGCAGTTGAGCGGTCTTTGAGTCGTAAACAGGAACCAACAAGTACTAAGTGGCAGGACCTTTCTTCAAACGCCCAGCAGGCTCCCGTCCGGGTGGTGGCGGTGGTGGACGCAGACCGTATCGTGGACGAGTGATCAAGGAGGATCCTCACCGCATCAACGATAAGATCTACGGCGTCAACGAAGTACGTCTGGTGGGCGATAATGTGGAACAGGGTATCGTCCCCTTCCGCGATGCGTTGCGCATGGCCGAGGATATGGGGCTCGACCTGGTCGAGATCAGCGGATCGGCAGTCCCTCCCGTTTGTCGCATTATCGAGTACAAGAAGTTCCTCTATGACCTGAAGAAGAAGCAGAAAGAGATCAAGGCCAAGGCCGCGACGGTGGAAATGAAGGAGATCCGCTTCGGGCCCAATACGGACGAGCATGATCTGAACTTCAAGTTGAAGCACGCCCGTAAATTCATCGAAGAAGGTCACAAGGTGAAGGCCTTTGTATTCTTCCGCGGGCGCACCATCGTTTTCAAGGAGCGCGGGGAGATCCTTCTTTTGAAGTTCGCCCAAGAGATCGAGGATATCGCCATCGTGGAGCAGATGCCCAAGTTGGAAGGCAAACGGATGATCATGTACGTCATCCCGAAGAAGAAAAAGTAAAGGCGCGAAATTTCGCGCCCCAACACGACGAAAGCAACGAAAGCGGAACACGAACAACACGAGAACAGGCCATGCCTAAGATGAAGACGAAGTCCGGAGCCAAGAAGCGGTTCAAGCTGACCGGTACCGGCAAGATCAAACGCAAGCAAGCGTTCAAAAGCCACATCCTGACCAAGAAGGATACGAAGAGGAAGCGCAACCTCACGAAGATGACCCTGGTCCATCCGAGTGACGAGAAGAACATCCTCTCCCTCCTGAAATAAGGAACCCGACCGCTCCGGGGAACAACAGGTAGCGTTAACCAGGTCGTGTAGCACAACAAGCTCCCTTGAACGGGACGCTCACGACCAAAAACCCAAAGGCAAAATGCCACGCAGTCAGAACAAAGTAGCCAGCAAGGCACGCAGGAAAAAGGTCCTCAAGATGGCCAAGGGCAGCTTCGGCGCCCGCAAGAACGTATTCACCGTTGCCAAGAACAGCGTGGAGAAGGGTCTCTCCCACGCTTACATCGGCCGCAAACTGAAGAAGCGTGACTTCCGCGCGCTTTGGATCCAACGCATAAATGCTGCAGCGCGCCTGAACGGCCTTAGCTACAGCGTTCTCATGGACCGCTTGAAGAAGGGGGGCATCGACCTGGACCGCAAGGCCCTGGCCGAGATCGCCTTCAATGATGCTGCCGCATTCACGGCCATCGTGGACAAGGTGAAATAGACTTCAACAACCGCTTTCGTGTACAGGGGAGATCCGCAAGGGTCTCCCCTTCGTGTTTCCATACTCGTAACGTGCGATTCGACCGTGGCAAGGGATACCGGGGTACCTTTGGTGCGATGCGAAACCTGACCGGACTATTCTTCCTCTTTGTGCTCCATTCCTGGGGCCAACCACCCCAGGGTTACTACTCCAGCGCCGAGGGCCTTACCGGGCCAGCCCTTCGCGCAGCGCTCAACGATATCATTTCGCCACATTCGGTGTTGTCCAACAGTGTGATCTGGCAGGCTTTCGAACTCACTGACACCAAGCCGGACGGCACCGTATGGGACATGTATTCGGACATTCCAGGAGGAATGGCCCCTTATACCTACCAGTTCGGTGTCGATCAGTGTGGCAATTACGCGGGAGAGGGCGATTGTTTCAACCGGGAGCACACCTTTTCGCAAAGCTGGTACAACGATGCCGCCCCCATGAGCACGGATCTGTTCCATCTATACCCCGCCGATGCTTGGGTCAACCAACAGCGGGGCAACCTAGCCATGGGTACGGTTGGTGCGGCGAATTGGACCAGTCAGAACGGGTCGAAACGTGGACCTTGCAGTTGGCCAGGATGCAGTGGTACAGTCTTCGAGCCCCTCGATGCCTACAAGGGTGATATCGCTCGAGGGTTCATGTACATGCTGACCCGTTACCTGCCCCAGCTCGATAGCTGGAACTCCCCCATGATGAACGCGGGAGAGTTCCTGCCCTGGGCGGAAAGCATGCTGTTGGCTTGGCACGAAGCGGACCCTGTAAGCAACAAGGAGGTGGACCGCAACAACGTTGTGTTCGGGCTGCAAGGGAATCGGAATCCCTACATCGATCGCCCGGAGTGGGTTTCTGCGATCTGGGGGCCGTTCGCCTCAGTGGAGGACCAAGCGAAGGCGGTGGACCGACTTTGGGTCTATGATGCCACCTTGTTCGTCGAATGGTCGACCGCCAGTACCACATTGGATGTTGCCGTGCTCGATGCTGCTGGCCGGATGGTGCTTGAGGAGCGTATCCCAGGCCCAAAGGTCGAGCTGCACTTGGCGCTTGCTCCGGGAGCGTACGTGGCGATCGTTCAGCAAGGGCAACAGCGCTCGATGCTTCGGTTCGTTCAGTAGCGCATAAGCGCCCTATTGGACTGCAGCACTGCCAGCCAGGTAGCCCGTTGTCCAGGCGGCTTGAAAGTTGAATCCCCCCGTTACACCGTCGATGTCCAGCACTTCGCCGGCGAAGTATAGACCGGGACGGAGCCTGCTTTCCATCGTAGCCGGATCCACTTCGACAAGGGCTATGCCGCCTGCGGTCACGAACTCCTCTTTGAAGGTGGTCTTGCCCTGCACAGCATACCGGTCATTGGTGAGGATATCGATCATGCGGTTGCGGTCGTGGTGCGGCAACTCCCCCCATGGTCGGTCGGCCGGAATGTTGGCCTTGTCCAGTAGGAATGCCCAAAGCCGTTTCGGCAAGCCGAAAGGGTCCGCGTTGACGGCTTGCTTTCGTGCAATGTCGTCCGCTTGATCGATGAGCCGCTCGCGCACGTTGTTCTCGTTGGCACCGCCCAGCCAGTTCACTTGGGCTGTGAACGTGTAGGCCATTCCATGGATGGCCCGGGCACCCCACGCGCTGAGCTTCAACACAGCCGGCCCGCTCATGCCCCAGTGGGTGATCAGCAGTGGACCGGTGCTTTCGAGGTCAGTACCTACAATGCGCACGCGGGCGGGAGATGCCACCACCCCCATCAGATCGCGGATGGATTCCGCGGGCATGTTGAAGGTGAATAGCGAAGGAACCGGCGATACTATGGTGTGGCCTAATGCTGCGAGCCAGGCGTAGCCGTCCGCCTTGGGATGTCCGCCCGTGGTAACGATCACGCGTTCGGCATCCACTTCCGTTCCGTCGGCAAGGGTCAGGCCGAAGCCCTTATCCTTGGCGGACACATCCCGGACCGATGCACCGCAACGGACTTCCACACCTGCACGTTGAGCTGCTGACCTGAGGCAATCGATGATGGTCTGTGAATCATTACTGGTCGGGAACATGCGTCCGTCGGGCTCGGTCTTCAATGACACTCCCCGTTCGGCGAACCAGGCGATCGTCTCGCGGCTGCCGAATCGCTGGAATGGTTTCCTCAGGAATCGTCCTCCGCGTGGATAGTGCTTGGCCAGCTTTGCCGGTTCAAAGCAGGCATGCGTGGCATTGCATCGCCCCCCGCCACTGATGCGGACCTTCGCCAGCAGCTTATCCGTCCGTTCCAGAAGCAACACCCGCGCCTCGGGTACAAGCTCCGCGGCACGTACGGCCGCGAAAAAGCCCGCAGCCCCCCCTCCGATCACCACCACGTTCATGGCGGCAAAGATGGGGGCTGCAGGCTTCCTCCTTAGCGTGCGTCTCAGTTCGCTTTCAACACACGGGCCACGCGGGGCGCGGCACCTTCGGTGCGCAGCATATACACGCCGTTGGGCAGGTTGCTGATGTCCATGCGAGCGGTGCCAGCGTTCATGCGATCGCTCATCACCTCACGACCGCTCATGTCCAGCAAACGCACCGGTGCAGGCGCTTCCAGCTCGAACTGGATCAGGCCGTTCGTTGGGTTGGGGAACACCTCCAACGAACCCTGGCCTGCAAGATCTAGGATACCGACGGAAATGTTGGAGCAGGTGGTGCTTTCATCGCAAACCAGCTCCGAGATGAACTGTGCAGCATAACCGAAGCTGATCACCGGGTCGGTCTGCAGGTAACCTACGTGCGCGTTGGCATTGTAGGTCTTCAAGCAGTTGTCAAGCCCCAAGCTGTTCATGCGCACATGGATATCGCGGCTACCTGACGCGATCAGGCCTGTTGGGATGCCGATCACGGCGACCTCCTGCGTGCCATAAGGAACAGTGCCGTCGCCATCCTCATGGATGCTCACCAGTGGGGTATCACCGGGCTCGATCCAAAGCGTATCGCCAATGGCTCCACTGAAGCTGTATACACCAAGTACCTCGCTGGAATAGCCTGGAGTTCCACTGTTCCCTTCCACACCACCAAGCGAGGCGATCTCACCTTGCAAAACTGCAGGGACCTCGGATTCCTGGTCCAGGTATGCAGCATGGATGGCGCTTATGGCACCGGCCGAAACACCACCAATGATGATGCGGTCCGGATCGATGCGGTACGGGTTCCCATCTTCGGCCACCGTCTTCCGCAGATAGCGCACACAAGCCTTCATGTCGTGTGATCCACGCATCACCGCACGGGTGGTGGTCGCCTCATTGGGCAGGAAGAACCCCACCCGATAATCGTTTGCGATGGCCACGTAACCGAGCCTTGCGAATTGCTCGCAGAGGTCCGCCACTTGAGCACGGTTGCCACCCACGAAGGAGCCACCGAATGCAACGATGACCACAGGACGCTCGGCCAGCGCATCACCTGCGGGTTCGTAAACATCCATCAGCAGGTCCTGGCTTCCGCCCGAAACGCCGGTATTGTTCCCGAAGAGTACCCCGGATGTAACCGTAAAATCCGGGAAGAAGTCGACCGTGGTGTAGCGGCCGGTGCCACATTCCTGTGCTTGAAGGGTGAGGGAAGCCGCAAGCACAGCGGCAAACGCGTACAGGTATCTCATGTGCAGGTTGGGGTTAAGGGGTCGTTCTGACTTTCGTTCCGAAGGTATGCATGCAGAGCATTCAGTGCAACGGGAAAACGAAATGGTCGGTCCATATCCGTCCAAGACCGCAGTTGCTCCCCGTCGTTACTGGGCGGAGCAAATGTGGCACGGCATTGGCCTATGTTCTTGTCATCAACCGAATTACCATGAAAAAGCAACTTCTGATCCTAGCCCTCGCGGCCTTGGCAGGCTCCGCACAGGCACAGTTCCAGGTGAATCCCCAATTGGGGGTTAACTATCAACAAATGACAAGCCCTGCCGCGAACACGGAGTACAAAGCTGCAATGGGCTGGATGCTCGGTGCCGACCTCCGGATCGGCGATCGGCTTTTCTTCCAGCCAGGCGCCTTCGTAGGGCGCAGTGCGACCGTGGTGCAACAGGCATTCACTGATACGCTACGGATAGAGGACGACCTGGTACGCACGAACCTCAAGTTGAAGGCTTTGGTCGGATACCGCATCATCGATACGTATCAATTCGACCTGCGCTTCGCTATGGGGCCCACGTACGACGTACTCTTGAGCGTGGACGACCGGGACGATCGGATCGGCTACAATGAAGGGGACTTCCGGAATGGATCCCTCAACATCGATGCTGCACTGGGCTTCGACATGGGTCTGGTGACCTTGGAACCCAGTGTGAGCTTTGGGCTCAGCAGGGTGTTCACGGACAACCCTGCTGTACAGGACATCGGTTCCAAATACCTAACGTATGGTCTGACATTGGGGGTCAACTTTGGGAATGACGACCAGTGATCGCTGCCACCGACATATGAAGCCTTCACCCTATCGGGTGGAGGCTTCGTCGTTCTCAGGTGGGCTCAGGCCCGGTGCTGGCCAGAGTGCCGACGGCAGTGGGCCGGTCCAATTCGAACAGGTCGACATCCAGCGCATCATGCATGAAGGTCTTCAGCAATTCGGTAGCGTCTTTCCCACGCCGTTTACCCTCTTCCGCAACGAAGTAGATGAACAGCCAGCCTGAAAGCCCCAGCAGCAAAATATAGAGTCCCCATACCCCACTACCGTTGTTCCATTGCATGAACGTGAGCACAAGGCCGATCGATCCGCACAAGGCACAGGATAGGAGCATCCCTTTCAGGAATTTCCACACACCGTAGGACGGCCCGATCACCAGCCTCAACACAGTGCCCCCTTGTGCGTCAGGCTTCAGAACGAGCTCCATCTGCGGAGTAGCCAACTTGGATTCATGGGAGGGGAAACGCAGTACGAGGGTCTTGTTGGAACGCCGCAACCTGAGGTCGGAAGGGTTGTTCCGCCGCATCTGCTTCCTCACCTTTTCTTCGATAATGGAAGGCGGCTCGCGAAGCTGGATGACATAGTGATATCGAAACCCTGAATGGCCCATTGTGATAACAATGTAGGCATTTCGGACCCTGATATCGAATCCTGGCCGCTATCTGGTGCAGGAAATGAAGGATATCAATGGGTCCTACTTCTTGCGCATTTGTCCCGCTAACAGGGTTCCACCAGTGTATTGAGAGATCGGCTACGAACGCCCATGGGCAAGAGGTCGAAGTACTCCTGCCGCGGTGCTCGACATCCCAGAGGCATAGTAGATCATCTAGGGATGCAATGGCCACTCGCCGCTTCCCGGGTCATTGGGATCAGGGGGCGAGGACCTTGATGCGCTGTCTTCCCAGTTCCACAAGTCCATCCTTCTCCATTGCTTTGAGCAGACGACTTACGACCTCGCGCGATGAATTGAGTTCGTTGGCCAATTCCTGATGGGTCATCTGCAAGGTATCCGAGCCCTGGGTCCGGGTATGTTCGCGGATCAATTTCAGCAGACGCTTGTCCAGCTTCTGGAAGGCGATGCCATCGATGGTCCGCAATAAAGACTAGAAGCGGTTCTGGTACGAGTGCATCACGAAGCTCTTCCAAGACCGGAAGCGTTCGGTCCAATCGTCCATGGTACGTGCTGGCACAGCCAGCACCACGGTGTCTTCTTCCGCACTTACCCGTATGGTGCTGCGTGCATCGCTGTTGCAGCAGGTAAGACTCATGGCGCAGGTCTCCCCAGGCGCCACGAAGTACAGGAGGATCTCATTGCCATCCTCGTCCTCACGGATCAGTTTAAGCAAACCACTCAAGACCAAGGGAATGGACTTGATGTAGCCTCCGAAGTCCATGAAGATATCTCCAGCCTTGAGTTCCACCGTGTGCGATGCCTCTATTATCGCGTTTCGAGCTTCCTGCTCATAGATGTCAGGGAACGTCGTGCGCAGCGCGTTGTCCAGGTCCGTCTTGGTATATTCCATAGGAGTTGCGAAAGGTACTATCAGCGGGGCTTCCACAAACCTTCGACAAGGTAGCGCGGTGGATCGAAACGCAGCTATGAACGTCAGTGGACCGCAGTACAGGGAACCCCGCACTCGTCGTTGGCGTAAAACAGCACCATGCATCTCGAGGAACTCCGAAGATCGGCCGTGCTGTGCGCCATGTTATCCACATTCGTGGTGTGCGCGCAAAGCGAGGCGCATATCGCATATGTACCCAGCACACCCTTGGAAAACACTGCGGATGATGCGGCAATGGGGTTCCGCCAAGGGACCATACCCGGTATCCTGGAGCTGCAACTCCCCGCGGGTACAAGGCAAGTGGACATATTGAATGCACGGGGGAACGTGGTACACCGTTTCGGTGAGGACCACATCACGAACCTCGATCTGGCGGATCTATCCCGCGGTACATGGACCCTTCGTGCCCACACGCCGCACGGGTTCTCCATTCGTCGCTTCGTTGTCATGCAGCTTGGCAGCGTGGCCTGGGCAGTACCACGGAGCGGAAAGCGGTAACAAGTTCATTAGCGCCGCACGACCACGCCCTTCAGGGCCAGCCGTTCGAGCCCTTCAGCCGCGAGATCCATATCCGGGCGAATGGCCAAGGCACGTCGGTAATCCACCAATGCACTGTCCAATCCGCCGGTGCGCTCGTAGGTCAGCCCTCTGTTGAAATAGGCCTCGGGCCAAGTCGGAGACAAGCGCACGGCCTGGTCGAACTCAGGCCGGGCATTCAAAGGTTGGTCACGCATTTCCAGCAAGACATAACCCGTGTTGTACCAGGCCAGCGGATTAGAGGGGTCGATCTCCTTGATACGCCCATAACACTCGACCGCAAGACTATCGTTGCCATTCTCCTGGGCGAACATGCCCATACCGTACCACGCTTCGATGCTTTGTGGACGCACCTCCAAAGCGGAACCGTAGTACTGCATGGCAAGTGGGTCGCCAACGGATGCGTGCAGTTGACCCAGTTGGACGAACGCATCGTGGAACGCAGGGTCTTGTTCGACAGCCGTTCGGAAGCTGCTCACAGCTAATGCGGTGTCACCTGATTCCATGTGGATCCATCCCTTCAGGAAGTACCCTTGGGCATTCTGTGGATCGATCCGCAGAGCGGCATTGGCCAGCTCCATTGCTTCCTTGTATTCGCGCTTCACCAGTCTGAGCTCCGCGAGTTTCAGCCGGGCTTCCGTATCCTTCTCGGAGAGGACCACCGCCTTCAGAAGCAACCTTTCGGCATCATCGATGCGTACCTTACGGTAGTAAAGGTCGGCAAGCGCCAAGTGGTAGTCGATGTTCAGGCTGTCCAACGCGATCGCCCGGTTCCAGTCATTGAGGGCAAGACCCACACTATCGAGGCTTTCGAAATAGTCTGCCCGTTCTGCGAAGAGGGAGGCATCCGTAGGTGATGCGAGGATCCGCTTCTCCAGTTCTCCCAATGGTGTGGCTCCCTCACTTGAAGGATCGTTCGCTGCCTGGGGCGTGCACCCCGCAAGCACAACAAGCGGGATCATCAAGAAGGTCAGGTGTTCACCTCGCATGGTAGGGCTGAAAAAGGCAGAGACCCCGGCAACACTCCAGCCAGGGTCTCCAAAAGTAGCGGGTGACATGGATCAGGCCACTACCGGCTGCTCGGTCTTGGCCACCGCTTCCTTGATCTTCTTCTCCAATTCCTCGCAGAGTTCGATGTTGTCCTCGAGCAACTGACGCACCATATCGCGCCCTTGGCCGAGTTTATTATCGGCATAACTGAACCAACTTCCGCTCTTCTTGATGATGCCCAGTTCAACACCCATATCGATGATCTCGCCGGTCTTGCTGATGCCCTTGCCGAACATGATATCGAACTCGGTCTTGCGGAACGGGGGAGCGACCTTGTTCTTCACCACCTTGACCCGGGTACGGTTGCCCATTACATTCTCACCGTCCTTGATCTGGGTCGCACGACGGATATCGAGTCGAATGCTGGCATAGAACTTCAGGGCGTTGCCGCCCGAGGTGGTCTCGGGGTTCCCGAACATGACGCCGATCTTCTCACGCAATTGATTGATGAAGATGCAGCAGCAGCCCGTTTTGCTGATGGTGCCGGTGAGCTTGCGCAGTGCCTTGCTCATCAGGCGGGCCTGCATGCCCACGGAGCTGTCACCCATCTCACCTTCGATCTCAGCCCGGGGCGTAAGAGCCGCCACACTGTCAACCACAAGGATGTCGATGGCACCAGAGCGGATCAGGTTGTCAGCGATCTCCAGCGCTTGTTCGCCATTGTCCGGCTGGCTGATGAGAAGGTTCTCCGTATCCACTCCCAAGGCTTCGGCGTAGGCACGGTCGAAGGCATGTTCGGCATCGATGATGGCGGCGATCCCGCCTTGTTTCTGGCACTCGGCGATGGCATGTATGGCCAAGGTCGTCTTGCCTGAGGATTCAGGTCCATAGATCTCGATCACACGGCCTCTGGGGAATCCCCCCACCCCAAGAGCAAGATCCAATCCGATGGATCCCGTGGGAATGACCTCAACGTGCTCCACGGCATCATCGCCCATTTTCATGACGGCTCCCTTGCCGAAGGTCTTCTCCATCTTGTCCATTGTAAGCTGAAGGGCTTTCAGCTTCTCCTTGTTGATCTCTGCGGCCATGCGTATGATGTGTTGATGGTTACGTGGTAATGAGGTCTCTGGAGGTCGGACGTTCAGCCCAATCCTTCGAGTACCTGTTGAGCGTGGTCCTTGGTTCGTACGCTGTGTATGATGCGCTCGATCCTTCCTTCTTCGTCGAGCAGGAAGGTACTTCGCAGAATGCCGTCGTACTCGCGCCCCATGAATTTCTTGGGGCCCCATGCACCATAGGCTCTTGCGACAGCGGTCTCCGTGTCGGCGAGCAAGCGGAACGGAAGCTTGTATTTCTCGATGAACTTGCGATGCTTGTCCGCCTTATCCGGACTTACTCCGAGCACTTCATAGCCCGCATCGCGCAGTGCTTCGTGTTCATCGCGCAAGCTGCATGCTTCAGCGGTGCAACCCGGAGTATCGTCCTTGGGATAGAAGTACAGCACCAGCTTACGTCCGGTATAATCGTTCAGCGACACCGGATCACCATTTTGGTCAACACCACTCAATGCCGGTGCCTTGTCCCCTATTTGTAGCTGTTCCATTGCTTCCGATAACCTGTGACGATATTCCTGTCAGGAATGTGACGTGCAAATAAGCGAAGGCTGTTCATTCTGCCAAATTTCTCGACAGAAAGTTTTGAACACAGAGGTACAAGGGGATGGTCCAACGGCGATCCGGACCCTCTCCGAGGATGGTAGAATGGCCGGACGAACAGTGGAAAATTACAGGTCAACGAATTGAATGCGTCGACGAAGGCTTGACAATCGTCGACGAATCACAGAACATTTACCACCCTTATCCAGGATCGCTCTTCATCGGGACTTTGGACACTTGGACCGTGAACCTAAAAAGAACCAAACGCGATCCACAATGGCACGGATACTCGAAATGGCGGCAAGCCTGCGCAATGCAAAGCACCCCATGGACCTCGAACTCACAGGCCTATTGCTCTTGCTCGCCCTGGTCGTTGTCGGTTCCACCCTCCATTGATATACGCTGACCCAACTCCACAAGCCGGGCTCCAAGCCCGATGCCCTGCTACCCACTTCACCAAGAAACACCAATAACCCCTAGGAACATGAGAACGATCCAACAACGGTACCTGTGTACGATACGAGCAGCCTTATTGCTGCTGGTGTCGTTGCTGGCAGGCACTTCCCATGCGCAACTTGCGCAACGGGGTGCTCACCACGCACCACACCAAGCACCAGCGCGCGACCCGCATGCTGGTCACGATCACGACCACAGCGAGTTCGACCATTTGTTGAACGTGCATGATCAGGAGATCCACTTTACGGAGAACAAGGGCCAGTTCGGCAAGGACGTGCTCTTCCGTGCCGATTTCCCATTGGGCCAGGCTGCGGCCACCCGCCAGGGCATGGTGATAACGGCCTTCGACCCTGCTGCCGTGGAGGCGCGCATGGAGGAAGGGTTCCGGATCGAGGATGAGATGGCCCAGGGCCGTCCATACCGTCCTTTGGAGTGGCGCATGAAAGGCCATAGTTGGCGCCT
>CAYQMC010000085.1:0-12690 GCA_964418285.1 uncultured Chryseobacterium sp.
ACAACCACACTTACATTTGATCTAGACCTGTCCTGATCGGGTAGACCACCTCAGTTTCCCGTGGGTGAGTAGCAGGCTATGATGACATCCCGACCTCCGTTCGAGGTTAGTGATACAGCAGTACTGAAGAGGTTCAAGAGGTTTATGCTGCCGCTGAAAACACCGGTCACATACACATTCCCGTCGGGGCCCGTTGCTACATCAGTGATCTCATCGTAGCCGGCTCCACCGATACGGGCCCTTCAAACCACATTTCCTTCGGTATCTTGTTTTACCAGAAAGCCATCAACGCTACCCCCAATGCCGGCGGTGTTGGGCAAGCTGAAAGGGCCGTTTTGACCCGATGCAATCCAATGGTCATACGCCCCGCCGATATAGAGATGGTCACTTGTGGGTGCCATTGCCATGGCCGAAACGAACTCGGTTTCGCCGTGGTCGTAAGCAACGCTCCATTCCCATCCACTGGGTTGGGCTTCCGCTGTCCGGGCCAGAAAGAGCAACGCTAGAGTGAGCCAAGCCGAAGGGCTTGCCAAGCGTGCCTGTGACAATGAGAGCATGATGAGATCGATTGAACGAGTCCGACGTTGTACGGATCCCATTGTGCTTGGTTGCGGCCGACCGGGATACGAGCAAGATCTGGAACACCGTTACTTTTCTGCCACCATGGCATTTTACACTGTGGATCGCAGTCGATGAGCGCTGAACTGGATGAGCAACAGGTACGTGCGGCTAAAGCCGACAGTGCGCGCTTCGCGCCGCTGTACGAGCGCTATCATGGCGATATTTTCCGCTTCATCCTGCGACGGGCAGCTCACATGGAACTCACGGCCGACCTGACCCAACAGACCTTCCTGAAAGCGATGCTTGGATTGGCCCGTTATGAGCCGCGTGGACTGCCTTTTCGCGCCTGGCTCTACCGTATAGCGCTGAACGAATTGCGGATGCACTGGCGCAAACGAAAGGAAATGGTGATCGACATGAGCTATGCGGAAGTACGCGGGATGTGCGAGGAAATGGGACTGCCGGGAGAAGAGGAGGAAATGCACAGGCTGGCTGCTGCCATGGGTCGATTGAAGGAGGATCGCGCCCGCTTGATAGAACTACGCTATATGGATGGATTGAGTTTTGCTGAATTGGGCCAGGTATTGGGCATCGGGGAGGATGCGGCTAAAATGCGCCTCCACCGGGTCCTTGCCACCCTGCGAACGTACCTTTCGCCAAGGGCATGAAGCAACGCTACCGCATATCGCCCGAAGGCCGTCAGCCCGAACCCTCCGATGCCGAATTGTCCCGGTATCGGGACCCTCGTCGTTTGCAGTACAACTACCACCGGGCACTTGGTCTGGTGCACCGCAGGCCCATCTACAAGGACCCCAAGGCCTTCCTCGCCCTTTTGCTGGTCGTGCTTGTGGTATGGCTGGTCGTGGAAGCACGCGAGAAGGAACAAAGGGAGCTTCCCGCAAGTGCGGAGCAAGGCGAGGGGAGGTAGGAGCCACATGCTTCCGACGGTACCGGACCGGTGCCGTAATTTCGACCGGATCGTTCGTGTTCCCCTTAACCCGTCTTGCATGCTCCGTAGTAAAGCCTTAGCGTTCGCCGCCCTCTTTGTCTCCTTTGTTCATGCCCACGAAGGCATGTGGCTTCCCACCTTGCTCAAGAGCATCGAGGGCGATATGCAGGCTGCCGGACTCAAGCTCAGTGCCGAGGATATCTACAGCATCAATCAAGGGTCCAGCAAGGACGCGATCGTTCTTTTCGGGGGCGGCTGTACGGCCGAGGTGATCAGCGATAAGGGACTCATCCTCACCAACCACCATTGCGGGTTCGCTCAGGTCCAGGACCATTCCACCTTGGAGAACGACTACCTGAAGAACGGGTTCTGGGCAGGAAACCAGAACGAGGAGCTACGGAACCCACGCCTTACGGCCACCTTCGTAGTGCGGATGGAGGACGTTTCCGAGCGTATCCTCGCTGACCTGCCCAAAGGGCTTGCCGAACCCCAGCGCAGGGAGGCGGTAGATAAGCTGTCGGCAGCGATCACAGCGGAAGCCGTGGCTGGCACACATTACCGCGCTGTAGTAAGGCCCTTCAACTATGGTAATTCCTATTACCTCATCGTAACTGAGACCTTCCGGGACGTTCGCTTGGTAGGAGCACCTCCAAGTTCCATCGGCAAATTCGGGGGCGATACGGACAACTGGATGTGGCCAAGGCACAATGCGGATTTCAGCCTCTTCCGCATCTATGCCGACAGCGACAACAAACCTGCCGACCCGACGGATGCGAATGTGCCGATGAAGCCTCGGCATGTACTGCCCATCAGCCTCGAAGGGGTGAAGGAGGGGGATTTTGCGATGATCTTCGGTTTTCCTGGCAATACCCAACGCTACCTGAGTTCATTCGCCGTGGAGCATATCATGAACACTTCCGACCCCATGCGTATCGCGATGCGCACCGCAAGCCTGGGGGTGATAGACGCCGCTATGCGCTCCAGCGATCGCACACGGATCCAGTACGCGGATAAACAGTCGTCCATCAGCAACGCGTGGAAGAAATGGATCGGTGAGCTGCGCGGGTTGAAGGAGCTGAATACGCTGGCTCGTAAGCGTGAGTACGAGCGGGCCTATGCGGCCCAAAGCAGGGAAAAGGGGATGCTGCACCACGCGGAGAATCTGGATGCGCTGCAAGCCTTGTATGCGGAGTACACCCCATACGCCACTGCCCGTGACCTGTTCATCGAGATGGTATACTACGGTCCGGAGATCCTACGCTTCGCCGACCGTTACCGCGAACTGTTCGAGAATTTCGAGCGCTTGGAGGCGGAAGGGAAGCTCGACGCGGAACTGGAGAAATTGGATGCCGGGGCCACAGCCTTTTTCAAGGACTACGACATGGAAGTGGACAAGCGGGTGTTCAAGGCCTTGTTGCCCATTTACCGGAAGCATATCGATCCCACCTTGGCCCCTGATGTCCTTGCGGAGATCGATCAGCGCCATAAGGGTGACAGCGATGCGTGGATCGACGCCATCTATGCGTCCGGCATCTTCACTTCGAAGGAACGGTTGGACAAGGCCTTGTCAAGGATGAGTGCAAAAGCGATCGATAAACTGCGGAGCGATGCGGGATACCGCACGTCCCGCAGCTTCTATGACGCATTCATGCTGCGTGCGCGCCCGCGCCATGCCGAACTCAGCGACGGCATCGAGCAGGCGATGCGCGGTTATGTGAAAGGCATGATGGAGCTCTTTCCGGAGAAGACCTATTGGCCGGACGCGAACAGCACACTACGCCTTTCCTATGGCCAGGTGGAAGGAAGCGAACCCCGGGACGCCGTGGTATACGAGGCCTTTTCCACACTCGATGGCGTCATCGCCAAGTACATTCCCGGGGATGCCGAGTTCGACCTGCCCGCGAAGCTCATCGAGCTCCATGCTGCCAAGGACTATGGCAGATATGGCGTGGACGGTACCATGCCTGTGTGTTTCACCAGTTCGTTGCACACCACCGGGGGCAACAGTGGCAGTCCGGTATTGAATGCCCGCGGTGAGTTGATAGGCTTGAACTTCGACCGCACCTGGGAAAGCACCATGAGCGATATCCAGTTCGATCCCGCGAAGTGCCGCAACATCTGTGTGGATGCCAGGTACATCCTGTTCATCATCGATAAGTTCGCTGGTGCCTCGCATCTCTTGGATGAGATGAATGTCCTGGAGCCGACGGAGAAGGGCATCCAAACAATACCAATACCTCTGCACCGATGAGCACTCCCGATTGGAATTTGGTCGACGGGGCCTTGGAAAGGTCCTTCAAGTTCAAGGATTTCAGCGAAGCCTTCGCGTTCATGACCCGTGTGGCCCTTATCGCCGAGAAACAAGGCCATCATCCTACTTGGACAAATACCTATGACACCCTCGTTGTGCGGCTCAGCACGCACGACTCCGGCGACGTGGTGACCGATAAGGACCATCGCTTGGCAGCGGCCATCAACGGCTTGTAGGACAGCGATCGATCATTCAAACGCAAAAGCCCCGAGCACACTGCTCGGGGCTTTTGCGTACGGAACTGGATGCTCGTTAGTTGGTCTTCTCCACGAAGGCCTTCAGACGAAGCACGGTCTCCTTCGGCTCGGTATTGGCCACGATCGTCACGGTCTTTGTCTGGGCGTTCTCCTGCTTGCCGGGCTTGTATTCCACGTCGATCTCGCCGGTGCCACCGGGCGGGATAGGCTCCTTGGGATAGTTGGGTACGGTGCAGCCGCAGGATCCGGTGGCCGATTCGATCAGCAGGGGTTCGCTACCGGTATTGGTGAAGGAGAACTTGTGCTTGTTCTGGCTATCCTGTTTGATGTTTCCAAAATCATGTTCGTAGCTGCCGAAGGTCACCAGGGTCTTGGGTGTATTGTCCACAGCCTCGGTGGTGTTCGCCATCGGATCGAAGGTCGTGGGGTTGGCGGGCGCTGCGGGAGCTGCGACCACGTTACTGGCTGCTACGTTGCCAGTTGGCGTGGCTTCCTTACCAACGAATTGCGAAACGGCAAGTGCCACAAGGGCTACTGCGATCACGGAGAGCAGGGCGATCTGGACCTTGTCTTTCATGGGAGGTTCTATTGCTGCGAAGTTTTTTGTAGGAGAGCGCAAAAATAGGTCGAGCTCACTGAACTGCGATCCGTTTAACAAGCCCTTAACAGGTAGCGTAGAGCGAATCCATCCTTGATCACCGGGCCATGCCCATCCGTTGGAAAGTATTGTCGGACAAGCTTTCCAAGGCTTTCTGGAAGCTGCGGTCCACCGGATTATCAGCGTTGATCATCTGCCAATAGGCCGAGGTATTCCATAGGTCCCTGGCGATCAGTGCTTTGAGACGAAGTTCCACCAAGCTTCTCGAGCGTTCCAACCCCTCCTCATCGGGGGCGATACCCTCCTTTTCAGCATCGTTCACCAAAGCTTCCATCAACTCGGGTAGCACGTGGAACTCGACCAGGAAGGCATCGGGGTCGGGATAGGCCGCCAATAGTTCGGTGCGGTTCTGGTCCACATGGTTCAGCGCGAAGGTGTTCAGGACCCCATGTCGCACCAGTTGCCCGAAGTAGGCCGAACTGTAGGTGGTATCGATGGGGACGAACACATCGGGCATGATACCCCCTCCGCCATATACTATCCGCTTGTTCATGGTATAGTAGCGCACGGTGTCTGCGGCATGCAGGCTATCCGGGTTGGTCAACTCGCCCTTCGCCCAGCGTTCGCTCTTTTCGCGTTGGTAGGCTTCGACCCCTTCTTCGTACGATTTTTGGATCGACCTTCCGGATGGCGTGTAGTACCGGGATACCGTGAGCCTTACTGCCGATCCATCGGGCAACATCACCGGGCGTTGTACAAGTCCTTTACCGAAGCTCCTCCGTCCGATTATCAGGCCGCGATCCCAATCCTGCACAGCACCACTTACGATCTCGCTCGCACTTGCACTTCCTTCGTCCACAAGGACCACGAGCTTGCCTTTCTCGAACATGCCTTGGCTTGTGGCATAGGTGTCTTCGCGTGGAGAATTCCGTCCCTCGGTATAGACCACAAGCTTTCGCTCCCCAAGGAATTCATCGCTCATTTCGATAGCGGTACGCAGGTATCCTCCACCATTGCCCTGCAGGTCAAGGATCAGGTTCTGCATGCCGTCCGCCTTCAATGCGGTCAGCTTTTCACGGAATTCCCGCATGGTGGTGGCGCTGAAGCGGCTCACCTTGATGTAGCCTATGCCGGGAGCGGCCATGTAGCTTGCCTCCACACTGTGGATCGGTATCTTATCCCGTGTGATGCTGAAATCGAGGAGGTCCGATTCGCCCTTCCGCAGGATGCTGACCAATACCTTGGTCCCCTTTTTACCGCGCAAGCGTTTCATCACATCGCTGTTCTTGAAACCCACCCCTGCTGCCGTTTCACCATCGATGTTGACCACGCGATCCCCAGCCCGGATGCCGATCCGTTCTGATGGGCCACCCGAGATCGCGTCCACTACGTAGATGGTATCGCGTATGATGTTGAATTGGATGCCGACACCTTCGAAATTGCCTTTAAGCGGCTCGTTCACTTCCTCCAGTTCCTCCTTCGGGATGTAGGTCGAGTGGGGGTCGAGTTCCTCCAGCATGCGCACCACAGCAGCGTCGACCAGTTCCTGTTTGTCCACATCGTCCACGTACATGCGGTCGATATGGTACAACAGTGCGCTAAGCTTTCCGGTGGTCGAAGGGTCGTCCTGCGCGACCAGAACGGAGCTTGACAAGAGAAGAAGGAAGGGAAGGATGCGTGATGGGGTCATGTTGGGATCTGGGGGGGAACCTCGTTCCAAGGTAAGCTTGGAACGCTCAACGGAGGTTGGAGGTTGCTCCAATGGTGTTAAGCAGTGTGAAAGACAATGGCTCGTCACAGGTCATGTGTACCCCCCTGCACCAATTTGCCGAGGTGATATTTTTCGATACGAACCAATTTGCCATTGGCGTAGTATTTCCATTTTCCATGCTCAAGGCCATCCTTGTATCTACCCACTATGCCTTGTTTGCGAAACGCCCAAGTGCCATCACGAAGTCCATTGCGATACTGCCCTTTCACCGTGATGCGTCCGAACTCGTCGTATTCGGTCCAATCGCCATGTAGCGATCCCCAACCGTACACGGCAAAGATCAATGGTCGACCATCCGGATAGAAGGCTCTGTATATCCCGGATGGTTTGCCCCGCTTGTGGTCGAGCCGCACGGCCACTTTCGTTGTGTCGTGGGCGTAATGTCCTACCAGCGTGAATTGCTCAACATCGGGCATGGGTTCGTATAAAACGTGGAAGCTGAACAGTGTATCGCCCGATGGGACATACAAGGTATCGGGTTGCGTCCACGCCAAGCGCGCAAACAACAGGGCAAGGATCAGAAGGGTCGAACGCACGTTCATGGCTGGAAGCTACGACCGCGTTCCACACTGAAAGTGGCTTCCAGTATTCGGCCGGCCTGGTCGGCCAAAGTTAGCTTCTGAGGACCCGCTTCAAGGTCCACGGTGATGCGGTGTTCCCCAATGGTCGTGCCTCTATGCTCGCCGTTCAGGTCCCAATGGATCGCAGCCTCCTTCTCGCGGTGCGCTGCTTCGAGCACGACTTCACCGTGCCTGCCATGCAATTGGACCGGCACGAGGATGCGTGCGCCATGGTCCGGATAGATGAGTTCCATGATGCCCTCCTCCTCGTCCGGAAGAACACCCGGAGCCCAAGCTGGTAGGGGCTTGTAGCTCGGGTCGACGATCATGTAGTAGTGCTCCATAGCAGGTGGTAGAACGAACCAAACGGCGCGGAACGCATCAGGTCCCGGCCTTGTACGCAGTGATCCGGATGCATCCACCAGTATGCTCCTGTGGTAGGGGCACGGTGGGGTCCTGACAGCCTGTTTCAAGACCCAGGTGCTATCCACCTGGTCACATTCCGGCCCGGCCCTGTGTCCGCTATGGCGGCACACGGACATTCTCTCCATATGGTCGTATGGCGGTTCGACCGCACTGCCGTTGGGCAACATGCCGAACAGTTCGAAGAGCAAAGGGGCAGCCGCCAGGGTACCTGTAAGCGCAGGACGTCCTTCACCTGAGGCATTACCGGTCCAAACGCCCACAGCGTACCGGTCGCTTACACCTATGGCCCAGGCATCGCGATGACCAAAGCTTGTTCCTGTTTTCCATGCGATGGGACCACTGCCGGTGCCATGTCCCCAGCCTTGTAGCATATCCGGTCGATCCAATGAGCGTAGAGCCTCGAGCGTGTGAAAAGCTGCTGCAGGCCCCAGCACGGGAGCGGTGCGCCCCGACCCGTTCATCGCGTTGTTCCGCATGATCATGGGTGGATGTACATGGGCACTGGTCGCTCGTGGTCCCATGCGTGCGATGCGAGCCAAGGAGGCGTAGGCACCGGTCAATTCCCATAGCGTACTCTCGGACCCACCCACTATGAGCGCGAGGCCGTAATGCTCAGCGCTCCGGTCCAAGTGCTCCAGTCCCATGGCCCGAAGCATTCGCAGCGTGCGATCCACGCCATGCTGGTGCAGAGCACGAACAGCAGGCACATTGAGCGAACGAGCCAAGGCTTGGGAAGCACGCACCGCACCGCTGAAGCGTTGATCGAAATTGCGTGGAGCAAATCCTTGATAGCGCGTTGGCAGGTCTGCGACGAGTTGATCGGGCATGCGTTCTCCCTGTTGCAGCATCGAAGCGTAGAGAAAGGGCTTCAGCAGGCTCCCTGTGCTGCGCGGAGCCCGTATGATGTCCACATCGCCGGCGTGTGCTTGGCCGGCCGACCCCAGATTACCCACGTAGGCGAGTACTTCACCAGTGGGCACGTCCATGATAAGGATCGCCGTATTGTGTACTTCGTTCGCACGAAGCGCCAGTGCATGTCGTTCGGCGAGTTCCGTAGCGCGGGCCTGGATGGATGCATCGAGGGTGCTTCGGATCCGTTGTCCTTCGGATCCCTGGCGTTCCAGGGTGGCCAGAAGATGGGGAGCCGCACGTGGCAATGCTCTGGGGGCTTCCGGTAAGCGTTCTTCCAGGGCGAGGGACCATGCAAGGCTATCCAGTTCGCCTACGTGGAGCAGTCGGTCCAGGAGCCTGTTCCTCTTGCGCAAAAGGGCGTCCCGTTTGCGACCGGGGTGTATACGCGCAGGAGCATTGGGGAGTACCGCGAGGGTCGCGCATTCCGCCCAGCTCAACTGCCATGGATCACGTTGGAACCAGCGCCATGCTGCCGCTTCCAGTCCCACCACATTGCCACCGAATGGCGCATTGTCCGCATAGAGCTGTAGGATCTCATCCTTGCTGTAGCGCATTTCCATACGCAGCGCTAGCAGTATCTCCAGCACTTTATTGCCATACGTCCGGGAGCTTCCTTTTCCGCTCATGCGGGCCACCTGCATGGAAATGGTGCTTCCACCGCTCACCGTGCGACCTTCGCTCAGGTTTTGCTTGGCGGCGCGCATGAGGGAGGGCAGGTGTACACCCAGGTGTTGCCTGAAGCGGCGGTCCTCGAACTGAAGCAGGCATTCCACGAAGCGGGGAGGAAGCCCCCCCATGGCCGGCATGCGCCACTGTGCATCGCTGGCAACGGTGGCTCCCAGCATGATGCCGTCGCGATCCAGCAGCACGGTGCTATGCGGATCATCAAAGAGCGGGTCCATGGGCCCCCATCGCGCCCAGCTGTATAGCAAGACCGACACCACTGTGGTGGTGAGTACACGTCGGCTTCGGAAGAGACCCAAGAGATTCATGTGCGTGCCTCCTTCATTCCTGGATCGTCCCATGCTCCACCCGCATCGGCTGTTCGGGAGCATCGGAAGAACGGAGGTAGGGCAGGCATTCGTTCATTCTTGTAATGCGATCCGCAGACTTTGCACTTCTCCTGATACCGATCGGATGTGCGCCATATAGATGCCGTCAGGCAAGTGCTGCAGGTCTAGGATCGTTTTCCCGGTGTCATCCAACTCAAGTTCCAATACGGTTCGGCCGAGTGCATCACTTAGTAACAACGAACGGAAGGCACTACCACGGATGTTGATCAGGCCGTTGGTAGGATTGGGGAAAGCCTGCACGGACAAGGGATTGTCACGTTCGTCTACAGCGGTAGTGATGGCGCAGTTCAAGGTATATCGCTGGAAGAATTCCCACATGAGATCGTTCGCCGAGACCGTTGTCGATGGCGGGTCACCGATCGCCGTTCCTAGTGTACCTCCAGCCCATGAATGACCACCGTCACGGGTCAGGTATAATTCCATCTGTACGCCACAGGAGCAGCCGTCCCAACGGATATGTGTCAGCTCTTGGTCGTTCACGAGGGTGTCGTTCAAAAAGGTGCATCCGGCATGACCAGCCCAAGCGTTCAAGACCGAATCAAGGGGGCTATTGTAGTGGTCGGATACACCAGAGCCGATGCCACCGAGATAAGGTACGCTCTCGTCCAGGTATGAGTTGATCGCGATCACCGGTACCGGTCGTTCGGGCTGGCATTCCGCTATGGTCATGGAAGCAGCTACCGGCGCGATCGCTGCGATCCGGTGGCTTAGTTCGCAGGCCAAGCGATGGGACATGAAGCCTCCGTTGCTCATGCCGGTGACATATATACGCGTGGTGTCGATGCTGTTCTCAAGGATGAGCAGGTCGAGCAGTGTATCGATGAATCCGACATCGTCGATGTTGTTCGCGACCGAGCCGCCGCAGCATCCACCGGCGTTCCAAGTACGGATGTTCAAGAAACCTGTTTGCGATCCGTCTGGATAGACCACTATGAAGCCTTCTTCCTCTGCCTTTACCGTCAGTTGCGATTGCTCCTCGAGCTGGATTCCGCTGCCGAAACCACCGTGCAAGGCCACCACCATGGGCATAGGTACCGCTGGGGTATAACTGCCCGGCAAGCGCAAGGTGTAGGTCCGTTCCAGTCCACCGACTATGATCGTACCGTTTTGGGCCATGCTCTGCATCGGCAACAGGAGGAGGAAGGGGAGGAGGCGATTGACCATGGTCGTCATTCCGGTATTCATGAAATGGAAGTAGATCAGCGCACAGCCACTGTCGTTCCCGCGCTCACCACCTCCACCCACTTGCCGGTGCTGCGGGCATTCACGGTATGGTCGTACATGGCTTCCACATGCGCTCCCGGGAGGTAATAGCGTCCGGTGTACGAAGCGTTCAGCAACACGGTATAGGTATGGGTCTGTCCACGCCGTAGGTCGAAGTAGGTCATGACCCGGTCGTCCCGTTGGTCGCGGTAGGTGAAGGCGCTGCTTCGCACAGCCTGTTCACTGCCTTCCAACCGCATGTTGCGTATCTCCCAACCCGAAGGGAAAACCTGTGTTAGCGCCAATTGCTGGTAGGCACTTGCGGTGCCAGGATGGGTGACCCGTACGATGGCCTTGAAGTCGGTTCCCTGTTCCATGCGCGCCGGGTCGATCCCGGTACCGTCCATGAGCTGGTAATCCACGCTCATGCCCAGGCCGCTGGCCATGGCGCGTTCCTCGCCGACCATGGGCGTTCCCGTTCGCACCAGCCTTACATAGAGCAATGCCTTGCCCGAGTTCGTGACCGATACCGGGACCTTGCCATCCGGCACGGGCAACTCGTTCCGAGCGATCGCTTTGCTGGTGATCGTCGTGCTGGCCTCGCCACCCACGTTCAAGGTATAGTTCATTCCTTTACCGAGGTCATTGCGCTGTGCGAGCCGTGCGACTGCCATCAGGCCGAAGGCCGTGCTTTGGGTGCTGTACCAATGATCTTCGTTCAGCTGCTTTGCAATACGTTGCACCACACCGGCTGCCCGGGCGTTCTCGCCCATGGCCATCAGGGCTTCGGCCACAAGTGCTTCATCGCGCAACCCACTGCCGTACGTATGGCCCTGCTCCGTGTATGCTGGCACCGTGGTGGACAACTCCTCCACCACCTTTCGGGCTACATCGGTACGACCGGCATTGGCATAGGCGGCCGCCAGCATCCAACTGGCTTGTTGTCCCAGGTTTCGTCGCTCTTGCAGGCGGTTCATGGCGCCCAGTTCCGGGGAACCTGCCAGAGCGAGCACATACAAGCGGTATGCCTGTACGTGTTGCACGTTGCTCTTGGACCAGGAATCAGGAACGGATCCGTTCCAGTCGCGTGCGGCTTTGCGCTGGTGCGCCAACCAGTTGGAACGCATGCCGGTGGGTACAGCGAATCCCTGCTTCTGGGCTTCCACAAGGAAATGACCGGCGTAGATCGAGGTCCACGTGTCATAATGATCGCCCCCGCTCCAGTAGTTGAAGCTGCCATTGCTCCGTTGGAATCGTGAGATCTTGCGTATGGCCGCTTCCACATTGCTGCGCATTTCCTGTGCGTACCGGGCCGGTAGCTCCATCACCTGCGCAAGGAAGAGTTGTGGGAAGACCTTTGAAGTGGTTTGTTCGAGGCAACCGTGCGGATAGCCCACCAGATATTGAAGCCTGCGACCAAGGTCCACCGGGGGGATGGAGCTGACCTCCAAGTAAGCACTGTTGGTTCCTTTTACACCCAGGGGTGTCGGACTGTCCTGCCAGCTCTCGCCAGGTTCAAGCACGATCTCCGAGGCCTTGCTCACGGGTAGGTTGGGCTGGCGGACCTGCAGTTCGATGCGCTCGTATGCGCTTTCACCACTTCCTGTCGCCGTTACTTTCATCCGTGCGATACCCACGGCATCCTTCACCCGTACTTTGAAGGTGACCACTTGGTCCCCTGTGCTTGCAAACCGGATGATCTTCGACCCCGGGCCCTCCGGAACCAGGAGTGCGTTCGGTTCCAAGGCTACTTGCACATCCTTCACATTGGGGTCCATGGCGAACACGGTGACCGGAAGGTCCACCAATTCCCCGGGTGCAAGTACACGCGGCATGGTGGCCACCAGCATCAATGGTTTCCGAACGGGGACGGCTTGTTCCGCATGTCCGTATGCACGGTGGTCGTGGGAGGCCACCACCATGACCCGTACGGAGCCCACATAGTTGCTGATGGTGAAACTGTGTTGTGCCTTTTTTCCTGCTTCCAGGGTGAAAGGTCCAACATGGCGCACAACGGGTTTGAAACGCTGTGCACGTGCTGCATCGGCGCGGTCGGGTTCATCGCTTCCGCCCAGTGCCAGCAGGCGTTGGATACGTCGGCCGAAAGCCCCGATCACATCATCGTACAC
>CAYQMC010000086.1:0-12649 GCA_964418285.1 uncultured Chryseobacterium sp.
TGGGACCTCCACATAGGATGGGATCTTGTCTCCCTTGGTACAGGCTAAGCAGAGCACCATGAATGCCGCGACATACCAGGTACGAATAGAGGTCATGTACAGCGCGCAACGCATGGAGGTCCAGGATCAGTATGTTAGTGATGAATTATTCCGTGCCATTTCCGCCAGCACCCGATGCGCGGTCTCCAAGGCAACGGCCCCATCGGCAATGCTCACCACAGCCCGTTCGCCTGTGGCGACGGATCCCATGAATGCATTCAGCTCTTCGCGAATGGCATTGGTGCCGGCTATTGGAGGCTTCTCGAATTCGATCTGTCGTTGACCCTTGTCGCCGCCAAGGTCAAGGGTTATCCCGAAAGGGTCGGGTGCGCCTTCCACGGCGCGCATGCGCACGATCTCCGTTTCCTTGGTCAACATGTCAACAGCGATGTAGGCGTCCCGTTGGAAGAAGCGGCTCTTCCGCATGTTCTTCATACTTATCCTGCTTGCCGTAAGGTTGGCCACACAGCCATTGGCGAAGCACAACCGGGCATTGGCTATGTCTGGCGTGTCGCTCACCACGGCCACACCATTGGCGTGCACTTCCTCCAATGGGCTATCCACCACATGTAGGATGATGTCCAGGTCGTGTATCATAAGGTCAAGGACTACGCTTACGTCCGTGCCCCTAGGGTTGAACTGGGCCAAGCGATGGGTTTCGATGAACATGGGGTTCTCCAGGTAGGGCCGCGCAGCTTGGAACGCCGGGTTGAAGCGTTCCACGTGCCCCACTTGTACAACACGCCCCGCAGCCTTGGCCTTTCGAACCAGGTCCTGGGCCTCCTCAACGGTATTTGTCAGGGGCTTCTCGATGAAGACATGCTTGCCCAGGTCCAACGCGTGACCCGCCAGGGCATGATGGCTCAGCGTCGGAGTTACGATATCGACCGCGTCCACCAAGCCGATCAACTCGTCCGCTTCAGCAAAGGGAAGCACCCCGAATTCGTTCGATATCGCTTGTTGCCTCGCCGGGTCGGGGTCGTGGAAGCCGACCACCTGGCAGTTGTCCAGCGTAAGTAGCTGCTGGATGTGGATGCGACCCAAGTGACCGGCACCAAGGACACCAATACGGATGGGGGTGGACATGTGCTGCACAATGCCGGACCGATGTTGGCCCCTGCAAGGGGCGGCAAAAGTAGGAGTTGAGCTCCGGGCATCACCGACCATGGGTAACTTGGCACCCGATGATCATGGAGGATAGCTATCGCCACAAAGGCCTTCGCAAACAATTGGTGGAGGAACTCCGCCAGAAAGGAATACAGGACCAACGGGTGCTCGACACCATCGGCAGCATACCGCGACATCAGTTCATAGACGATACCGCCTTCTTGCAGTTGGCGTATGCAGACACGGCTTTCCCCATCGGCAGTGGTCAGACCATATCGCAACCCTACACCGTGGCATTCCAAACAAGCCTTCTTGCCTTGAAGCCGGGCATGAAGGTGTTGGAGATCGGTACAGGCAGTGGATACCAGACTGCCGTACTGGTGTCAATGGGAATGAAGGTCTTCAGCATAGAACGACATAGACCGTTATACCTCAGGACCAAGGAACGCTTGCATCGGATGGGATACAAGGCAGCGTTGTTCCATGGCGACGGATTCGTTGGCTTGGGAAGGGAAGCTCCTTTCGATCGGGTTATCGTCACATGTGGAGCACCATATGTTCCACAAGCCCTGCTGGATCAACTGAAGGTGGGGGGGAGAGCCGTTATCCCTGTAGGAGAAGGGGCTGTACAGACCATGGAGAGCATTGTGCGTTTGGACAGCGCGACATTCGATCGCAGTACCCATGGTGACTTCCGCTTTGTGCCCATGCTTGAGCAGAAAGCGGGGTGAGGGTATTGCATATTCCAAGACTTCTCTATTTTTGCGGCCGCATTGTGGAGATCGAGTGTGGTACGGAAAGTGTACATGGAAGACTTGGAGATGCTCCTAACAAGTGCCTGTTGAGAACGCATATCGTTGTCATTTGCCAGTTTACACCGCTTACCTACATTTGGCCACCAAGTGCCACGTCATTAACCTGAAAGCACGCAAACCAAAAACGTTCGACATGAAGAAGACAGTACTTTTCGCAGCCGCGCTTGTCGCCGCTTCGACCGTGTCCGCCCAAACCGGCGAGATCACGAGCAACCGTGGTGAGAACTGGCTCAGCCAGGATGGCGATTGGGGCTTGACCTTCGATGCCCAGCCTTTCCTGAACTACGCCGGTAACCTCTTCAACGGTACCAGCGGCAACGGCGGTGCCCAATTCACCTGGGCGAACCCGATGTTCGCTATCCAGGGTAAGAAGCTCATCGATGCGAACACCGCATACCGCGGAAAATTGCGCATCGGCTTCGGTTCGGATAAGACGACCGAATTGGTGAACGCCATTCCTCAGCCGAACCCAGTTCCGACTCCGCTCGCGCAAGTTGAGGATGTTACCAAGGAGGGTAGCTTCAACCTCGTGTTGGGTGGTGGTCTCGAAAAGCGGGTTGGCAGCAGCCGCGTTGTAGGTATCTACGGTGCTGAGGCATATGTTGCCCTCGGTAGCTCGAAGACCACCTTCGAATACGGTAACGCGATCTCGGCCGACAACCAGACCAGCCGCAACACCGAAGAGAAGAACGGTTCCACCTTCGGCTTCGGTCTGGGTGTGTTCGGTGGTGTTGAATGGTTCTGCGCCCCCAAGCTCTCCCTCAGCGGTGAGTACACCTGGGGCCTTATGCTCAGCAGCACTGGCTACGGCGAAACCACCACGGAAAGCTGGGATCCCACCGCCAACAACAACCAAGGCGCTGTGACCACCGTTACGACCGAGGGTCCTGATAAGTCGAACAGCTTCGGCCTCGACACCGGTATCAGCGGACTGTCCGTTGGCATCAACTTCTACTTCCAGTAGTAGTAACCCGATAAGGCACTGAAAGCCCTCCGAGCTTATGCTCGGGGGGCTTTTCTTTTTGCCCCGTGCTATCTTGTACGCATGCTCCCCTTCCTCAACGCCGAACAGATGCGTACCTTGGATGCGCATACTACGGAAAATGAGCCCATTACCACGCTGGAGTTGATGGAGCGTGCAGCTTCCCGATGCGCCCAGTGGATACTTGAGCGCACCCGGGAAGGGCGGTTCGGCCCTCCTCAGGAGACTACTTTCCTTGTTCTTTCAGGTATGGGCAACAATGGCGGCGATGGACTTGTCATTGCCCGCTTGCTGCATGCTTCAGGTTTTTTTGTGCGTGTGTTCCGCTATGAGCATCGATCGCAAGCTTCGGCGGATAACGCCTCGAACTGGGATCGCTTGGACGACATCCTCATTGAGCGGGTCTCCAGCCCGGATGTAAAGACAGCGCTGGAGATCCGATCGACGGACGTGGTCATCGATGCATTGTTCGGTACCGGGTTGTCCGGAAGGGTGACGGACCAGGTGGCCCAGTTGATCCAATGGGTAGCGGAGAGCGGGCGTCCTGTAGTGGCCGTGGACCTGCCTAGTGGTCTGTTTGCCGAGGACAACACGAACAACGATCCCGAAGGGATCGTGCGCGCGTCATACACGCTTACCTTCGAATTTCCGAAGCTTGCCTTGGTACTGCCTGAGAATGAAGCCTTTGTTGGAGCTTGGGAAGTGCTGCCGATCGGATCGGACCACGACTTCGCCGCATCGCTGGCTACTCCGTACCGCATACTGCAGGAAGCAGATATTCTGCCCCTGCTCCGTCCCAGGCCGCATTTCGGGCACAAAGGGACATTCGGACATGCCTTGATCATTGCAGGAAGTACGAGCAAAGCCGGGGCGGCCGTGCTCGCCACACGTGGAGCATTGCGGAGTGGGGTCGGGTTGGTCACCGCTCACGTTCCGAAGGCGGCACTGGATATTCTACAGATCTGCTGCCCCGAGGCCATGTGCTCCACAGCCCCCAGCGGATCAATTGTGGATTCTCTACCCAAGCCTTCACTAGCCACTGCCATTGGCATTGGACCTGGACTTGGATCCGCCCCCGATACTGCACTGGTGCTCAAGAGTTCGATCCAAGAGCGGGAGGCTCCGCTCGTGTTGGATGCTGACGCCTTGAACATCCTATCCGATAACCGAACATGGCGTGCCTTCCTTCCCCCGGATACGATCCTGACGCCCCATCCCAAGGAGTTCGATCGTCTGCACGGGGCTCCTGCCGTGAACGGTTATCAACGGCTCGGTCGTGCTCGGCAAATGGCTAAGGATCTCGGTGTTATCGTAGTACTGAAAGGGGCTTGGACAGCGATCTGTTCGCCCGATGGGGCCGTATTCTTCAACTCCACGGGAAATCCGGGGATGGCCAAAGGGGGTAGTGGCGATGTCTTGACCGGTCTTCTCACCGGATTGCGTGCCCAAGGTTACGGACCCTTGAAGGCGGCAGTGCTCGGCGTGTTCCTGCATGGGCTTGCCGGCGATATTGCCGCACGGCACAAGGGTATGGATGCAATGATCGCAGGTGACCTGGTCGAGGCCCTGCCGGAAGCTTGGAAACAGCTCAGGAACGCCAGCTTCGAAGGCCAGGCACACCAGGACATCTAGAACAGGTCCTCGATGGGGCCCTTTCCCTCCCGAAGGATCTCCGGCTCGTCGCCGCTGAGGTCGATCACGGTGCTTCCCTCCAAGCCTCCCGGTCCACCATCAACGACCAGGTCGATCTGGTGCCCGATCCGCTCTTCGATCAAGGATGCATCGGTGGTGTATTCCACTACATCATCGTCATCGTGTACGCTGGCCACTACCAAGGCATGACCAAGCGCCGTTACGATGGCCAAGGGAATCGCGTGGTCCGGAACGCGGATACCGACAGTGCGTTTATTGTTCTTGAACAACTTGGGGATCTCGCTACTGGCGGGTACGATGAAGGTGTACGGTCCAGGGAGCGCCTTCTTCATGGTCCTGAACGCAGGGGTGCTCAGTTGCCGGGAATACAAAGCAAGTTGGCTGAGGTCCGCACAGATGAGGCTCAGGTCCGCCTTGCCGGGTTTGGCACCCTTCAGGCGTGTCACCAACTCGATAGCCCTGGATTGATGTGCGCTGCATACGTAGGCATAGACCGTGTCCGTGGGGATGACCGCGACACCTCCCGTCCGCAAGGTCTTCACCACCTCGGCCACCTTGCGCGGCTCGGGATTCAAGGGGTGGATGGCCAACAGCATGGGATTATGCCTTGACGTCTTGTGCGGCCGCTTTCTTGTGGTCGGCAAGGAATTTCTCCAGACCGATGGTCGTCAGCGGGTGGTCGAACAAGGCTGTTATCGCATTCAGCGGACAGGTTGCAACATCAGCACCCACTTCGGCGCATTGGATGATGTGCATCGGATGACGGATGCTCGCTGCCAGGATCTCGGTGCCAAAGCCATAGTTGTCGTAGATCAAGCGGATCTGCTCGATCAGTTGTACGCCATCCGTGCTCACATCGTCCAATCGCCCAATGAACGGCGATACATAACTGGCACCGGCCTTGGCCGCCAGCAGGGCCTGACCAGCACTGAAAACCAGTGTGCAGTTGGTCTTGATGCCCTTTGCTGTGAAGGTCTTGATGGCTTTGACGCCATCGCGGGTCATAGGCACTTTCACCACGATGTTCGGGTGAAGCGCTGCGAGGTTCTCTCCTTCGGTGATCATGCCGGCGTAGTCCGTGGCGATCACTTCGGCGCTCACATCCCCATCCACGATGTTGCAGATGTCCACGTAGTGTTGCATCACCCGGTCATGGCCACTGATGCCCTCCTTGGCCATCAAGGAAGGGTTGGTGGTGACGCCATCGAGGACGCCTAGGTCCTGGGCTTCTTTGATCTGGGAAAGGCTGGCCGTATCGATGAAGAATTTCATGGGGTAGGAATGTGCCGCAAAGGTAGCCGCTTGGCCCAGCACTTGCATTCGCGTCCGGCTGTTGAAGATCTCTTCTGCCACATCCCGATACCGCGAAGCCTCCCGCTACCTTTGTACTGACATGCTGCGCCAACTGGTTCCACCTTTCCTGCTACTGCTTTCCGGCATTGCTCTTGCCCAGCCCGTCCCATCGGACCTCAACCGTTCCGATGTGCAAGGAAGGAAGCAGGGGGAATGGGCCAAGGCATGGCCCAATGGAAAATTGCGCTACCAAGGGCAGTTCAAGGACGATAAGCCGGTGGGGCGGTTCGAGCATTTCGATGAGGAAGGCAGGCTTACCAGTATCCAACTCCACGCAGGCGATGGAGTGGTGAGCCACGCAGAGCACTTCCATCCCAACGGGAAGTCCATGGCCAAAGGGAAGTACCTGGGCCGATCCAAGGATAGCACCTGGGTGTACCACGATCCGGAAGGACGACTACGCAAGGTCGAACGCTACACAAAGGGCACACTTGATGGCCTGCAGGAGGATTATTTCGCCAATGGAAGTCCTGCGGAAAAACACCAATATGTCAACGGGAAGCAGCACGGTGAAAGCCGAAGTTGGTTCGATAATGGCAACCTGAAGATCCATGCCCAGTATGTGGATGGACAAGCCGAAGGCACCATGGTCTTCTATTTCCCGAGCGGCAAGAAGGAGATCGAAGGTCAACTGGTGAATGGCGATAGGGATGGTTCCTGGTACTATTTCAATCCGGATGGCACGATCCAGTTGCAGGTGCTCTACAGGCGTGGTGTGGCCGTGAACGAACGCAAGGAGAACGGAACCTTCAGGGAATACTACGACGATGAGCAACTGATGAGCGAGGTGGATTACAAGGCCGGTAAGCGCGAGGGCCCTTTTGTGGAATACCACAACAATGGCCAATGGGAGGTGCGACCAATGGCCGCGGACCCTGTGATGGGTACTCCATTGGACATGGAGCGCGTACTGCAGGGACAGACCAAGAAGCGCGAAGGAACCTACAGGAACGATTTGTTGGAGGGGGTGGTGAAGGAGTACGATGTCAAAGGGAAAATGATCAAGTCCGTTCGCTATGTGGCGGGCGAACCCGAAGGAGAACGATGAGCAAGCACGGACGGATACTGGTGGCCATGAGCGGGGGAGTGGACAGCTCCGTTACCGCCCTCATGCTGCATGAAGAGGGCTATGAGGTGATAGGTGTCACCATGAAGACTTGGGACTATGCCGATTCGAGTGGTGGAAAACGCATTACCGGGTGCTGCGATCTGGACAGCATCAACGATGCGCGCAATATGGCGGTGAGCAAGGGTTTCCACCACATGATCATCGACATCCGCGAGGAGTTCGGTGAGTCCATCATTGGGAACTTCACCAGCGAATACCTGGCCGGCCGTACGCCCAACCCCTGTGTGCTCTGCAATACGTTCATCAAGTGGGAGGCGCTACTAAAGCGGGCCGACATGATGGATTGTGAGTTGATCGCCACAGGCCACTATGCCCAGGTCCGTCAGTTGGAGGATGGCGGCCGTTGGGTGGTAAGCCGTGGTTTGGACCCCGCCAAGGACCAGAGCTATGTGCTGTGGGGGCTGGAACAGAAGAACCTGGCACGAACACGCTTTCCCATCGGTGGTTTCCACAAGAGGGATATTCGCAAAATGGCACTGGACAGTGGATTCCCGGAACTGGCGAACAAGAGCGAGAGCTACGAGATCTGCTTCATTCCGGACAACGACTACCGGGGCTTCCTGAAGCGCAAGGAACCCGAAGCCACAGCGAAACTGGCACATGGCAAGCTGGTCAGCGTGGAGGGGGAACTCCTAGGCGAGCACGATGGATACCCTTTCTTCACGATCGGGCAGCGCAAGGGGCTGGGCATAGCCACCGGGGAACCACTATACGTGACGGAGATCGTGCCAGAGACCAATACGGTGGTGCTTGGACGCAAAGTGGACCTCGACAAGACATCCATGTGGGTGCGGAGGACGAACTTCCAGAAAGTGGCGGCGTTGAATAATGGAATGGAGGCCATTACCAAGGTGCGGTACAAGGACAAAGGCACGCCGAGTACCTTATCCCTGGATGCTGGCCGTGTGTTGGTGGAATTCCATGCACCGGTCGCAGGCATCGCACCGGGGCAAAGCGCCGTCTTCTATGATGGGGACGATGTCATTGGAGGAGGATTCATCGACCGCGAACGACCATGAAGAACAACGCCATTTACCGACAGGCCATTGCTGTGCTGTGCTGCTTATCGCTGCTTTCGGCGTGCAAGGATGATGCAGCCGAACCGCAGGATCTGGGCCTCGACTTCTTCCCGTTGAACGTTGGACATTGGGTGGAATACCAAGTGGACTCCCTTTGGCGGGATGACGTGCTGAGCGTATTGGACAGTGTGAGCTACCGCATGATGGTGCGCGTTGAGGAGGAATACACCGATGCCGGGGGGCGCACTGCCCACAGGGTATTGCGCTATATACCCGATGCTTCAGGGGAATGGGTCGTTCGTGATGTTTGGACGGCGCACCGCGATCAAAGGGGCGCTGAGATGACCGAGGAGAACATTCGCCGCCTGAAGATGTCATTCCCGGTGCGCGAAGCCCGCACTTGGGACCTTAACGTGTACAACGTCGATCGGCAGTTGGATGTGGCGTTCCGCGAATTGGACGAACCTTGGGTTTTAGATAGTCTCTCGTTCGATAAGAGCGTATTGGTGCGCAATGTACAGGGACCGAATGCCGTGGAAAAGCGCAACTTCGAGGAGCGGTATGTTCGGGGTGTTGGTTTGGTGGAGAAGTACTGGGAGGAAACCAATACACAGGTCGGTGGTGTGCGTGGTTTTCGCTTAAGAATGGTGGCGGTAGCACACGGTAATTGAGCCTGGGATGCGCACACCGATCATTCTACTGGGCATGCTCCTCGTACCGCTGGTGCTTTGCGGCCAAACCGCGCCGGACACCTGGTGGGTGGAGTTCACGGACAAATCAGGCACGCCTTTTTCGGTGGATCAGCCTGAGGCATTCCTGTCACAACGGGCCATCCAGCGGCGCCAAGCACAAGGCATTGCCGTGGATGAACTCGACCTGCCGGTGGACCCGGCCTACATTCAATCGGTGCTGGACCTGGGCAATGTGCAACTCCATCATCGGAGCAAGTGGTTCAACGCCATTACCGTTCGAACCGATGACCCCTCGGTCGTGGATGCCATATCCCAGCTTCCTTTCGTGCTGAATGTGCGAAGTACGCGCAGCGGTGAGCACACACGGGTGGTCGATAAGTTCACAGCTTTGGGAGCGCTTGCCGACCGCAACTTCGATTACGGAGACTCTTTTGGGCAGATCGCCATGATGAACGGTCATCTGTTGCATGAAGTGGATGCCCAAGGGCAAGGCATGCTGATCGGTGTGCTCGATTCCGGTTTCGAGGGTGTGGATGAGTTGGAGGGCTTCGATGCCTTGCGGGCACGTGGAGGCATCATATGGGTCAGCGATCAGGTGGACCACGACGATGAGGTATACCAGGACCATTGGCATGGGCGCTCCGTGCTTTCCTGCATGGCGGCCATCGTCGAGGGGGCCTTGGTGGGTACGGCACCCATGGCGGATTACGTGTTGGTACGAACCGAAGATGCCGCAACGGAATACTTGGTGGAGGAGGACAATTGGGTCAGCGGAGCTGAACTGTGCGATAGTATCGGCGTCGATATCCTGAACACTTCACTGGGCTATACGACCTTCGACGACAGTACTCAAGATCATAGTTACCTGGACCTGGATGGTGCCACGACGCGCATCAGCATCGCAGCAGGGATAGCCTCCCGCAAGGGCATGATACCCGTGATCAGCGCCGGTAACCTTGGCAATGCAGAGTGGTTCCACATCAGCACACCGGCGGATGCCGTGGATGTGCTGGCGGTGGGAGCTACTGGTGCCGAAGCCCAATACGCCTTCTTCAGTTCGCATGGACCCAGCGCCGATGGCCGGGTGAAGCCCGATGTGTCCGCCATGGGTTGGGGAACTGCGGGAATGGGACCTGACGGTAACCTCATCGAACCCATCAACGGCACCTCGTTCTCTGCGCCATTGGTCGCCGGCTTGGTGGCTTGCCTTTGGCAATTGCACCCGGAACGGAATGCCCAGGATATCATGGACGCGGTAAGGCGGAGTGCAACGCAGTATGATGCGCCCGACATCGAGCTTGGATATGGGATTCCCGACTTTTTGCAAGCAGATCGGTATTTGGCTCTCACTACCGGCACCCCCGAAGTCGATCCAACGAGCCCATCCGTCTATCCGATCCCCTTCCAGGACGGCTTCTCGCTCACGTTGCCTGGATCCTCCCCGGGAAGTGTCATGCTGGAATTGTTCGATCCAGCAGGACGTTTGGTATGGTCCTACAGTGCGGATGTATCCTCCCCGAATATCCTGGTACAGGATGCGGGTCTATCGATCCTGGCTCCGAGCGCGTATGTACTGCGCATGAATGGTCACACGGTGCGTACCGTGCTCAAGGTGCAATGAAACCCAGGTTGTTGGTGCCTACCATCCCGGTGGCGGCGCTTATGGACGCATATACCGAAGGGCGTTTCCCCATGTGCCATGAGGACGGCAACCTGTACTGGCATGACCCCGATCCACGGGCGCTGTTCCCGCTCCATGCGGTCGAGCCGGATACCCGTACCCGAAGGGCACTGCGTTCCGACCGCTTCCTGTACAGCAGGGATAAGGCCTTTCGTGCAGTGGTCGAAGCTTGCGCGGAACGCCCGGAGACTTGGCTGGACGATCGCCTCATTGCTTCCTACGCAGCCCTTCATGAGGCAGGCCATGCCCACAGCGTGGAGGTTTGGCAGGAGGAACGCTTGGTAGGTGGGATCTATGGTGTGGTGATGGGCGCCGCATTCTTCGGCGAAAGCATGTTCAACAGGGTGCCGAATGCGGGGAAACTGGCCTTCCACACACTTGTCCAGCACCTCAATGCACGAGGATTCGTGCTTTTCGATACGCAGTACATCAACGACTTTACGGCCAAACTGGGTGCGGTGGAGGTGCCACGTGCCGAGTTCAGGCGATCTTTGGCCCAAGCCTTGTCCGTCGTTGCGGAATTCTGAATACCATGCGCATATATCTCCTTCTCGTTCTATTCCTGTTCACCCTTGCGGGTATGGGCCAATCAACGCTCGTAGTCGAGGTCGAATTGAATCGGCCGAACGATGGAGGCGTGGTGCACATCGCTTTGTGCGGCAGCGTTGAGGCCTATGATGAGGAAAAAGGATGTCGTTTGGCCACGGGCAAGGCCGATGGAGAGCTCGTCCGCATCACCGTTGCAGACCTACCCGAAGGCAACTATGCCATCAAAGCGTTCCATGACGTGAACGGGAACGGGGGCATGGACTTCAATTGGATGGGTATCCCAAAGGAACCATACGCATTCAGCAACAATGCGATGGGTACCATGGCTGCACCCAAATTCGAGCAGGCTGCTTTTCCTGTCAAGCGAGGACGCAATATCACGCGGTTCAGGATGCGCGGATGACGCGACTAGCGGGGCTTCCGTACCACCTCCGTGGCAATGGCGCTGCGCTGGGCCAAATAGCCTTGGTACTGCTCGCTGAAGCGTACCCGATGTTCGATCGTATCCGAAGGCCTTCCACTGAGCGCGACCAACAGCTCGCAGGCTTCACGCAGACCGTGCTCTCCGCCGCTCAGTCCTGTCACGACATCCGCATCACTTCCCTCGACGATGTGGTTCTCCAACAAGGGGCTGCTCCGCCGAGCCAACAGCACGCGAAGGCCACACTGTCGGGCCACGGGCAGGTCGAGAATATCATCGAAGAAAAAGGCCACTTGCTTGGCGTCGAGCTCGTGTTTGGCCAGGAATGCGTTGAACGCTTCCGGCTTGTGGCTGAATCCCATGTAGATGCCATCCAAGTGTTCGCGCTCCGCGAAGCGCTGCGCATGGGGATTCTGTTGTCCTGTGATCACAGCACAGGGAAGCATCACTTGTTCCCGCTGCCATAGGGCAAAACGAAGCAGGTTCACACCCATGCTATCGACCTCGCTGAACGGGCTTCCTCCATCGAGGTCCTTCCAGCCATCATTGAATACCCCGTCCCAATCGAATACCAAGGCCCTCACATGGCCGACCTGCCGTTGCAGAGCATCCGAAGAGCGCAGGAAGCGGGTTCCCAGGGCAGTGAAGGCCTTCAGGTGGTCCATTCCCTAGCCGGCCGTTGCTTTCAAGAGGTCTTGGATATCAAGCATACCCAGTTGCTTGCCGTTCTCGCTTACGCTCAAGGTGTCCACCTTCTTGTCCTTGAAGACGGTATGGGCATCCTCCAACAGCGCCTCAGGGCCTACGGTGATCGGCTCGCTGAATTTCAGAGCGCTGAGTTTCTTGGCCAGGAACTTGTCGCCTTCCTTCTCAAGGCCGCGACGCAGTCCGCCATCGGTGAAGACCCCTTTGTTCTTGCCTTTGGCATCCACGACCATTACGGCACCGAAGCCGAACTTCGTCATGGTGACCAAGGCTTGGCTCACCGTGGCGCTGTCCTTCACCACCGGGTTGTCGCGCCCCAGGATGTCCTTCACCTTCATGGTGATCAATCGCGTATGCTCGAAGAACTGCTGGGTGCCAAGGGCGGTCATGTGGTTGTCCGTGAGTTGCTTCATCAATTTCCAAGGAACGGTGATCGTGTGTACCCCGATATTGATCGCATTGCGCACATGTTCAACGTTGCGCACGCTGCTGAACATGATCTTG